>CAYYSD010000033.1:0-3381 GCA_964474285.1 uncultured Anaerolineaceae bacterium | reverse complement strand
GCCCACTGCGGTTAGAATCCGCGCGACGCGGGCGGCAAGCGTGCGCCGGGAGGTATTCGATGCCGGAGATAGTAGCGACGGGCGTGCGCGACATTTTTGTGGAAGCCAACGGAATTCGGCACCATCTCATCGCGCGGGGTTCGCAGGGCACACCGGTCGTCGTGATGCTCCACGGCCTGGCGGGGCAGGCGCACGTGTTTGATGCTGCCGCGACGGCTCTCGCCGCGCGCAACCACGTGTATTGCATGGACATTCGTGGGCGAGGCGAAAGCAACTGGGGGCCGATGGAGGGCTACAACGTTGCGACGTATGTGGCCGACCTGGAAGCGGTGAGAACGGCGCTCGGCATCGGGCGGTTCACGCTCGTTGGGACGGGGCTCGGGGGCATCATCGCCATGAACTACGCAACGACCCACCCGGAGAACGTGGCGGGCATCGTGGTAAACGACGTGGGTCCCGAATTGGAGGCGGCGGGCGTTGAACGCATCCTCAAGCACGTGGCCGAAGCGCCGGAGATGTTCGCGGACATGAAAGCGGTGCTGAAGTATTATCGCGAGCTTTATGTCCACATGGTCGAACACATCCACGAAGATGCGCTTGCGGAGTTCGCACGGCACAACGTCCGCAAGAACGACAACGGCCTGTTCGTTTGGAAGATGGACCCGGTGATCCGGCGGGAGGCGGCGCCATCGCTCGGGCGCGACCCATGGGGCGCTTTCGCGCGCATTGGGTGCCCGGTGCTCGTCTTTCGCGGGGAGCGAAGCGACGTCCTGAGCGCCGAGACGGCCGCGAAGATGGCGTCGTCGCTGAAGGACAGCGAGGTGGTGACTGTGCCGGGAGTGGGACACGCGCCCACCCTGACGGAGCCGGCCGCCATGGATGCGCTGGGCGCGTTCCTCGGGCGCGTCTGAGCCTTATTCGTCGCCGGCGAAGGCGCTGAGCAGCCTCCGCAGGAGCGCGTCGTCACTGGCGGTCACGACGGCGATCATGGCACCGTTGCTCGTCGTCCCGGAGGCGGGCACCTCCGACGCGAACTGTTGGATGGCGACCTCGCCTGCATCCCCATCGTCGAAGATGTAGATATCTGCGCGAACGTGCGGTAAAACGCTCCGAAGTCCGACGCCAGCCACCGCGCCGACGTCCCTGGCGGGCGGATCAACGGGAGCTTCCGAGAGCTGCACGCCGGTCCGCGACAGGGAAAGCAGCGCTTTGGCCCGGCGGAGTTCAGCCGTGATCCAGTCGGGGTCGAGAGTCACGGCTGAGTTCGCGAGAGGGCGTGGTTCACAGCATTGCCTCCGCCTGCGAGAACTTGCCGCCTTCCAGGGCCGCGGTGAAGTCGTCCCAGACGATGCCGGGCTTCAGCTTCGCGAAGGCAAGAATGAGAGCGCTGTAGCCACCCGCGAAGTACGCCTGCATCACGAGATCGGCACCGACAGCGGCGATGAGCTTCGTCGCGGTCTGGAACTCCTCCGCATAGTTGTCGCGCTTGATGCCGAGGGGTGTGACGACTTCGCGCGTGTAGACCTCGGTGAGGCCTTCATCGAGCTTGGAGACTCCCTTGAGCTTGTACTGGCCGATCAGCGAGTCTCGCAAAGTCGGATCCGCGTACTTGTGCATGCCTTCGTGCACGACCGTGCCAGGATTTCCGCGGTCCTTGTGGACCCAGATGTGGCGGCCGGGCAGGTTGACGTCCACGAATGCGTTGCAGACGGTCGGATCGGTGTAGCCGAACGGCCCCCACTGGCGCTTGAAGGCTTCGTTCCATTCGGAGTCGCCGACGACGGAGACTTCGCCCTCGACTCTGCGGTCTTTCGTGATGCCGTCGAGGCCGAGTTTCTGCATGTGCGCCTTGATGAACTTATCCGCCTCAGGCCCGGGCATATGGCCTGAAAATTTCGCTGTGGACCCTCCCAGCTTCACCGTGGAGGGTTCGAACACGCGGAGAGCGGGGAGCAGGCCAAGGAAGGTGTCGTTGTCGGTGCGAGCCTTGATCCTCGTCATCGCGCCGGAGTCCCTGGCCAGCCTGTCGCGCTGCGGCTGCGTGGCTGCTTCGATGTCGTCCCGGATGTCGTTGAGTTTCACGCCGGGCCAGATTGTCAGGATGCATTCGATCCGCGAGTGGAAGGCGATGCCGCGATCCTTCATCGCTTTCAGTGCCTGCGGCGCGGGCATTGTGGACGCGAGCGCTTTGCTCTTCGAATCGTCCTTCAAGATATCGAGCAGATCCTCCGGCCCCTCTTCCGGGCCGGGCTCTTCCTGCTTTGTTGTCGCGCCGCCCTTTGGGGTCTCCTCTTTGCCGCCGGTGAACAGGCTCGTGATGTAGTCCCAGAGGCCCCCCTCGCGCTGGATGGTGGCGCCGTTGCCACCCGCGACCTGGCGCATGAGCTGCTGACCGCCGCCTGCGGCGATCATCCGTTGAACGGCCTGGTTGCCGAGGGTGCGCTGGAGCGAAAGCACCGCGGCCGCCGCCGGAGGGAGGCCTTGGCCGTCACGCTGCGGATTGGTATGGACCGGCCGGGGCGCCCGCTCGTCGTCCGGCCGGCGCCGGCGCCGGGAGCGCTCCGAAGGAAGCCGTAGGATGGGGGTTCGCCTTCGCAAGGGGCCACTCCGTTCCCGCAGAAGACCCCGCGGAAGCCACGCAAGTATAGCGCCTGCACGAAACGGCCCCCGCATTCCGGGATAGTTACGAGTTCTTTGCTCCACGTTTCCGCCAGAGGAGGAGGCCGGGTACCACAACACCTGCGAGGACCATGAGTGTACCTTCGCCGAAGGCCGGGGAGGCCGCCCCTGCCCCACCCGCGGGCAGGATTGAAGCAGCTCGCGGCGGGACAACGCCCTCCCCGCCCTTGAGGGCTTCGATCTGAACCTGCTGTTCCTGGATCGCTTTGATGAGCACCGGGATCAGCTCCGCGCTCGTGATCGAAAGGTATTCGGTGGCCTCGTTGCCGTGCACCAGCGACGGGATGACCTCGCGCGCCTCCTGGGCGATCAGCCCCAGGTGTGGTGCGGCTTGCGGGTCATCCGACCATTCGAACGAAACTGGCCGCAACTTCATGACCTCGTCGAGGCCATAGCGCAGGTCGTCGATGTCGCGCTTGAGCCGGAGGTCTGACGAAGTATCAAGAGCGTTGACCGAGTAGATAGTGTTCCACCGGTGCGATGGAAGCCCGAGGGTGTAAGCGTTGTTCGTTCCCGGGATGACGCGGCCGTGGAACTCCCCTGCAGTCGTGCCTTCGCCCCGGATGCCGGCGCCTCCAGGCGAGCCGATGCCGCGAACGCCATAGAATCCCGTTGCGTACACCCCATTTCCTGTGCCGCTTGACGCCGCGACACCCGTGGCGCCGCCAATCCCCTCACCGTAGACACCGTTCCAGGTCGAGC
>CAYYSD010000032.1:15920-24796 GCA_964474285.1 uncultured Anaerolineaceae bacterium | reverse complement strand
TGCCCGGGCTCTACCTGGGCAGCCTGCTCGTGGACTTTGATCTCGCCGCCAGCCGCATGGCCTGGGCGTGCCTGACGATGGCGCCCTTGAGCCTCCTCTACGCGTCCGTGGCGATGCTTTGCAGCGCAATCCTCCCGGGCCGAACAGGCTCAACCGTCGCCATCATCTCGATGGCCATCGCGGCGTTCTTCCTGAAGATCTTTGGCGCGTTCGTGAGCGAGCTGGACCAGGTGCAGAAGATCTCTCCTTTCTACTGGTCGAACTATGGCAAGGCGCTCACGGGGGACTTCGAGTGGCTGAACGCGGCGGGATTTGCCGGGCTATCGGCCCTTGTCGTGGTCCTGGCGATGTTCGCTCTCGAGCGGCGCGACCTGAGCGCGGGCGCCCGCACGTGGCGTCTTCGCCGCCGGCAGGAAGCGAACGAGGAGCAGGACTCGCCGACGGCCCCGCCCGAATCGACCCGCCGGCGCTTCCCCACGTTCTGGCGGACCCTCCGGGATCAGCGGGTGCCGCTGCTCGCCTGGGGCATCGGCATCTCGGTGCTCGGGTTTGTCACCGTTCTCATCTACCCGCCCTTCAAGGACATCTTCAAGGCGTTCGACGAATCGGGCGCGCTGACCGAGTTCACGGGCGCGGCCGGGGCGTTCAGCGAGCCCCCGGGCTTCCTTGCGTCTGAGTACTTCTCCTACATACCCCTCATCGTGCTCATCGCGATGATCATCACCGGCACAGGCGCCATCGCGGGGGAAGAGGGCGCCGGCACGCTGGACCTTGTGCTCGCGCAGCCGATTTCCCGCAGGCGACTCGTGGTCGAGAAGTCCGCGGCGTATATCGCTGTGCTCATCGGGATCATCCTGCTCGCTCTCCCGGGACTGCTGCTCGGCAAGCTCGCGGTCGACCTGGAGATCGCTGCCAGCCATGTCATCTGGGCGACGCTCACGATGCTTCCCATCTCGCTCTTCTACCTGAGCCTCGCGATCCTGGGCAGTGCGGCGCTCCCCGGCAAGACCTCAGGCACGATCCTGGTGGTCGGCGCGGCCATAGCCGGCTACTTCCTCAACACGCTGGGCGCCTTCGTGAGCCAGTTGGAGCAGGCACGAAAGCTCTCGCCGTTTTATTGGGCAGACTTCACGAAGCCGCTCGTGGGTGGGTTCGATTGGCTCAACGCGGCCGCATTCGTGGGCTGCTCGCTGTTCTTCCTCGCCCTTGCCGTTTTCACCCTGGAGCGCCGCGATATCGGGTCGGGGGGCCCTGGCTGGCGGTTCCTGCGCCGCTAGAGGCGTCGCTCTACGCCACGATCGCGGCGACCTCGCGCGCCAGGGACAGGAGTTCGGCGGCGCGTTCCACGTCGCGGATCCACTCAGCGGGAATGCGTTCGAGTCCGGAGGCGGCGCCTGTGAGCGCGCCAGCGAGGGTGGCGATGCTGTCCGAGTCGCCCGGGGTGTTGGCAGCTGCGAGGATTGCGGCGCGCGGGTCGGAGGGATGCCTCGCGGCGACGTAGAGACCGGCGGCGATGGCCTCGTGTGCTGCCCAGCCTTCCAGCCTGGCAAGTGTGACGTCCGGTCCGACTCCGGATGTGGCCTCGGCGAGGGCGCGCTCCATCATCCGGGCGGTCTGTGTGTCCTCCCGAGCGGCGGCCTCGATCATTTTCGCCCAGGCAGTCTCCGGTGGTTCGCCGCTGATGAGAAGGGCGGTGCCAACAGCCATAGCGCCGCAGGCGGCGAGGGCGATCGGGGCGCGATGGGTGGTTTTCGAGTGTTCGACGGACCAGCGTTCAGCACGATCGAGGTCGTCGGGGAAAACGACGCCGAAGGGGTAGGCGCGCATCACCGAGCCGCACCCGCCGTCCTTGAGCCCGCCCGCCTCGAACCAGGGGACGCCCTGGCGGAGCTGGCTGGCTCCGCGCAGGCAAGCGTTTCCGGGGGCGCGGTGTCCGCCCTGCGGGTTGACACTCCAGTCCGCGAACCCGGCCGCGATCCGCGTCATGGTGGTGTCGATATCGAGGCTGTCACGGCGGCTGTCGCGAAGGACGCGGAGCACGATCTCGGCCATCTGCGTGTCGTCGGTGTAAGGGGCGAACGTCTGACCCTCGCGCGTCCAGAACAGCTCGAAGCCCTGGACGCCGGAAGGCCCGTACCTCTCCCGGATGGCCTCCATGCGGAGGAATTCGGCCGGGTGGCCCATTGCGTCGCCGATGGCAGCTCCGAGAACCGCGCCGGCAATACGAGACGCCTGTGCCGGGGGGCTTGCCGACGACCAGCCATTTTCGACGCGATGGGTGTCCGAGGTGTGTTCGTTCAGTGCCACGGTTGCTCCTGCCCGACCATAATAGGGACGGATGGCGTCGATTGCCGTCGCGGAAAGAAAACGCGGAGCGGGCGGCGGGCATCACACGGCGGAGAAGGAGCGTGACAGTGGCGGATTGGATTCCCGAAGGGTGGCCGCGAGTTGCGCCGCGACTGTTCGCGCATGAGCCGCAAACGCTCGTGGACTTCTTGCGACAGGCGTTCGATGCGACGGATGAAGGCGGAGGCGGGCAGCCGTTCGAAGTGCGGATCGGCGATTCGGTGATGCTGATCAGCGGCGACGACGTGCGGCCGCCGTCGCCCGGGTTCTTCTACCTGTACGTCGAGGACGCCGCCGCCACATACGCCCGGGCGGTGGAGCTCGGAGCGGAGTCGCTGGAGGCGCCGATCGACACGCCCTGGGGCGACAGCCGGGCCATGGTGAAGGACCCGGCCGGCAACACCTGGCAGCTCGCGACGCGCATCAGGTGAGCGCGATCCGGCGCGCGGTTACTTCCACTCCCAGGCGCGCGCGGTGATGGCGTCGTTCTGGTCGGTGTCGAATTCGAAGGCGAGGCACATGCCGTTGAGGCGCGAAAGCCCGGCCGAGCCGGTCGCCGGGAAGATGGCGCCGCGGTACTGGACGGTGTAGCCGCCGACGGCGTCGCCACTTGGGACCATGTGGCCGGTGCCCTTGCCCTGCCAGGTCACGATGCCTTCGGGCGTGACGACGACACCCTGGCCTTCGCCGACGAGCGATCCGTCCGGCTGAACTTCTGCGACGTAGGTGCCGCGGTTGTAGCTGGCGACGCCGAGGACCTTGCCGTGCGATTCGAACGTGACTTCGATGCGCGGGCCGCGTTCCACGGGCAGGATGCGCTGTCCGATGATCTTGCCTGTCTCTTCAAAGATGAGTTCGCCGAGCACTGGAGTTCTCCTGTGTGTGATGCCGATACCTACGCAGAGAGCTCGGGCGCTGATCAAACGCGCTGGATGAGCCCGGGGGATGCAGGCGGTAGCGGGGCGGCGCGGAGGGGTTGGCGCGCGGGAGCGCTTGCCCGCTCGCGTGCGCGCGGCTCGGCGGGGGTACTTGTGCTCGCGTGTCCAATGCTGATGGCGCGACGCTACGTGCGGTTTGCGGGGGCGCGGCATGCATCCTTAGGATGGCGGCTGTGGCAGGAGAACCGGCGGTCGCCATCGAACGGCTTGCGGTGGCGCGTGGGGGACGGACTGTGCTGCGGGAGCTTTCGCTCACGATTGCGCGGGGAACCGTCGCGGGACTTCTGGGGCCGAGCGGCTGTGGCAAAACGACGCTGATGCGCGCCATCGTTGGCGTGCAGAAGGTGGCAGGCGGCTCGGTGCAGGTGCTGGGCGAAGCGGCGGGGTCGCGGGGTCTCCGTCACCGCGTCGGATATGTGACCCAGTCGCCCTCGGTGTATGGCGACCTGACTGTGCGCCAGAACCTGCGCTACTTCGCCAGCGTCCTTGGTGCGCCGGCCGGGTCGGTCGAGCGGGTCATCGGCACGGTGGGGCTGGGGACGCACGCCGACCAGGGTGTGGACCGGCTTTCGGGCGGACAGCGGGCGCGCGTGTCACTGGCGAGCGCGCTGCTCAATTCGCCGGAACTGCTGGTGCTGGACGAGCCGACGGTGGGGCTCGACCCCGTGCTCCGGAACGAACTCTGGGGCACGTTTCGAGAGCTGGCGAACGCCGGGGCCACGCTGCTCGTTTCGTCGCATGTCATGGATGAAGCCGAACGCTGCGACGACCTGGTGCTGATGCGCGACGGTGCAATCGTCGGCGCGGGTTCGCCAGCGGCCCTGCTCGAACGGACGGGCGCAAGCCGGGTCGAGGACGCGTTCCTGCGGATCGTAGCCGGGGAGGAGCCCGAGTGAACCCGCGCATTGCCCTGGCGACCGCCCGGCGCGTGCTGCTCCAGCTGCGGAGAGACGCGCGCACGGTCGCGCTCCTCATCCTCGTGCCGGTTCTGCTGATGGCGATCATGAAGCGGCTCTTCATTGGCCAGGACCCGGTGTTCCAGCGCATCGGGGTGCCCCTGCTCGGCATCTTTCCGCTCACGTCGATGTTCCTGGTGACGTCGATCACGATGCTGCGCGAACGGACGAGCGGGACGCTGGAACGGCTGATGACGATGCCACTGGCAAAACTCGACCTGCTCGTGGGCTATGAGCTGGCGTTTTCACTGGTGGCGCTGGTGCAGGGCGTAATCGTGTCAATCTTCGCGTTCGGGATGTTGGGCCTCGAAGTGGAGGGCGCCGTCTGGGCGGTGGTAGCGCTGGCGGTGCTGAATGCGGCGCTGGGAGCGGCGCTTGGTCTCTTCGTGAGCGCCTTCGCCCGTTCCGAATTCCAGGCGGTGCAGTTCATGCCGGCCTTCTTGCTGCCACAGATCCTGCTCTGCGGGCTGATGGCGCCACGGGAACGGATGGGAGATGAACTCGAGTTCATCTCGAACTTCTTGCCGATGACCTATGCCTACGAAGCTCTGCGCCGGGTGGCGGCGGGCGACGGACTCGACGCCCGGGGAGTGACGGACCTGGCCGTACTGGCGGGCGCCACGGCGGTTTCGCTGGTGTTGGGCGCGGCCACGCTGCGGCGCCGGACCGGCTGAGCATTCCCCTGAATGTACGGTTCACATGTGGGAGTTGGCCGCGCTATGATGCGAACATCCCCCAACGAGGTCTCCGTTGACAGACTGACCAGGGCGCAGGCGCGATCGCGGCAGAACCGGGCGTAATCCCCGGGGCCGCACTGGTGTGTTCAACGGTCTCCCGCATCTTCCCACCAGTCCACGCTTGTTCGCCGGCCGCCGCCGTAACCGCGCGGGAGCTTGTTGCTCGCAAGGGGGCCCGTGTGCTGGTAGTCGAATCTGTCTCCAAAGAACTTGGCGGGCGTCTCGTTCTCGAAAACATCCGTTTCGCGGTGAACCCGGGCGAAGTCGTGGGCATCGTCGGAGCGAACGGCAGCGGGAAGACGACGCTCCTTCGGATCATGGCGGGAGAGGAGCGCCCGGACGGGGGCCGGGTGGAGCTGCCGCGGTTGGTTCGCGTCGGCTACCTGCCGCAGGGCCGCGCCATAGGCCCCGGCACGGCCACCGCCACGTGTTTCCCGCGCACCTTTGCCGGCGCGGGGGAGGACCGCCTGTCCGCAGTCGCCGCCGGCATGGCCGGCGCTCGAGACGCGGCCGAGCTGGCGCGGCTTTCGGCTGAATATGACGCGTTGTTAGCCGCGCCCGCAGGGGAGGGTGGCGTGGATAGCGGCCGGCTGAAGCGCGAGCTTCGGGTCGACGGGATCGCTCCCGGCGCACTTGCGGCGACGCTTTCCGGGGGTGAGATGACGCGGTTGGGTCTGGTGGAGGTCGCAGCATCCAGCCCGGGCGTGCTCCTGCTCGACGAGCCGACGAATCACCTCGACGTGGGGGCGATCGAATGGGTGCAGCGTTACATCGCGGGCTTCCGCGGACCGGTGGTCGTCGTTTCGCATGACCGTTCGCTGCTCGACGCCTGCGCGACCGCCATCGTCGAGATAGACGCCCGGACGCACCGAGCGGAGATGTTCGCGGGCAACTACACGGCCTTCGCGGAGGAGAAGGCGCGTCGCGAAGCGACGCACTGGCAGCGCTATGAACAGCAGCAGAAGGAAGAACGCCACCTCCGCTCGGTGATTTCGAACATCGAGACACGGGCGCGAGGCATCGAGCAGAGCACCATCGACTTCGCGAAACGAAAGAAGGCGCTGAAGATCGCCCGGCGCGCGGTCACGCTGCGTTCGCGTATCGAGCGCAAGCTGGAATCCGCGGAGCATGTGGAGCGGCCCGGCAAGGCGCTGGCCGGGCTGGAGGGCCGGTTCAGGGCTGTTCCCGGAGGATCGACGCTGCTCACAGCCGATGGTGTGGCGCTCGCTGTGGCAGAGCGTACCCTCGTCTCCGGGCTCACGTTCCACGTCGACAGAGGCGCGCGGCTCGCCGTCGTGGGGCCAAACGGCTCCGGGAAGACGACGTTGCTGCGGGCTATCCAGGGCGAGCACGCGCTGGCGGCGGGAGAACTGCGGCTGGCGGGGAGTGCGGTGCCCGGCTATCTCCCGCAGCAGCAGCCCGGAGACCGCGAGGGAAGCGAGTCGTCGTCCCTCACGCCCGTGGAGGCGATTCGCCGGGTGACGACGATGACGGACGCGGAGGCGAACAACTTCCTCCATCGCTTCTTGCTCGCCCGGGACCAGCTGCGGACACCGCTGGGGCAGATGAGCTATGGCGAGCGGCGTCGCTTCGCACTCTCGCTGCTCATCGCGAAGGGGACGAACCTCTTGTTGCTCGACGAGCCCGCGAACCACCTGGACCTCCCATCGCGGGAGGCGTTCGAAGCCGCACTGGAGGCCTACGAAGGGGCGGCGATCATCGTCACGCACGACCGGTACTTTGTGGAGCGGTACGCCAGCGACGTGTTGGACTTCGCGCGCTTTGGCGCGAAGTCGTGATGGACGGGGCGCTTCCCAGGGCGTCTACAATAGTGGTCCGGGATTGCCTTTTCCCGGTGGCGAATGGCAGATGGCTGAACAGATGATCCGGGAGTGCGACATCCACCTCGTCCCGATCCTGAACCGGGAGGGTTGCCACTACTGCCTGCGCTTTCTCGCCGAAGCGCCCGACCCCGAACAGATCTCGACGGCGGCGCGCCTGGATGAGCTGGAGCGCTGGCTCCTGGCGGAGCCTTCGGTACCGGCGGCCCTTCTCCGCCAGCGCATCGAACAGCTCGTGGGGCGGCCGGTCGCGTCGTATGAACTCGACGACCCGGACACGCTCATGCGTCGTGCGCAGCGGCCGCGCCGCCGTTTCGACTATTGGGACGACACGCCCTGAGCGCCTACCCGAGAAAGCCGCGCACTTCTGAGGCGAACGCCTCGACGTTCTCGATCGGGAGCATGTGGCCCACGTTCGGGATGGTCACGAGCTGCGATTTCGCGATCTTCGAATGGAAGAGCGGGCCGTAGGCTGGCGGCGTGAGCCGGTCCTGTTCGCCCCAGAGGATGAGGGTCTCGGCCTTGATGCGGTGGGTGCGCTTCTTGAGGCCCTTGTCGGGGATCGGCCAGATGAATTTTCCCGTGGCGGAGAAGTTGGCCAGGCGCATGTAGGCCTGTTCCGCCATGGCGTCGAGGTCGGCGGGCGGCTTGAACATTTCACCGATGATGGGGTTCGAAAGGTCGCCGAAGAGCGCGTTGGGCAGCTCCTTGGGCAGCAGCGTGAACAGGTCGGTGACGGGCGTCTCCTGGATCCAGAGGCCGAGCGGGCAGACGAGCACGAGCTTCTTGACCATGTCCGGCCGGGCCGCCGCGAATTCGGCAGCGAACATGGCGCCGACGGAGTGGCCGCCCAGGAAGAATCGTTCCAGCCCGAGCGCATCGCAGAAGTCCTGGTAATAGAGGACGAGGTCGTGGATGTCATCGATCAGGTCCAGCCCGCCAGTGTCGTCCCAGCCGGGGTGGACGGGAACGATCACGTCGTAGGATTCGGCCAGCTTCGCGAGGTCGGGCGTCCAACCGTTGGCCATACCGCCGGCGGCATGGAACCAGAGCAGCGGCTCGCCCTTGCCGGCGCGGTAGACCGGGACCTGGAAGAGTCCGTCGCGAACGGAAACGGTGGTTGGCTCAACAGACATCGCGCACACCCCTGAGGCCGGACCTGCCTCTATTGGCGCCCGGCCGGCCCGATTCTACGCCCGGTGCATTCGCCACGCGAACAACGGTTCACTTAGTGAAGCGCAAATCGGACAGATGCCAATTCGTGTCTTGTATGCGCAGGCTTCGGGACGCATGATCCGGCATCACTCCGGATCCGCGAGTTCCCGTGATGCGAAGGCTCTTCCTGGTTGCCCTGGCCGTCGTCGCAATTGGGCTGGCCGCGTCAGCGCACACGCAGCGGCAAGCGGTGAGTGTGTCGGCTGCGGACGACCAGTTTCCGGCCGTCCCGGGCGCGACGGGCCAGGTCTGGACTGGCGCGAGTGCGCCACTGGGCACGGGTGGCGGGCCGTTGCCGGGCCAGGTATCCGCGGTGTTCGAGTGGTCGAACGCGAGCCAGGCGTTCCGGTTCTGGTTCCGGGGCTTTCCGGCGAACTTCAACACCCTGAATGCACTGGACCAGGGCGGTTTCTACTTCTTCCAGTCTGCGGGCGGCTTCCAGGTCACCATGCCGGGGAGCGACAGCTATTCGGCCGCTGCGGCAGCGCCGTTTGCGACGCAACCCGGCGCGACGGGCAAGCTCTGGGCGGGCGGTTTGACCCATCCGGCGAACTTGCCCCTGGGGATCGGCGCGGTCTTCCGCTGGAACAACGCGAACCAGAGCTTCGACTTCTGGTTCCGGGGCTTCCCGGCGAACTTCAACACGCTCGGGGGGATGGCGGCCGGTGAGTTCTACTTCCTGCAGTCCAGCGGTGGCGTGCAGATCGTGCCGTCCCCGGGGCCTGCTGCAGGCAGCAGCGCGGCGCTCATCGATCAGGCGCTGGCAGCGGGCGACCTGGAGCCGCTGCCCGGAGCCACGCCGGGTGAGACGGCGCTTGTGTACAAGGTGCAGGCAGGGTTCGG
>CAYYSD010000032.1:0-15898 GCA_964474285.1 uncultured Anaerolineaceae bacterium | reverse complement strand
TACGTCGGGACTGCCGACGAGGAGGAGGTTGGCTGGCTGCATGAGGCCCGGCAGGCATTCCCGACGCTTTCCCAGGCAGCTCAGGACGCCATCCGGCCCTATCTGCTGCCACCGGCCGAGCCTGGTTCATGGGACCAGCTTCTGAACCCGGCGCCGCTGCGGGCGCCGGTGGTGTGGCATTCCGTCTCGGGGCCGCGCGTGAAGGTCTGGTGGCGCGACGACCGGCCGAGCGACGAGGCGAGAGCACAATCGATCCTCGACGAAGTGGAGAACACGATCTGGCCGGAGCTCGTCGGCCTGATGGGCGAGACCCATGCCCCGCCGACCGACGCCGCGTGTTCCAACAACGGAGGCGACGGCAAGTTCGATGTGTACCTCATCGCCAGCCTGCCAGATGCGGCCGGGTTTGCCATGATGTCGGATTGCTCTCCGCTCGTTGCGCCGTACCCCTCATACATCGTCCTGACCACCGCATTCGGCACGCTGCCTCAACTCCACTCGGTCATGGCGCACGAGTTCATGCACGCCGTCCAGTACAGTTACGCAGCGAGCAAGTTCGACACGTACAGCTGGCTGAACGAGGCAACCGCCAAGTGGGTCGAAGACTACGTTTACCCGGCGGCGAACTTCGAACGCGCAAGCATCGCGAGATTCTTCATGAGCCTGCAGCGCGGTGGCTCGCTGAACAGCTTCATTTACTCGACAGGTCCGCAGTATGGGGCCTACCTCTGGTTCCTGTTCCTCGACCGCCACCTCAACAATCCCCAGGTTGTGAGGGACATCTGGGACGCGTCGTCTGCGCAGGTTGATTCTCTCGCCGCGATGGCGGCCGCTCTGGGCGGGGAGAGCGAGCTGAGCTCGCTCTGGTCGCAGTTCACCAGCTACCTGCCAAACTACGTTCCCGCCAACCATTTCCAGACCTGGGACGGAATCCCAAACCACTACTCGGGTCCGTCGTTCAACCTCGGTGTTGGCGACTCCGA
Source organism: uncultured Anaerolineaceae bacterium (assembly GCA_964474285.1). Lineage (GTDB taxonomy): Bacteria > Chloroflexota > Dehalococcoidia > Tepidiformales > Tepidiformaceae > JACRBT01. The sequence continues at coordinate 14,915 of CAYYSD010000032.1, read as the reverse complement.
GTTGCTCGATACGCGCGTGTCACCGTTAGGAGTTATCGCCTACACAGTCCTCACCCAGGACTCCGGTCCAGACATCGTGATGCGGATTACCAACCCACTGGCGGGAGGTGGCCATCCAACCGCCTCAGTTTGGGTCGTGGCGGCCCGCAACGATGGCACGTACGAGTCGCCAGCGAACCTCACCAATGTCTCGGAAAAGACGTTTTGCGCCACGAGCACCGCGGCGGGCGTCTACGGGCTCCTCGTCTTCATAGGGAACGGCAGCACCAGTGCGGCGCTCACCACCGATCCGCTGACCGTCGAGGTTAGCGAAGACGCTTGCTGCCCGCCGGGCAACCCGGTCCGGAACGGCAACGACCAGTGTCCAGCCGGGTCCATCACCGGCACGTTCGACTACGAGTTGAATCGACCTGACATCTACACCCGCTGGACGTCTCATGCTGTGATCACGTTCGAATTGCCCCCAGGCGATGTGCCCGGCGGGAACTTCGATGGCTACGTCGGCGTGTCAGGATCCGTCTCATGGACGGTGACTGTGAACACCCCGGTCTGTTCTGGGGGCGGATCCGGGAGCTACCAGGTGGGGCCTGACATGCCCTTGGGTGCATATCTGAGGTTCAGCTACTCGCAGGGCACCTACTGGGCCTACGGTGAGAACAACGAAGCCCTGGACTGGGTGACGTTCGACTGCCTGGGTGCACCGTCTGGCGTTCAACCAATGGCGGGATTCGGAATAGCTCTCACCACACCCATCCCCCAAACCCCGGCGATCCTGTCCGGGTCGGGGCGCAACGGTACTTCGGCCAACGCGCCGTTCGTCTCCTGGGAAATAGACGTGCCGTTCGCACTGCCATAGTGAGACTCGGAAACGGTCCAGCTACACCCAGGGGTGGTCGTCGAACTTTTCGCCGCCCGTAATGTGGATGGCGGCGGCCCATGCGGCGAGGGCGGCGGCGAAGGTGCATGGGAGCGCGAGGGGAGCGAGCCAGAGGCCGTGACGGAGGGATTCGCGAGCGCCGGCCAGCGCGGCGAGCGCGAGCGCTGCAAGGCCGAGGCCGCGGATGAACATCTGGCCGTTTGGGATGAGCTTGTGTTCTTCGGGGGGCGCCGGCTTGTGGGGCATCTCGCCGTGGTGAAATTCGGTCTCAGTCACGGTCAGTCACGCAGGTCGGGCGGGAGCATGTTTGGGATGCCGTCTTCGATCGGGAAGTTCTCCCGGCAGGACGTGCACTTCAGCTTGCCCTCGATGATCACGTCCGCCTCTTCGCGCGCGACCGTGAGTTCCAGTTCGGATTTGCACAGAGGGCACACAAGGATGGAGAGCGTGTCTCGTCGCATGGGGACATCGTATTCGGCGGCCCGGTCACGCGCGACCGTGGCCGGTCAGTCCAGCGGCCGCCGGGCGCGGACGGCGTGGGCGAGCCAGGCGTCCTTCTGCTGGAAATAGGGCTCGCGGTCGTGGATTTCGGGCGGGACAATGCGGCCGGCTTTGCGCGTCAGGATGTTCGCGACGACGCGAAGTCCGTCGTGCTTCTTTTCGTTCCAGCGGAAGGTATCGACGCTGATGACCACGGGCATCACGAGGCCCTGGGGAGCATCGAACCAGAGGAAGAACGGGTTGAGTTCCTCGTTCACTGGCTCGTTCTCATCAAACTCCGGGTTCTTTTCGGCGAAGCGCCCGACGTTCGCGATGTAGCCGCGGTCGAAGGCAGAGTGGAGCCAGAAGACCTGGGGCGCGCCGTATTTGGTCGTCACGTGGGTACGGGCGGCGGCGAATGCATCGGGCTCGGTGATGAACGGAAGCGTGCCGCCCGCGCGCCAGAGATGGTCTTCCCGGGCGAAACTGGACTTCGAAAGCGGCAGCTGGACTTCGCGACCATCGGAGAGCGTCACGGGCAGGAGTTTGCCGGGCGTTGTGGCAACCTCCTTCTCGTTGACGGTGATTTGGAGACACATTTCGCCCCAATCGTACGCCGCCGAGCGGTTCCGCGGAGCGCGCCGGGAGGCAAGGGCCTGCCTTTACCTTTCCGGGTGGCCCTGAGCGGGGTTGCCTGCGCGACCGATGATCAGCGTGGGGCACGCATGAGGGTGTTCGCACGCTCATGGTGAGGGTTTACGATCATGACCGGTACAGAGGCGTTTGAAGCCACCTTTGCGCTCGTGGAGAGTGAAGAGCGTTTTCGTGCCGTGTGCGAAACGTCGCCGGTCGTTATCTGGGTTTCTGATCCGCCAGAAATCGTCTATGCCAACCAGGCGATGGTGGACCTGACGGGCTACAGCCGTGAAGAGCTGTATCGTCCGGGCTTTTTCAGCAAGGTGGTTCACCCGGACGACCGCGAGATGGTGATGGCGCGTGGCCGGGCGCGCGTGGCGGGGGAGGACTTGCCGGTCCGCTACGAGTTCCGGATCGTGACTCGGCAGGGCGAAGTGCGCTGGCTCGACCTGTCGGCCTCCACGGTCAACTATGGCGGCCGCAGACACGGTGTCTATGTCGCGCTGGATGTCACCGGACGGCGCATCATGGACGCGACCATCGCGAACCTGGCGGCCATCGTGGAGGCATCGCCCGAGGCGATCATCGCGCGCGACCCCGAAGGCAAGATCACGATCTGGAACCGCGGGGCGGAGGCGATGTATGGCTGGAGCGCGGCAGAAATGCTCGGCACTTCCGGCGAAACCCTGTTCCCGCCCGGGGGCCAATGGGCGTTTTTCGGCGCGAATGCCGGGGACGCGAACCAGACGAGCGAACTGCAGGGCCTGACGCGCGATGGACGGCGCCTGGATGTTGAGATGACGATTTTCCCCCTGAGCGCCGGGGGCGGTTCGCCGACCGGCTCGGCGGCGATCGTGCGCGACGTGACCCAGCGCAAACGGATGGAGCGCGAACTCAAAGCGAGCGAGGAGCACTACCGTTCGACCTTTGAAAACATCCACGACGTCTATTACCAGACCGACCGGCGCGGGGTGATCACGCGCGTGAGCCCTTCCTGCGAGCGGCAGACGGGCTACACCCGCGCGGAGCTCGAAGGCAGACAGGCCTCGATGGTGTGGGTGAACCCGGACGACTACGCACGCTTCGTGGTGGCGCTGCAGACGATGGGTTCTGTGAATGACTTTGAAGCGCCACTTCGCCGCAAGGATGGGAGCGAACTCTGGGCCTCGGTGAACGGCGCGTTCGTGCGTGGCGCCTCCGGGGAGATCGTTGGCACACAGGGCACCCTCCGCGATATCAGCGAGCGCAAGCGCGCGGAATCGGCCCTCCACGAGAGCGAGGAACGTCACCGGCAGATCCTCGAAACCACCAACGAAGGCGTCTGTCTTCTCGATGCGGGCCAGCGCATCACCTATGTGAACCCCGCGTTCCTGCACATGCTCGGCCGCGATCGCACGGAAGTTGTTGGAGGTGCGGCGAACGCGGTCCTGGCGGGCGGGCTGCGGGACGACCTCCTCGAACGCTGGCGAAAGGGCGAAGCGTTCAACGACGAGGTACGGCTGGTGCACAGCAGCGGCCGCATTATCCAGGCGCTGGCCTCGGTGGCGCCCTATCGCAACGAATCCGGCGAAATCACCGGCATGCTCGTGATGATGAATGACATCACGGAACGCAAGAACGCGGAGCGCGAGCGCGACATGATTTTCACATCCTCGATCGACATGATCGCGGTGATGACATCGGCGGGCCGTTTCCGGCGGGTGAACCCGGCCTGGCAGCGCACCCTCGGGTATGCGGAGGAGGAACTCCTCGGGCAATCAGTCTGGCACTTCGTCCACCCGGAAGACCGCGCAGACGGCATCGAACGCGGACGCCTGGCGAGCTCGGGCTTCGACGTGCATGACGTTCGGGCGCGCGTCCGGCACGCGGACGGCTCGTATCGCTGGACTTCGTGGAACATCGGTCGCGTCGCGGAGAACGGCCTGAGCTACACGGTGGTGCGCGACATCACCGAACAGATCGCGGATGAAACGCAGCGTGAAGAGATGCTCGAGGCCGTGCGCGCGCAGACCGTCTGCCTCGCGGAACAGGCGGAGGAGCTCGACCGCCTGCGCATCGAAGCCGAGTTCTCCGCACGGCATGACGGCCTCACGGGCTGCCTCAACCGCAAGGCTTGGTTTGAATGGGCCGCGGACGGGCGGCCCACCGCGATTGCGCTCTACGACATCGACTTCTTCAAACGCATCAACGACACGCTCGGGCACCCGGTCGGCGACGAAGTGCTGTTTGAGGTGGCGCGAAGGCTTGCGATCACCTTCGATGGCGAAGCAACGCTCGGGCGCCTGGGCGGCGAGGAGTTTGGCGTGCTGTTCGAGACGCCGTGGGCAGAAGCCCTGGAACTGGCGTCCGAAGCCGTCGAGACGATGTCTGCGACGCCCATCCGCCTGAAGGACGGGCGCGAACTCAACATCGCTGTAAGCGCCGGGCTGGCCGCATGGGCGCGGGGAAAGCATTCCCGCGAGGAGTCGATCGCGCTCACCTACGAGGCGGCAGACCGTGCGCTCTACGACGCGAAGGAAAAGGGCCGGCGGCGCCTCTCCATCGCCTCTCAGCCACGCCGGGCTGCCTGAAGCGCCGTCAGGGACCGTGGAGAACGATGCCACGGAAGGCGAGGTTGGAAAGCGCGCCCGGTCTGCGCGACGTGATGCGGCGCACGGCTTCATCTCCCGGCATGCCCAGCGCCCGGAGCAGCATCCCGGCGACGAGCCCGCTGCGATTCATTCCGTGGTGGCACATCACGTAGATGTGTTCCGGCGATTCGTGCCCTGGCGCCGTGGCGTGGTGAATCGTTTCGACCATTTCGCGCACGTTCTGTTCGAGGTAGTGGAGGTTGGGGGGCCGCCCATCGAGGTCGGCGAAGACGCTGAGGGTCCAGCGGAATGCGGCCTCGCGATGGCTCACGGGCATTTCGCCGGCACAATCCACGAACCAGCCGCGGCGGGCTTCGTCGAGCCCGATGACGTCGCCAACGTGCGAATGGGCGCCGCCCATCCAGACATTTGCCCGCAGGCCGGACAGTTCGTTGGCGGCAAGGAGCATCGAAGCGTGGGGTTGGTCGAGACGGGGAAGGGAGCCTGGCTCAGGGCGGTTATCCAGCACACACTCAGGATGGCTTCGCGCCAGGCAACGGGAAAGCCGGCCGCGGCGCGGCGCTACTTCACCTCGAATTGCCAGGTCACCGTCTCGATTGGCGGCCGTGTGAGGTCGGACGAGGTGCGGATGGCCACAGCCACGGTGTGGCGGCCCACGGCCAGGCCTTCGGAGAGCTCGTAGCAGGCGCGCGGGGGACGCGGATTCCCGGCGGCGGCATAGGTCCAGGCGAAGTCGAGGGTCGCTTCGCGGTTGTCCACGCGCATGGTGAAGGAGCGGGCCTCTTCGGCCAGGCCTTCAAACGAGGCGGCGAAGCAGACGCCTTTGACTCCCATCGGGTTCACCGCCGTGAGCTCCGCCTTCGTGACGGCGGAGGCGTGGAGCGGGAAGAAGGCGACGAGTTTGCCGCTGGTCAGCCGAGGCTCCGGACTGAACCCGTTTGCCGTTGGCGAACCGGCCGCGCCCGTCGTCGTGGTTGGCGTTGGCGGGGTGGCTGCGCCGTCTCCGCAGGCGATGGCGGCAGCCGTAACGATGAAGAGCGCGAGCGTGGCGAAGAGTGCGCGGCTGGCCGTGAGCATCGCCTTCGAGGCTAGCATCGCGGGCGAATGTGGACCATCAGGCGTGAACGGCGGGTAAGGAGGGGACGAGCGACGTGGGATGGCGCGGCGGCCTGAGATGGGCCAGCGGGGAGTTCGCGCCCGCAAAACCAGGGAAGAGGCTCGTGACAGCATTTACACCGGAGGAAGTCATGTCGGAACCGTCTGAAGGGCACGAACCAGAATCCCGCGAGCCCGGGGCGGGCGCCAACGACGCATTCGAGGCCGTCCAGGCGGCCAACCGTGCGCTGCTCAGCCGGCTGCGGGAGAGTCTCTGCGCCGGCGACCCTGCGATAGACCCGGCGCTCATCCAGGGCGAGACGCTGGAAGAAGTCGAGGCGAGCTTCGCGGCCGCACAGGCCATGGTGCAGCGCATCCGGCAGCAGATGGCGCGTTCAGACGCGACGGTACCAGCAGGAGCGCCGGGGCGAGTGCCGCCGCGGCCGCTCAGCGCATTCGACAAGATTCGTTCGGGGCTGGAGAGGGCGGTTTAGCGCCCGACGATTTCGGGGCCGGAGGGCACATGGTGGGTGGAGCGGCCGGGTGCGGCGGCGTCGTCCATGAGGCCGGACTCGTCGAGCATCGTCCATGCGCACTTCCCGCAGATCCCGTGGGAGATCTCTGAGCTGCCGAGCACGGTAATCTTGCCGCACCAGGCGCACACAACAGTTGGTTCATCGGAGCCGCGGTTGCTCATGGAGGCAGAGTACCCGGTTTCCGGCCGGGGTTTGTATCCGGAGTGCAAATTCGGGGCCAAATCCACTCACCTGTCACCGGCCATCTACTCTCATCACCCTTCAGGCATCCGGGGGTGCCTCGAAAATGAGACCGCTGGAGCGATCTTGGCGCCGTGATGGAGGTGGGGCGGTTCCCGTTCACACGTCGAGCGGCTCTGGTATGTTTGTCGCTTGAACCGGCAGCAAACGTTGGCGTTGATGGCGCTCGCCCTCGTGTGGGGGAGCTCGTTCCTGGTGCTTCGTGTGCTCGTCACCGCGGGCATGGGGCCGACCGGGGTCGGGGCAGCGCGGACACTGCTGGGGGTGGGGACGCTGCTGCCGTTCGCGTGGATGGCGCGGCGCACGTTCCCGCGGTCCGGGCGGACGTGGCTGGCGCTGGCTGTGCTGGGCCTTACCAACTTCGCCACGCCGTGGACCCTCTTCGCCATCGGGCAGAAGTACGTCACGAGCGGGGTGGGGAGCATCACCAACAGCGCCCAGCCGCTCTGGGCGGTGCTCCTCACAACGCTGTTCCTCCGCCAGGATTCGCTGAGCCGGGCGAAGCTCGCCGGGCTCGCGCTCGGATTCTGCGGGGTGCTCGTGCTCATGAACGACGGCTTGCGATCCCTGGATGGGGAATCACTCAAGGGCATCCCGCTGATGATCCTCGCCACCGTCTTCTACGCGGCGAGCAGCGTGAGCATCCGCCGTTCGCTGCTGCACGTGCCGGTGCTGCCGCTCACGGTGACGCAGCTCGGGTTCGCAGCGATCTACCTGCTGCCCCTCGCGCTCATCACCGGCGCCTATCGTGACGTTTCGATGGGTTGGCAGGAGTGGTGCAGTCTCATCATCCTGGGTGGGCTTGGTTCCGGCGCGGCCATCCTGGTCTTCATGTGGCTCGTGGTGACTGCCGGGGCCGTACGGGCATCCATCGTCACGTATCTGATGCCGCCGATCGGGGTGTTTCTTGGCTGGCTCATCCTCGATGAGGCGATCGGCTGGAACATGATCGCGGGCCTGGCGTTGATCGTGGCCGGCGTCGCGATCGTGCAGGGCGTGCCGGTGGCACGGCTGCTGGGGCGGGGGAGGACGGTGGGGGCGCCGCTGCCCGACGACGGGGCTGCCTAACGGGGGGCGGCGAGGCTGGCTTCGATCAGCTGAAGCCCGAATTCGACGCCGAGCGGCAGGGCGTCCTCATCGATGATGAAGCCCGGATCGTGGTGGCGGCCGGCGATGCCTTTGAGTTCGTTGCGCGCGCCCAGCCAGAAGTAGCATCCCGGTCGGAGAAGCAGGAACTCGGCCATGTCGTCGGCACCCATGCTGGGAAGGTTGAAGACCTGTCCGGGGCCGAAGTAGTCGGCGGCGGCGGCGGCCACGAGCTCCGCGACCGCCGGGTCGTTGACGAGCGGCGGGCAGCTCGTGTCGTGTTCGAAGGTGTAGGTCGCGCCGAAGGCATCGCATACGCCGCGGAGCACTTCCTGGGCGCGATTGAGCATGACCTCGCGCACCTGCGGCGTGTAGCTGCGGATTGTGCCGGTCATCGTGGCGGACTGGGCGATGACGTTGCTGCGGAAGCCGGCTTTGACCGTGCCGACGGTGAGGACGGCCGTGTCTGTGGGCGCCACCGACCGGCTGACGACGGAGTGGAGTGCGGTGACCGCGTGCGCCGCGACGAGGACGGCGTCAACGGACTGGTGGGGCGCGGCGGCGTGTCCCCCGCGCCCGGTGATCACTGCCTTGAAGTAGGTGGGCGCCGCGAAGAAGGGCCCCGGCGCAACACTGATCGCGCCCAGCGGAATGTCGGCGCTGATATGGAGACCGAGAACACGATCGACGTGCGGGGAGTCGAGCACGCCCTCTTTGATGCAGGCAGGGGCGCCGCCGGCCGCCTCTTCCGCCGGCTGGAAGACGAAGCGCACGGAACCTTCGAGGGTTTCGCGGCGGGCCATCAGCACTTCGGCGATGGCCAGTGCGATGGCGATGTGCGTGTCGTGGCCACAGGCGTGCATGACATTCTCGACCTGCGAAGCGAAAGGCACGCCGCTCGTCTCGGGCACGGGGAGGCCATCGATGTCGGCCCGCCAGAGGACTACGGGCCCACCCTTGCGCCCCTCGATGAGGGCGGTGGCGCCGGTCTTCGCGATGGGCCGCACGTCGGCGCAGCCCAATTCGTGCAGGCGTTCGAGGATATGCTGCTGGGTGCGCGTTTCCTGCCAGGAGAGTTCCGGATGACGGTGGAGGTGCCGCCTCGTCGCGATCATGCGGTCCTGGAGGGCGCGGATCTCGCGGCGAACCGGGGGCAACGGCGTTCGCAGCATGGCGCGAGCGTAGCACACGCCCCAGGGCGCGACCATGCGGCCGCGGAGTTGACGGCGATGGCAGGGCGCTGGCGCGGCTGCTACCCTCGATCGCGGCCCATTCGACCGGGCCAACTGGGGGGACTTCGTGACTTCAACGCTCGAACCCACGGCGCAGGGCATCGACAAGGAGCGCGCGCGCGCCGCGGTGATCGAAATGCTGGCGAGCATCGGCGAAGATCCCGTGCGCGAGGGCCTGCTGGAAACGCCGCGCCGCATTGTTGACATGTATGAGGAGATTTTCGGCGGGCTGTTCATCGACCCCGCCGAATACCTGCGCGTCGGCTTTGAGGTCGCGCACGACGAGATGGTTATCCTGCGGAACATCCCCTTCTATAGCATGTGTGAGCATCATTTCCTGCCGTTTCACGGCGAGGCACACGTCGGCTATGTGCCGGACGGACGCGTCGTCGGCATCAGCAAGCTGGCGCGCGTGGTCGAAGGCTATGCCCGCCGTCCGCAGATCCAGGAGCAGCTCACGAGCCAGGTGGCCGAGGCGATCATGGACACGCTCCGGCCCGATGGTGTGGCGGTGGTGATCGAAGCCGAGCACCTGTGCATGACGATGCGGGGCGTGAAGAAGCCCGGGAGCCGCATGATCACGAGCGCGATGCGGGGCCAGTTCAAACAGAGCAGCGTTACCCGCGCCGAATTCCTTTCGCTGGTCCAGGGTGGAGGGCGCTGAGATTGATGACGGCGAAGCCGGAACCGGAGAATACAACCGCCTCGCAAACGACCGCCGAACCGGGCACGGACGCACCCCGGAGACACCGGCGGTCGGTCCTGCCAATGGTGACCTCGGAGGCGTTCGAAACGCTGGAGCCGGAATGGACGGCACTTCACCGGAGCATCCCTTCTGCCACGGTATTCAGCCACCCGCGCTGGTATGCCAACTGGCTGAAGCACTTCGGTGAGGCGGCTCGACCGGTGTGGCTGAGCGTCCGGGTGGAGGAAGAGCTGGTGGGGGTGGTTCCACTCGACTTCGCGGCGGCGGAAGGGCGCGCGCTGGGGGACCCGCAGATCCAGGACTACACGGGCATGCTCGTTCGCCCGGGCTTCGAAGATGCGCTCGCGAGTGGGCTGCTGGAGTGGCTCTGGGAGGACCTTTCCGAGAGTGTCGAGCTCTGGGGGATCGCGGCCGATTCGCCCCTGCGTGCGGCGTTCGTGGCGCAGGCGGAGCGGCTTGGCTGGGACGTAGCGGACCAGCTCGAGGCGCACTGTCCGCGGGCGGCACTGCCGGCCGATTGGCCATCGTTCGTGGCGAGCCTTTCGAAGCACGATCGGCACGAACTGCGGCGCAAGCTCCGCAACCTGGAAGCGGCAGGCTCCATCGAGACCTCTCACCTCGTGGCGCCGGGCGAACTGGATGCCGGCGTGGAGACGCTCCTCCGGCTCATGCGGGCGAGTCGCGCAGACAAGGATGCGTTCCTCACGCCCACCATGGAGGCGTTTTTCCGGGGGATCGCGGAGGAGTTTGGCGGGAGCGGGCTCGCGTCTATCTGCGAGGTGCACCTGGACGGCGAAACGGTGGCCTCGCTGTTCAGCTTCGAGACGGCCGAAGCGACGCTGCTCTACAACAGCGGGTTCGCACTCGAACGGGCCCCGCTGGCGGTAGGGCTGCTTTCCAAGGCGCTGGCGATTCGTGACGCCATCGAACGCGGCAAGACCTGGTTCGACTTCCTGCGAGGCGACGAGGACTACAAACGCCACCTGGGCGGTGTACCAACAGACGTGCTGACGCTGCGGCTTTCCCAGCGACGTTAGCGTCCGGAAGCATTCATCCGTCCGTAACACGTGAGCGCTATCGCCGGGCTACTCTCGGACAAGTCCGCCCGGAGAGATGTAGGGATGGACTCCACGTATTCGCTCGAACATGCCGAGGCTGGGGCGGCGTGACTGGAAGGGTTCGCCCTCGCCCTCGCTGAACTGGCCGCCGAGATGCGCTCGCTGGCGGCGATGCAGCGGGCGGTCACGGGCAACCTGGCGCAGATGGTGGAAATGCAATCGACGCTGCTGGCGGGGCAGCCGGACCTGCTCATCAATCAAGAGTCCAGGAGCGCCAACGCGGCCTCCTGGCCGGCTGATCCCTCCTCTGTTCAGTTCTCCACCTGCCTGCGCAATGTGTTGGACACAATTGCCTGCCGGAAATCCTGCTCATGGGATCAGCAAATAGTCGCTGAAATGTGTGCGTAACACTTGCGACACCTGTCATGGGACCAAATTCCGTACTCTTTGAAGGGCAACTTTGGGATGTCGTGGACTGGCGTTGCACGTTGGAAACACTGGCGCAACTTGCAGGACATCGAACCTTCATTGCCGCGAAACCATTCGTACGATTTCCATCGATACAGTGTTGGAACGCCGCAATCGCGGCATGAGGTTCCGGGTGAACAAGTTCGAGACGATGAAGGCGGAAAAGGACGGGCTCGATGCCTGGCCCGCTCTGCTGCGTTACGCGAGCGAAGGGACGCCGGTCGAGGCGATCCCGGACGATGACCTTCAGCGGATGAAGTGGTTCGGCGTGTTTCACCGGCCGCAAGCGCCGGGCACGTTCATGATGCGGCTCCGCCTGACGGGTGGCCGGGCAAGCGCACACCAGCTTCGTGCGATTTCCCGCGTTGCCCGGGAGGCCGGGACGGGGTTCGTCGACCTGACGTCACGACAGAACATCCAGCTGCGCGGGATGACGCTGGCGCAGGTGCCATGGATCATCGAAGAGCTGAACGCCGTTGGCGTTTCGACCATGCAGACCGGGCTCGACAATGTCCGCAACCACGTTGGTTGCCCGCTCGCGGGGATCGACGGGATGGAACTCTTCGACACGACGCCGCTACTGGCCGAGATGACGGCGGCCACCATCGGCAACCGGGAATACAGCAACCTGCCGCGCAAGTTCAACGTGTCGCTGGCCGGATGCCGCGATGACTGTGGACACGCGCAGACGCAGGACCTCGGCTTTGTCCCCGCCACACGTGATGTCGAAGGGCGGCGTACGGCGGGCTTCAACGTTCTCGTCGGCGGAGCGCTGGGCGGCACGGCGCCGCGGCTGGCGACGGCGCTGGACGTATTCGTGCGCCCGGCCGAAGTCGTCCCGTTCTTCCTGGCGCTGCTTCGGGTGTTTCGCGACAACGGGCGGCGGGAAAAGCGCACCGAGACGCGCCTGAAGTGGCTGATCGCCGATTGGGGCGAGGAGAAGTTGCGCTCGGAAGTGGAGCGCGAGCTTGGCGCCACGCTGCTGCGCGAAGGGACCGACGAACGCCTGACAGTCGCTGGCGACCACCTTGGCATCCACCCGCAACGGCAGGTGGGGTTGAACTACGTGGGCATCCACGTGCCGGTGGGCCGCATCACCTGTGAGCAGCTCGACGGCGTCGCGCGGATCGCGGAAGAGCAGGGGGACGGCGAGGCCCGCCTCACCGTCGACCAGAACTTCGTTATTACCGGGGTGCCGGACGATCGGCTGCCTGAGCTCCTCGCGGAGCCGTTGCTGCGCAGCCTCAAGCCGAACCCGGCGCCGGTGTGGCGAAACCTGGTGGCGTGCACGGGCAATGACTACTGCCACTACTCGCTCATCGACACGAAGGGCCTTGCCGTGGAACTGGCGGGGGAGCTCGAACGGCGGGGTGTGCAGATCCCGAAGGGCACGCGGATTCACATGTCGGGTTGCGTCCACGCGTGCGGAAAGCACCACGTCGCGGATATCGGGCTCCAGGGTTCGAATATCCGGCTCGGCAAGAAGGTCGAGGAAGCGGTCGATGTCTACGCGGGCGGCATGCTCGGCCACGATGCGCGGCTGGCGCGAAAGCTCGTGAACAACGTCCACGTGGAGGACCTCCCGGTCTTCATCGAGGCGCTCGTGCGGCAGCGGTTCCAGCAAGTGGTGCCGCTGCCCGCATCTCAGCTGGTTGCGACCGGTGGCCCTTCGATCAACGCGCGACCAGCGCATCCCAAACATTCAGACCTGGCGGCAGTGGAGGCATGATGCGGCGAAGACAGTTCCTGAAAGGCGTGGCGGCCACGTCCGCGCTCGCGGCGGTTCCCGCCCTGGCGGCCTGCGGCGGCGATGACGACGATGATGCGGCTCTGCCGCAGAGCCCGACGCCTCCCGAAAACGGGAGCCCCGGGACCTCACCGGCGACCGCCCTCAGGGCTTCGAGCAACGAGAAAATCAAGGTCGGCTTCATCGCTCTCACGGACTGCGCTTCGTGCGTGATGGCGCAGGAGCTGGGCCTGTTCAAGCAGTACGGCCTGAACGTCGAACTGCAGAAGCAGGCCTCATGGGCAAGCCTTCGCGACGGGCTCCTGACCGGCGACCTGCAGGCCGCGCACATGCTCTTCGGCATGCCGTTCTCCGTGTACACGGGAGTCGGCGGGACGGCGGGCAAAGAGATCCAGATCGCGATGATGCTGGACAACAACGGCCAGGGGATCACGCTTTCGAACGAGGATTTCGGCGGCAAGGTCGGGTTTCGGACGCTCGACAGGCTGAAGCCCGCTGTCGAGGCATTGAAGGCGAAGAAGGAAGCGACCTTCGCGATGACCTTCCCCGGCGGCACGCACGACCTCTGGCTTCGTTACTGGTTCGCGGCCGCGGGAGTGGACCAGAAGACGGTGAAGATCATCACGATTCCGCCGCCTCAGATGGTCGCCAACATGAAGGTCAACAACATGGATGGCTACTCCGTCGGCGAACCGTGGAACGGCATTGCCGTGAAGGAAGGCATTGGGTTCACGGCGATTTCGTCGCAGGACATCTGGAAGCACCACCCGGAGAAGGCGCTCGGGGTGAACGTGGAGTTCGCGGCAAAGCGGCGCGATGACCTGAAACTGGTGATGCGGGCGATCCTCGAGGCTTCGAAGTTCATCGATGAGCCCAAGAACAAGTCGCAGGTGGCGAAGGTCATCGGCGCGCAGTCGTATGTGAACGCGACCGCCGATGTCATCGATGCGCGGCTCGAAGGGCGATACGCCCTCGGCAAGGACCTGGGCGAACATACCTACACCGACGACTACATGTTCTTCTATCGCGACGGACAGGTGAACTTCCCCCGGAAGGCGCACGCGGCCTGGTTCATGGCTCAATACGTGCGCTTCGGATATCTGAAGGACCTGCCGGACACGAAGGCGATCGCGGACAAGCTGATCCTCTCGGACCTCTACCGGGAGGTGGCCGGGGAGATGAGCATCGCCATCCCCGAAGACGACATGTCGCCTTTCACGGTTCAGCTGGACAACGTGCGGTTCGACCCGGCCGACGCTGCCGGCTACGTGAAGAGGGTGGGGGTGCAGGCGTGACCGTCATCACCGACAACCCAAACACCCGGGCAGCGCGAAAGCCCATCGCGCTGCGGCCCATCATCAAGGGGGCGCTGCGGTTGCAGATGCGCCTGTTCTCGACGGCCATTTCGTTGCTGGGGGCGACGGCCGTTCTCTGTGGCGTGTGGGGGCTGGCAAGCTACTTCATGCCGGACCTGCCGAGCCCGGTCGCCACGGCGCCGACGTTCTGGGAACTCGTGAGCGACCCGTTCTATGACAACGGCCCGAACGACAAGGGCGTCGGGCTACAGCTCTGGGCATCGTTGCAGCGCGTGTTCATGGGCTTCGGCATCGGCTCGGCCGTCGCGATCCCGCTCGGCATCGCACTCGGAGCGAACCCATCGGTCCGCCGCTTCGTAGACCCCGTAGTGCAGGTGCTGCGGCCGGTTTCGCCGCTGGCGTGGTTCCCCATCGGCCTGGTGGCGCTGCAATCCGCGCCGCAGGCGACCGTGTTCATCGTCGCTGTCACCTCTCTCTGGCCTACGGTGATCAACACGGCGGCGGGCGTGGCCTCCGTTCCGCAAGGGCACAAGAACGTGGCGCGTGTGTTCCAGTTCAACCGCTGGAAATACCTCACGCGTGTGGTCCTGCCCCACAGCTTTCCTTACATCCTCACCGGGCTTCGGCTGAGCATGGGCATCGCCTGGGTCGTGATTGTGGCGGGCGAAATGCTCTCGGGCGGCACGGGCATCGGCTTCTTCGTCTGGGATTCCTGGAACGCGCTGAACGTCGAGCGGGTGATCTCGGCCATCCTGCTCATCGGTGTCGTCGGGCTCGTGCTCGATCGCGGTTTCGGGCTGCTGGCCACGCGCCTCAAGTATGCGGAGGTGGCATAGATGGCCACGGC
>CAYYSD010000031.1:17759-25790 GCA_964474285.1 uncultured Anaerolineaceae bacterium | reverse complement strand
TGCCCCTCCGTGGGCACTGGCCACGAGATCACCCCCCGCACCGCTCACCCTTCCCGCGGTGCCCGCCGCACCGTAGCCCCGGCCCTCCGTGGCCGGAAGCCACGCAATCACCCGCACACCGCCCGCCCCCACGCCCGGCACCGTTCGCCCTGAGCCAGTCGAAGGGCCTGGCTCCCTTCCGCCACCCCCATGCGCCGGGCGAACACCCAGGCGTGACCACGGATCGCATGTCCGAGCGATTGGGGACGGGAGCGCTCGGGCGCTTGCTCACGCGCGCGCCTCGGCCAGGGTGTTCAGCACGAACGGACCGACACGCCCTCCCTCTCCCGTGAGGCACGTGCGGGGGTGGGCGGGGGTGGGGGCGCTACTCGCCGGTGGGGTAGGTCTCTGGGGGTTCGCCGCTGTCCCAGAGCGCGGTCACTTCGAGCGGAGTGAGCGCGTGCGTCTCGTCGAAGTGGAGGACTGCGTCGAACTGCTTCGTGAGCCGGGCGGAGAAGTAGTGGCTCGTCCGCTCGTTGGACGGCCGGTAGACGACGCCGATGGCCCGTTCGAGCATGGGCTCTTCGAGGATGCCGGCGGCTTCGGAGCTGATGAGGAGGAAGCGCGGGATGCCGAGTTCGTGGAAGACGCGTTCGTAGCTGCCGGGGAGCGCGGGGCGAACACGGCGGCGGCCGCAGGCGTGGCCCCAGTCCGCGGCGGCGGTCACCTCGCCGGAGTAGGTGGTGAAGCCGATGTTGACGGCGTCGCGGCCATAGGCCTGGCGGGCGAGCTGCCCGACGTTGAGTTCGCCCTGGCGGCCCATCTCGGTGGCACGGGCGTCGCCCACGTGGGAGTTGTGCTCCCAGACGACCACCTTCGACGGGCTGCGGGAGCGGTCGAGGTGGCGGAGGAGCTCGTCGAGCGTCTCGGCCATGTGCTCGTCGCGCAGGTTCCAGGACCAGCCCGGGCGCCCGAACATCGAGCGGTAATAGCGCTCGGCGTTCTTGACCAGGCGGGCGTTCTGTTCGGCGAAGAAGTAGTCGTCCTCGGCGATGCGGCCATCGCGGCGGGCGTAGTCGGCGGCGTTGCGCTGGAGTTCGAGGAGCCAGCGGACCGCCTCGTCTTCGCAGGAAGGCCGGGCGCCGACGCTGACCTCCCAGCCGTAGCGTTGGCTGTGCTCTTCGCCACCGGCGCCATTGAAGCAGGCGTAGAGGTCGCGGGCGCGGGCCCCGGCCTCGGGGTCGACACGGTCGAGGTAGGAGATGACGGCGTCGATGGAGGTGTAAAGGCTGTAGAGGTCCAGCCCGTAGAAGCCCACGGGCGCGGCGCCGGCGGGGAGGGTGGCGTTGTGGTCGCGAAGCCAATCGACGAAGTGCACGACATCGGTGTTGCGCCACATCCAGGCCGGGAAGCGGACGAAGCCGGCGAGGGCGCGCTCGGCATAGGCGGCTTTGCTCTGGCCGCGAACGTAGGTGTTCACGCGGTAGGCGTCGGGCCAGTCGGCTTCGACGGCGACGCCGGTGAAGCCCTTCTCGAGGATGAGGCGCTGCGTGATGGCGGCGCGTTCGCGATAGAACTCGTGGGTGCCGTGGGTGGCTTCGCCGATGAGGACGACGCGGGCATCGCCGACGAGGTCGAGGATGGCGTCGTAGTCGAAAGCGGTGCCGGAAAGCGGGCGCACGACGGAGGCGAGCCGGGAGCTGGCGACGGCGGTCATGGGTGGGCCTCCTCCGGGGTGAGGGCGAGGAGTTCGCGGACTTCGGCGTCGCTTGTGGGGCCGAAGTCTCGGTACCAGAAGCCGACGCCGTAGAAGGGCTCGGGGGTGGCGGCGCAGATGCAGTGGTCGACCTCGCGGGCGAACTCCTGGCAGGTGTCGTCGGCCGCGACGGGCACGGCGACGACGATCTCGGCGGGACCTAACGCGCGGACGGCCTGGACAGCGGCACGCATGCTGGCGCCCGTGGCAAGGCCGTCGTCGACGAGGATGGCGCGCTTGCCACGGACATCGACGGGGAGGCGGCCGTCGCGGTAGAGGCTCTCGCGGCGGTGGAGCTCGGCGGTTTCGCGGCGAACGACAGCGTCGATGGCGGCGGGGGAGATGCGGCAGGACTGGACGATGTCGTCGTTGAGGACGCGGACACCGCCGGAGGCAATGGCGCCCATCGCGAACTCCTCCTGTCCGGGGACGCCGAGCTTGCGGACGACGAAGATGTCGAGAGGCGCGTCGATGGCGCGGGCGACTTCGAACGCCACGGGGACGCCTCCTCGCGGCAGGCCGAGGACGACGGACTCGCGGAGCGGGAGGTTGCGCACAAGCCGGGCCAGCGCCTGTCCGGCTTCACGGCGGTTTCGGTAGAGTGCCATGGTGTGCCTCCTCGGGCTTCAGGCGGATCGGGCGGCGTGGCCGGGTGTGCGTGCGTCGGCCAGGTGGGTGGCGAACCACTCGCGGGCGAGGAGGGCGACGCGGTCGAGGGCGCCGGGCTCTTCGAACAGGTGAGTGGCCCCGGGGACGATGTCCAGGCGCTTCTCACACTGTAGCTGGCGGAAGGCGTCGCGGTTCAGGCCGATGACGACGGTGTCGGCGCCGCCGACGATCAGGAGCGTGGGGGCACGCACGTCCGCGAGGCGCGGAGCGGCGAGATCGGGGCGTCCGCCGCGGGAGACGACGGCGTGGACGAGGTTCGGAAGTTGTGCGGCGGCGAGGAGCGCGGCGGCCGCGCCTGTGCTGGCGCCGAAGCAGCCGAAGCGGAGGCCGCCGGTGCGTGGGTCGTTCGCAAGCCAGCGCAGGGTCTGGACCACGCGCTGGGCGAGCAGCGGGATATCGAAGCGGTGACGGGCGGTGCTTTCGTCTTCGACCTCTTCGTCGGCGGTGAGGAGGTCCATGAGGAGGGTGGCCAGGCCGGCGCGGGCAAGCTCGGCGGCGACGTGCCTGTTTCGGGAGCTGAAGCGGCTGCTTCCTGAGCCGTGGACGAAGACGACGAGACCGCGGGCATTATCGGGGAGCGTGAGGTCGCCGAAGAGTTCGACGCAGCCCGCATTGATCCGGACCGGGACGCTGCGGGGCGGGAGATCGGTGAGCGTTCCCATTGCACGTCCTCCTTCGGGCGGGGTGATGAGCCGAAGGTCGCATGCGATGGGGCATCCGGACAGGGCCACCCGGTCCGATGTTCAGGACCGGGCAGACCAGATTCGGAAACGGGGAGGGGTTAGAGGCCTTTCCAGGCTTCGAGGCGCTTGAGGCCTTCCTCCATGCGGTCATCGGGGGTGGTGACGCTGAGGCGGATGTAGCCTTCGCCGTTGAGGCCGTAGCCGCGGCCGGGGGTGACGACGACGGAGCAGTCTTCGATGAGGCGGGCGGCGTAATCGGAGCTGGTGACGCCTTCGGGGATCTTGGCCCAGACGTAGAGCGAGGCCTTCGGGACGTCAACTTCGAGACCGATCTTGCGCAGGGTGGCGACCATGCGGTCGCGTCGGCGCTGGTAGATGACGTTGTGTTCGTCGATGCAATCCTGGGGGCCGTAGACGGCTTCGATGGCCATGCGCTGGATGGCCTGGGGGATGCCGCTATCGATGTTGGACTTCACGCGCATGAGGGCATCGACCATGGTGGCATTGCCGACGACCATGCCGATGCGCCAGCCGGTCATGTTGTAGACCTTGGACCAGGAGTTGAACTCGACGGCAACATCACGAGCGCCCGGGACCTGGAAGATGGAGACGGGCTTGTAGCCGTCGTAGGCAACATCGCAGTAGGGGTTGTCGTGCATGATGGCGACGTCGTACTTCTTCGCCCATGCGACGGCGCGTTCGAAGAAGTCGAGATCGGCGGTGGCGCCGGTGGGGTTGTTCGGGTAGTTGAGCCAGATGAGCTTCGCTCGTTCTGCGACGTCGGCCGGGATCTTGTCGAAATCGGGCTTCCAGCCGCCTTCGCGGGTGCAGGGAACCTTGTAGGATTCGCCGCCGGCAAACATGGTGCCGATCTCGTAGACGGGGTAGCCGGGATCGGGGACGAGGGCGATATCGCCGGGGTCGATGAAGCAGAGGGCGATGTGGCCGATGCCTTCCTTCGAGCCGATGAGCGGGAGCGTTTCCTTCAGGGGGTCGAAGCGAACTTCGAAGCGACGCTCGTAGAAGTCGCTGATGGACTGGCGGAGTTCGGGGAGGCCTTCGGATTCGGGATAGCGATGGTTGACGGGCTCGTCGGCAGCCTTGTGGAAGGCGTCCATGATGTGCTTCGGGGTCGGAATATCAGGGTCGCCAATGCCGAAGGTAACGATGTCGTGGCCTTCCGCACGCTTGGCGGCGATCTTCTTGGAGATTTCGGCAAAGAGGTATGGGGGGAGCGACTCGACGCGCTTCGCGAGCTTCATGACGGCAATCCTGGCGAGAGGGTGGGCCGGTGCGGCCGGCGGACACGATCGAGTCTAGAGGGAGCGGGGGACACAGTCGAAGGGATACGTTCTAGACGTGGCGGAATGACATGTTCACGTATTGCAATGTAATTGATTGCGACATGGGAAGCAAACGCGCATGGTGGAAGGGTGAACACACGAAGCGTCCGAGTTTCCAACCCGCTGACTGTCTCCGCCGCGCGCGCAGAGACCGTGGTATGCAGCAACGTGCGCGAGGTGCGGCAGACCTGGGTGGGTGAATCGCTCGACGACGTGGCGCGGCCACGCATGGCTGTGGAGTTCGAAGCGAACACGGAACTCCGGTGGGCAGCATGACCACCGCGCGCGCGAGGAGCACACGGATCGCAGTACGACGCGGGCCTCAGCCCTGTGCTTACCGGTGTTCGCGGGCGGCGACGCTGGTACACCGATCACGGGCGATGTGCGCACCGTGTTACACGCGGGTGCGGACTGTGGCGATGAAGCATTCCGGGACGAACCCCGGAAGCAACGGGTAACCACTCCCGCCGACCGAGATTCAGGAGGTCCAGCGCATGTCTGACAAACGCACCGGCAAGAAGGCCAAGAGCGCACACGCGGCGGTCAACAGCAAGCCCGAGGTGGGCGCCATTGTGGTACCCGAACTCGCGCCGACACCGCGCATGAAGAAGCAGAAGAAGTAGCGTCCGGGCGTACCGGGCGGGTGCGTGGGGCAGGCTCTGCCCAGCTCACGCAAACGCTTGGCCACATGCTGCGGCTGCCTCAGGTGACGCGGAACCCGTAGCGACGGGCCACGCGGCGCAGGGTGGAGCCATGGCCCGTGCCGTTCGACTGGCTCAGGGCGAACCCTTCGACTGGCTCAGGGCGAACGGGGTTACCGGAGGGTGGCGCCTGAAGTGGGTGCGTTGCCGCCGGCCACGGAGGGCCGGGGCTACGGGGGTTGGTTACCGTCCGAGGGCGGCGAGCATTTCTTCGACGGAGGTGAACTTTACGCGGGGACGGCCACAGGCGGCCCCTGCTTCGAGTTCGAGCGCGTCGAGCCTGCGCCAGTCGTCGAAGGTAACACACGAAGGGCAGCGGGAGCGTACCAGTTCCGCGGCGGATGCAGCGCCGGCTTCAATGGGCGCGAAGGTGACGCCTGCGGCGGCGTCCTCGATCATGGCGGTGACGGTCTCGACCGAATCGGGTTTGTTCGTGCCGATGACCCCGGAGGGACCGCGTTTAATCCAACCCGCGACGTACTCGCCCGTGATGCGCTCGTTGGTCTCGGGATCAAGAATGCGTCCGCGTTCGTTGAGGATGACGCCCCAGCGTTCGTGGAACGGTACGCCGGGCAGAGCGACGCCACGGTAGCCGACGGAACGGAAGACGAGTCCGGCGGGGATCGTTTCGAACTCGCCGGCCGGTTCAGCGGAGATGGACCCGTTCGGTGAGGCTTTGAGAACGTTGCGTACAGCTCTCACAGCACCGACGGCGCCGGATGGTCCGGCGAGCAGCTCCGTGGGCGAAACGAGGAAGCGAAGGTGGAGGCGGCGGCCACGGCCCACCGGTTCATGCATGGCGCTGGCCTGGATGAGTTCGACCTTGCGCTGAAGCGTGCGGTCGTTGGTCTGCCGGAGGAACGTCTCGCTGGCAGGGTCGAGGATGACTTCATCGGGACGGACGATGAGGTCGGTATCTTCGAGGCTGCCCAGCTCTTTGAGCTCGGGAGTGGTGAAGGCGGCCTGGGCGGGGCCACGGCGCCCGAAGATGTGAACTTCGCGGACGCGGCTCTTGCTCAGCGCCTCGACGGCGTAGGGCGCCATGTCGCTTGCGCGGAGTTCGGCGGACGTGAGACAGAGGATGCGGGCCACGTCGATGGCTACGTTGCCCACGCCTACGACCACCACGGATTCCTGGGAAAGGTCGAAATGATGGTCGCGGTAGTCGGGGTGGCCGTTGTACCAGGCGACGAAGGCAGTGGCCGGGTGGCTGCCGGGGAGATCCTCACCGGGGATATCCATATGGCGGTCGGTCTGGGCACCGGTGGCGAAGAGCACCTGGTGGTAGTTGGCGCGGATGTCATCCAGGTGGAGGTCACGGCCGAATTCGACGCAGCCAAAGAAACGGAAGCGGGGGTCATCGGCGACTTCGGCGAAGGACTTCGTGACCGTCTTGATTCTTTGGTGGTCTGGGGCGACGCCGAAACGGACGAGGCCAAAGGGTGTTGGCAGGCGGTCGAACATGTCGATTTCGACGTGCAGGCCGGGTTGTGCAAGGAGGTGGGATGCGGCGTAGAAGGCGGAAGGGCCGGCGCCCATTATGGCGACGCGCAGCGGGCGTTCTGGAGTTGCGCCGGGCCAGGTCATGCAGTCCTCGCTTCAGGTGATTCTCGCGCACGCGTGTTACGGATGTGTGGTGGAAGCCCACCGCATCACGCAGAGCCAAGGTGGGCCGAGCCTAGGAGGTCATCACCTGGTTCTCCAGGTTCTCCACGGCGCCACGGAACTCCGCGAGCTGTGCCTTCACCAGATCTCCGAGGGTGACGAGGCCAACCAGTTTGCCTTCTTCAAGAATCGGCATGTGGCGGAAGTGGCGAGAGGTCATCGTTTGGAGGATGGACTCAAGGTCGTCGGAGGGACTGCAGGTGACCACGTCGTGGGTCATGAGGTCTTCGACGGGGTGGTGGAGCACAGCCTCGCCGTTGGCCAGGTGGCGGATGACGTCTCGCTCGGACAGCACACCGACGGGTTCGAAGGTGTCGTTCACGACAACGAGGACGCCGACGTTCTCAGCGGAGAGGCGGGCGACTGCATCGCCTACACTATCATTCGGGCCGATGGTCACAACACGCGGACCCTTCGCGGCGAGGACGGATTGCATCTTCACGGGTGGGGGGCCTCCCTGCGTGGCTTCGGGGACCCAGCATGACACGTACGCGCGGGTGGTCACAAGGGCGCGCGATCGGAGCGGACGATGAGCGAACACGGTTCGCCCAACTTCGCGGACGTGGCGGTGAACAGCGGAAGGCCGGTGCGGCAGCCGTTCACGTACGCGGTTCCGGTCGGGATGGTGCTGACGGTGGGGCAGGCGGTGTTTGTGCCCTATGGGCCGCGGGTGCTGCAGGGCATCGTGCTCGGGTTTCGCGAGAGCACCGAACTCGGGGAGGAAGCCGTGCGCCCGATCCAGGCGATCGCGGATGAGTCGCCGGTGCTAGACGCCAGTCACATCTCGCTTGCACGCTGGCTGAGCGACACATACCTGGCCCCGCTCTGGGACTGTGTGGCGGTAAGCCTGCCGTCCGGCTACGGACAAAAGAGCGTGATCATGGTCTCGCCGGTGGACATCCCGCCGTTGCTGCCGGTGTATCCGAAAGACCAGCGAATCCTGAAATACCTCGGGGCACACGGGCGCGTGACCATCGACGCGCTGCGGGAAGGCGTCGGGGCTGTTTCGACGACGCTGCTGGAGCGGTTGCAACGCGACGGGCACCTGACTGTGGCGCAGGGCCTGGCGCGGCCAGCAGGACATGCGCGCACGGAACGCCGTGTGCAACTGCTCCGCAGCCGGACCGAGGCCGAAGCGCGGGCGGCGGAGATGGAAGATCGGTCGGCGAGATCCGTGGAGGCGCGGTTGTTGCGCCACCTGGCCGGAACCCCTGATTCGACTCTGGCGGAGGTGC
>CAYYSD010000031.1:15477-17749 GCA_964474285.1 uncultured Anaerolineaceae bacterium | reverse complement strand
ATCACGAAGCTGACGACGGAGGGTTGGCTCCGCGATGTCGAGGTGAAGGTCGAACGGGACCCGCTGGAGGGCATGAACTTCCCGCGGCGCGTTCCGCCGGCGCTGACGGAGCGCCAGATGTTCGCCGTGGAGGAGATCCGGTCGGCGCCGGGCGAGTACCTGCTCCACGGGGTGACGGGTTCGGGGAAGACGGAGGTGTATCTCGAACTCGTGGCGCGTGCGCTGGCACAGGGCAAGAGCGCAATCGTGCTGGTGCCCGAGATTTCGCTGACGCCGCAGGCGGTGCGGCGCTATGGGGAGCGTTTCGGCGAGACGATGACCGTGTTCCATTCGGGGCTGGGCACGGGGGAACTGTACGACCAATGGTGGCGAGTGAAGAGAGGCGAAGCACGGCTCGTGGTGGGTTCGCGGAGCGCGCTGTTTGCCCCTGCGCAGAACCTCGGGCTGGTCGTCATCGATGAAGAGCACGAATGGAGCTACAAGCAGGAAAGCCCGCAGCCGCGGTACCACGCGCGGGAGGCGGCGCGGCACCTCTGTTCGAACACGGGAGCGACACTGGTGCTGGGGAGCGCGACCCCGGATGTGGTGACCTACCACCGGACGGAGGCTGGCGGCGCGAAGCGCATCGAGCTCCACGAGCGGGTGATCCCGGGCGAAGACGGTCCCGCGGGCACAAGCGCGCTGCCGCGCGTGTTCATCGTCGACATGCGCGAAGAGTTGAAGAACGGCAACCGCGGCATGTTCAGCCGGTCGCTGACCCGCGCGGTGCGCGGGGCGCTCCATCGAGGGGAGCAGAGCATCCTGTTCGTGAACCGGCGCGGTTCGGCGCGGTTCATGCTGTGCCGGGGATGTGGCCATGTCGGGAAGTGCCCGAACTGCCACGTGCCCTACAGCCTGGATACGAGCGACCCAAATCATCCGCGGGAGGTGTGCAACAGCTGCATGCGTTCGCACCGGCTCGAAGGCGAGTGCCCCGAATGCGGGAGCGGCAAGTACCGGCCGTTCGGCGTGGGCACGCAACGCGTGGAGCAAGAGGCGCGGACGGCATTCCCAGGGGCGCGGGTGGCGCGTTGGGACAGCGATAGCGCGAGCCGCAAGGGTAGCCACGCGGCGATCACGGAGGCGCTCGAGGCAGGAGACATCGACATCCTGGTGGGCACGCAGGTCATCGCGAAGGGGCTGGATCTCCCGGCGATGAACGTCGTGGGGGTGGTCGACGCGGACGTCGGCCTCAACCTCCCGCACTACCACGCGCACGAGCGGGCGTTTCAGCTGCTTTCGCAGGTCGCTGGGCGGGCGGGACGGCGGGGCCAGCCGGGGCAGGTGTTCATCCAGACGTACGAACCCGAGGCGCCCCCGATCGTGGCGGCGGCGAATCACGACTACGCCGGGTTCTATGCGCATGAGATTGCACACCGGCGGCGGGCGGGATACCCGCCGTTCACGCGGCTTGTGAGGTTGGTGCTGCACCACCGGCAATACGAGGGGGGCCTGCAGGAGGCGTCGCGGGTGGCAACGGAGTTGCGGCTGAAGCGTGACGCAGCGGGGAGGGCAGACCCGGATGTGCTCGGCCCGGCGCCAACCTATATCCCGAGGCTGCGGGGACTGTACCGGTGGCAGATTCTCCTGCGCGGGAGGGACCCGGTGTCGCTGGTGGCGGCGGCGCGATTGGGGGCGGGGTGGACGGTGGACGTGGACCCGGGGAGCCTGCTGTAGGCGGGACGATCACCGCTGAAGGGTTTTCCGGCGCATGGAGTGTGGAAAAGGGAGCCTGGCCCTTCGACTGAGCTCAGGGCGAACGGCACCGATGGGACTGTGGGCGGCGTCAGAGGGCGATCTCGTGGCCAGTGCCCACGGAGGGGCACGGCTCCCGGGTGCGGGCGGCGTGCGGCGCATGGGGAATGTCGCCCGTTTGTTTGCGAGCGCGGCGGCGTTAGTCGATGTTCCAGGGGCGGACGCGGAGGGGACGGATGCGGAGTGCAACGCGGCCAGTGCTCCAGCGCTGGCGCATGGCTTCGGTGATGTCGTCGCCGACGTAGCGGTGCGCGATTGAACGGACGAGATCGAGGTTGGGGTCATCGAGGATTTCGGCGGTACCTTCGATGGCGACGCCGCGGTAGGGGCGCTCCCTGGTGTCGACAACGAAGGAGACGCGAGCATTGCGGCTGGCGTTGCGGGCTTTGGTGCGGCCGGCAGGAGTTGAGATGAGGATGTCGTCCTCGATGAAACCGAACCAGACGGCGGAAGTGACCGGGCCGCCATCCCTGCCGAG
>CAYYSD010000031.1:717-15377 GCA_964474285.1 uncultured Anaerolineaceae bacterium | reverse complement strand
CCGAAGAGCCCGATGAGGTATTGGTGGAGGAAGCCGCCCGTGGCCAGCGTTGGCGGCCAGGCTTCGACGGCCGGGCAATCGCTGGCGATGGCGGCGACGTGGAGGTTCCAGAGATAGCGCGCGGTGGCTTCGCCCGCGAGAAGGCCCGGGGTGCGGAGATTCGCCATGACGCCGAGTTCGCGGCGCTTCTGCGGTTCCTGCTGCCGGTACCAGTCGATCCAGCCGGTGTGGATGAGGAGGACATCGCCGGGTTCGATTTCGACACCCTGCGCGAGGCGGCAGGCCTCGAGCTCGTCGGGGGTGAAGCGGCGGTCGGTGCCGGGGTCGTATTCGCCGATGGAGGGGAGATAGCGAGCCATGTCGAGGACGACGGCGCGCCCGGCGATGCCACGGCGGGCCCAGTTCTCGATGCCGCCACGGGTGCCCGGCTTGCCGGTGACCTGTGCCTCGGTCACGCCGTTGTAGAAGCCGTGGACGGGGTGACCGACGTGGACAAGGCTGTCCCACTGGCTGCTGGATTGCGGGAAGAAGTTGTCGTAGACATCGTCGCGGTTCCATCCGGCGCCGAGGATGGTGTGCCGGGGAGAGCCGCGCAGGAAGAGCGGGGGCGCTGGCATT
This sequence comes from uncultured Anaerolineaceae bacterium, assembly GCA_964474285.1. Lineage (GTDB taxonomy): Bacteria > Chloroflexota > Dehalococcoidia > Tepidiformales > Tepidiformaceae > JACRBT01. Next base: position 14,759 of record CAYYSD010000031.1, on the reverse strand, counting down.
TCGAGCTCCCAATTCAGGGGGAACATGGCGCCGCGCTGGACCAGGCGGGCGGCTGCGACGATGCGCTCGGGCGTCTGGAGGTTCAGCATGCCGACCTGATCGTCTTCGCCGAAGAGCCACCAGGCGGAGGAGGGCGGGGCATCTTTCGTCACCGGGAGGTCGTCAAAGGAAGGGAGGCTGTCAGGAATGGGCACATGGCGCTCCGGCCGTCGGTTTCGGGCAGGCGCCATTCTTCCCTCGCAGGGGGAGGCGGGTCAACCGCGGTGTGCAGGGGTCGGGCGGTTCCAGGCGGGGAACGGGTCGAACCAATTGTCCACGGCCATCCAGATGACGCGGGAGTACATGAAGGCGACGGGCACCTGGACGATGGTCTGGGTGATGGTGACACCGAGGATTACGGGGATGGACTGGCCCGTGAACAGGAGGATGAACATGACCGGGAAGACGGTCGCCATTGAGAAGAAGTAGCTGGCGTACATGGCACCGTAGAAGTAGCCCTCTTCGCGTTCGAAGACGTAGCCACAAACGGGGCACTGGCTGTTCATGGACATGGGGCGCTTCCAGACGGCGCCTTCGCGGCAGCGGATACACCGCATCTTCGCGACCGCGACGATGTCGAGAATCAATCGCTTCATGATCAGGGAAAATCACTGCCCGGCACGGAGTCCGGATCGACTACGAGGTCGTGCCAGCGCCGGGCGAGGACATCAAGTGGGGCGGCGGGAGGGGCATAGGGCATGCCGCGCACGATGACGCCGCGGTTGGCGGCGTATTCGACGAGGCCCTCGGCCTCGAGCCGGCGAAACGCCTCGCGCACGGGTGTTTGAGAGACGCTCCACTGTTCGGCGATGTCCTCCTGGCGGAGGTGTTCGCCGATGCGGATGTTGCCCGCCAGGATGGCCGACTGGAGCGCTTCGTAGACAACATCTGCCTTGGTGCGCCTCGCGGCTTTCTCGACGGCCATACGTACAGCATACGCGATCGGGGGCGGGCTTCCGCACGTGCGCCGGCCGCGGAGCGCGTTGCTGTTCGAGCTGTTCGCGATCGAAGACGGGCTGCTCCGCCACATCCAGGCGTTCATGGTGAACACGCCCTACGGCACGCCGTCGGGGGTGGGCGACGAGCTCGGGGCGCGGGTTAGTTCGCGGAGCCGCAGGCGCAGCCGCCACCGCCGCAGCAGCCACCACCGCCACCGGCGGGCATTTCGAATGCGCCTTCGCCGCCGCGGGACATGGCGAACACGGAGATGGCGCGTTCGGCGGTGTGCCCGTGGGCGCACTTCACCGCGACCGTCGCTTCGGACATCGGGCGGCGCTGTTCGAACTTGTTCTTACAGGTGGGGCAGAAATATTCGTAGATGGCCATGGGGCAAGTATAGCGCGCGTCAGGCAGCGAGTTCGACGGCCTTCTTCCCGGGCTCGGCGGCAGGGGAGGTCTCTTCGGCAACGAGGTCGTCCTCGAAGACATGGTGTGGAGGCTCGGAGGCGGGAGCGGGCTCATCCCAGTCGGCAGGGGGCGCGGGGACGAAGGCGGTGGCCGACACTCCCGGCGCCGACGCGGAAGCCGGTATTGCCAGGTCCGGAGCCGGGGCGAACGTGAACGTGGCGAGCGAACTGGCGTGACCGGCGAGGATCGCACGGGTGATAGCGTTGGATGGCTCGACCCAGGCGTCGGTTCTTTCGCCGCCAAACAGCCCCGCGAGGGAGCCGATGATCGCACGCCAGGATCGGCTGAACGCTGTCATAACCTGTGGACAATAAGCGAGGGCCTTTGACCGGGCAACCCGCAGGGCGTTGCAAATCGCACCGGTTAAGAGTGTTCGATGCGGTCGATGAAGGTGCGAACGACGCGATTCCATTCGTCCGCCCGTTCGAAATAGGCGGAGTGGGCCGCGCCCTTGACTTCGTGGAACTCGGCGCCGGGGATGAGCGATTGGGCTTCGCGAATCATTTCGGGCGAGGTGATGAGGTCGTGTTCGCCGACGACGAAGAGCACCGGCACGCCGGTCGCCGCGATGGGCCCGTGCATGCTGCCCCGGTACGACGGAGGGGGCCGGCCGAGGAAGCCTTTCGGCCGGCGCGGGTTCATAGCGTTGACCTGGCGATAGAGGAGAGCGAGGGCGGGGTTCGCCGCTTCGAACTCATCGGCGAGGGCGTATTCGCGAAGGCTGGCGTCGCCGCGGACCTCTTTGAGTTCGTCCTGGAGTTCACGCACGCGGTCGTTGGTGGCGCCTGCGGTCGTACCGCAGAGGACAATCGAGGCGATGCGATGGGAGGCCAGGCGCACGAGACCGGCGACAGCACGCCCGCCCATGGACTGGGCAACGACGTGGGCCCGTTCGATCTCGAGGTGTTCGAGGAGGGCGACGAGGTCGGTGCCGAGGATGAAGCGGCCGACGGAGGTGTCACCTTTGCTGAGCCCCCAGCCACGGGCGTCGTAGACGGTGCAGCGGAAGCCATCGGAGAAGGAGGCAATCTGCTGCCACCAGGAGAGGTGGTTGCCGCCGGCGCCGTGGAGGAATACGACATCCGGGCCAGAGCCGTGCTGCTGGTAGTAGATGCGGGCGCCGTTCACGTTTGCGTATGGCATCGGGCGGATTGTGGCGCGGCCGGTGGGGAATGTCGATCAGTGGAACCCGACGGCGTTCACGCCGACGTGATACAACGGTGGTTACCACTACTCGGAACGAACGGACGGTGAATCAGATGGAGATGCGACCCCTTGGGCGCACCGGCGTGAAGGTCAGCAGCTTGTCGCTCGGCTGCATGATGTTCGGCGGCAAGACCGATGCGAAGGATTCATACGCGATCATCGATCGGGCGCTGGACGCCGGGATCAACTTCCTCGACACGGCGAACGTCTATAGCCGGGGAGCGAGCGAGGAGATCACCGGCGAGGCGCTGAAGCGGAATGGCAAGCGCCAGAACGTCGTGCTCGCGACGAAGGTCCACGGGCAGATGGGCGACGACGTGAACATGTATGGCAACAGCCGCCGCCACATCATCGAGCAGTGCGAGGCGAGCCTGCGAAGGCTGAAAACGGACTACATCGACCTCTACCAGTTGCATCGACCGCAACCCGACATCCCGATCGACGAGACGCTGCGGGCGTTGGACGACCTCGTTCGATCAGGGAAGGTGCGGTACATCGGCACGAGCACCTTCGCGGCATGGCAACTGGTGGAGTCGCTATGGGTCGCGAAAGAGAACGGGCTCAACCGATTCGTGTGCGAGCAGCCGCCGTATCACATTCTCGACCGGCGGATTGAACGGGAGCTTGTGCCAATGGCGCAGACATACGGCTTCGCGATCATCCCGTGGAGTCCGCTGGCCGGGGGGATGCTCACGGGAAAGTACCGGCGGGGCGAAGAGCCGGCCGGCGACACGCGCTGGGGCAGCTATGCCACCAACCCGGCCCAACGGCGGCGCTGGAACGACCAGATCTTCGACGCGATTGAGGCGCTCGAACCGATCGCCCAGGCGAAGGGCGTGTCGATGTCCCAATTCGCGCTGGCCTGGTGCGCTGCACAGCCGGGGATCACGGCGCCGATCATCGGGCCGCGGACGATGGAGCAGCTTGAGGACAACCTGAAGGCGGCTGCGGTCACGATCACCGAGGACGACCTGAAGGCCGTAAACGGGATCGTCCGGCCGGGGACACACGTGTCGCCGTATTACGAAGCGGAGTTCGGGCCGCACCCGTATCGCGTCTAAGGGTGGAAGATCTGCTCGAAGGGCAAGGGCGCCTCGCGCGGAACATCCGCGCCGTCTATGGCGAAGCCGGGGCCGAGTGGCTCGACCGGCTGCCCGCGCTGGTGGCGGAGATCTCGGAGCGATGGGCACTGACGGTGGCGCCCGCGTTCCCGGCGCTGTCGTTCAACTTCGTCGCACCGGCGACGCGCGCGGACGGGTCGGCAGCGGTACTCAAGCTCGGGCCGCCGAACCCGGAGCTGGATTGCGAAGCAGCGGCGCTGCAGATGCACGGCGGCGACGGATGCGTGCGGCTGCTCGACTTCGACGGAGAGGCAGGGGCAATGCTCATCGAGCGGATCGTGCCGGGCGAGCCCTTGACGACGCTTGGCGACGACGAGGCAGCCACGACCATCGCGGCGAGGCTCATGCGCCGGCTGTGGAAACCGCTGGGGGAACCACACCCGTTCCCGCCGTTGGAACGGTGGACACGTTCGCTGCGGGAGGTGCGTGCGCGGCATGGAGGCCCGGGGCCGTTCCCGGAGGCGATGCTGGCAAGGGCGGAGTCGCTGCTGACAGACCTCCTGGCCTCGGCGCCGACTCCCGTGCTGCTGCACGGGGACCTGCACCACCTGAACATCCTCTCGGCGGAACGCGAGCCGTGGCTCGTCATCGATCCCAAGGGGGTAGCGGGCGATCCCGGGTTCGATGTTGGGGCGTGGTTCTACAACCCTTTGCCCTGGCTGTTGGAGCAGCGCGACGCGCGGGCAATCACCCAACGGCGGCTGGCCCAGTTCGCGGACGAACTGGAGATGGACCGCGAACGGCTGAGAGCCTGGGCGTTCGTGACCTGCATGTTGAGCGCCGCATGGACGACGGAAGACGCCGCGGGCGACGCGTCCCAGGCTTTCGCCTGCGCGGCGCTCATCGAGGCGTAGGCCCTCTCGCCCGAAGGTGCGGACGGTCGTACGTTCTGATGCGATGGCACGGAACAACGGCTCAGCGATCGACGTGGGGCGTCGCGTGCTCAGGGAGCGGGATCGGAACTTCTACCCCGTGGACCGGGCAGAAGCGGCCCGGTCCGGTGCGTATTACACGCGCGGTGCGGTCATGGAGTGGGAGAGCTTCGAACGGCAGGAACGCTGGATCCTTCCCGAAGCGGGTCTCTCGGTCGCGCGCTTCGATTGGAAGCCCACGGCCAGGCGGCAGCCGAGCTGGTACATCGAACCTGACCTGATCACCGTATCCGGGGACGTATTCGACACGCGCGACGGTTTCCTGGACCTGGAGGTGTATGAGGGGGTGCGCTACGAGGTGGAGGACCTGGACGAGTTCGCGGAGGCGCTGGCATCGGGCGAGATCACGTTCGATGAGGGCCAGATGGTCATGATGGCGTTCCACCGGCTGTTGACGGCGTTGCGGCAGAACGGGATGTCGGGAGAAGCGTTGCTCCGCGAACTCGCGCCCGACCTGCCCGGCCCTCGAAGCTACTTGCGGTGAGGCCGTTCAGGCAGTGATGACGAGGCGTTCCGGACCGCGGAGGAGAAACGTCTGGATGCGATCAGTTCGAACCACGCGGTAGTCGCCGAAGCGTTCGAGCATGGCGGGAATGGCTACCGCGAACTCGAGACGGGCAAGGGGGGCCCCAAGGCAAAAGTGCATTCCCAGGCCGAAGCTGACGTGGCGGTTCGGCGTGCGTTCGAGGACCAGCGTGTCCGGGTTCGGGAACTCGGCGGGGTCGCGGTTGGCGGCGGCGATGACGGCGTAGAGCATCTGCCCGGCCTTGACCGTGCGCGCGCCGAGGGGAGTCTCAGTGGTTGCGAAGCGAGCGACCATATGGGTGGAGCTTTCGAAGCGGAGGAGCTCTTCAGCGGCGGCGGGGGCGGCTTCCGGGTGTTCGCGAAGCCAGGTCCGCGCCTCCGGGTGTTGGGCAAGGACGAGCAGGAAGTTGGCGTGGGCGAGCGTGGTCGGCCCGTTCCCGGCGAGCGAGATATGGGTGAGCATCATCACCATCTCGTCGGGCGTCATCTGCTCGCCGACGGCGCCGGCTTCGAAGGCGCGGGCAAGCACGCCGGTGGCGCGGCCCTCGGCATCGAGCGCGCCGAAATAGGCGAGCATCTCTTCGCGGGCTTTCACGGCAGCGGCGGTGACCGATGGGCCAGAGTCTTCCGAGCGAGGACGCATGACGGCGCCGGTCCATTCGCGGAACCGCTCGCGTGCCTCGGCCGGGACACCCAGGTGTTCGAGGATTGTGCCAACAGCGAGCTGCTGTGAGAACTGGCTCACGACTTCGAACGGCTGACCGGGCCGGTATTCTCCCAGCAGCGCGGAGACGGAACGTTCGACGGCGGGACGCATGTCGGCGATGGCGCGGGGTGTGAAGGCCCGATTCACGATCGCCTTGAGGCGGGTGTGATCGGGCGCATCGGAGTTGCCAAGGATGGGCGCCATGCCCAGCGGGGCGCGGGCCCGGCGGGCGCGAACCATACGCCCGAGTTCGCCCGAGTCGTGGACGGGGTCGGACGAAAAGGCGTCGTCATCGGAGAGAAGCCGGGCGCATTCGGCGTAAGACGTCACCACCCATGCGTTGAGCTGCGCACTCCAGTGGACAGGCTCAGCGCGGCGCAGGTTCGCGAGCGCGGGATATGGGTCCTGTCCATAGGATGGGCGGGAAGGGTCGAAGAAGGCCACGGACAAAGGGTATCCGGGGCCAAAGACTCGCGCAGCCGGAGGCCGGTTACGGACCGATCATTCGCTCTTCGCGCCGGGAGTCCGGGCCGCGCTTTGGCCGGGCTGAACCAGCCCACATTCGTAGGCGAACACGACCGCCTGGACGCGGTCCCGCAGTTCCAGCTTGTCCAGGATGTGGGCGACGTGGGTTTTCACCGTCGTCTCGCTCACAACGAACTTCTCCGCGATCTCGGAATTCGAGAGGCCGCGGGCCATGAGCTCCAGCACTTCACGCTCTCGCCCCGTGAGATCCTCAAGGGTGCGAGGGAGTTCGCGCGCCGGTTGACGCCCGACGAAGTTCTCAATGAGCCGGCGCGTCACGGAGGGGGCGAGGAGCGATTCACCCGAAGCGACCGACCGGATCCCGGCCACGAGGCGTTCGGGCTGGACATCCTTGAGGAGGAAGCCGCTGGCGCCCGCCCGCAGCGCCTCGTAGACGTACTCATCCATGTCGAACGTGGTCAGCATGAGCACCCTGGGCGTGTCCCCGCCCTCGAGGATGCGGCGGGTAGCGCCGATGCCGTCGAGGTTGGGCATGCGGACGTCCATGAGCACTACGTCAGGCCGATGGAGTTGCACCGCCGCCACCGCCTCGAGGCCGTCCGCGGCTTCGCCCACGACGGTCAGGTCTGGCTCCGCTTCGAGGATCATGCGGAAGCCGGCGCGAACCAGCGCCTGGTCATCGACAACCAGGACACGGATGGCGCTCACGACTGCACCGGCAGGCGGGCCCGCAAGCGAAAGCCGCCCTCAACCCGCGGACCCGCTTCGAACTCTCCGCCAAAGATCGACACGCGTTCACGCATTCCAACCAGCCCGTGCCCACCTTCGTCCACTGCCGCGGCACCCTGACCGTCGTCGCTGACCTCGACTTCGAGGCCGTCCTTGTTGTACCGCAGGTGCACTTCGGTGTGGCTGGCGTTGCTGTGCTTGCGCGCGTTCGTCAACGCTTCCTGGACGAGCCGATAGGCGGTCAGGTCGACACCCGGCGGTAGTGACATCGGTTCCCCCTCCACGTGCAGATCGACGGCCAGCCCCAGTTCGCGGGCCTGGGTCACGAGCTTTGGCACCTGCGACAGTCCCGGTGGCGGTTCGAGATCGGGTGTGCCGTCTTCGAGACGCAGCATGCCGACGAGGCGGCGCATCTCCGCGAGCGCTTCGCGACCGGTCTGCTCGACGGTCAGGAGAGCCTCGCGCTCTTTGGCCTGGTCCGGGGTGAGCAGCCGTCGAACGGCCGAGGCCTGAATGGTCATGACGCTCACGCTGTGGCCGAGAACATCGTGCAGCTCCCGGGCGATCCGCGCGCGCTCATCCGCGATGGCGGCACGCGTGGCTTCTTCTCGATCGCGCGCGAGGATGGCGGCGCGCATTTCTGCCGCTTCGGTGCGGGCGGCGCGCTGTTGAAGCGTGAGCGCGGCGAGCCACGACATGGCGAAGGTCGCAGGAACCAGGAAGATGTCCGTGGCTGAGTCGCTCGGGTTGTTGTAGGCGATGGCGGCGGCTCCGCAGAGGACCAGGGGCAGTCCGAGCCGCGATTGCGTTGAATCCCGGAGGCTCCCCAGGAGGAACGCGGCAGCGATGCCTGCCGCAAAGACGCTCCCGCTGAACACGACAAGGCGGCCATCGGCGAACGAGACCGCGACGCCGAGGAGCCAGACTGCCGCGGGAGCAGCGAACGGCAGGCGCCGGCGCGCGAGCAGCGGAAGAACGATGAGGGCCGTCGCAGGAGCGGCGAACCAAAGGTTCGTTTGCGGGGCGTTGGCCGCATCCTGACGGAACACCACTTCGAGCGCGCCTTCGACTGCTGCGAGCGCCGCAGCCGCCTCCAGCCAGTGGGCCCGCAAAAGTGCTTTGAACCGTTGCATACGCGGAGCGTACGGCATTCACCCGGCCCCGGCGTCATCCTCGAGAACGAGGAGCAAATCATCCCGGACGAGGAGGCCAACTCCGCCCCGGTGTCGATGTGGGCGGGCCCTGGCGGGGCCACTCTATCGCCATCTCAACCGAGGAGAACGGTGATGTTCAGGACAACCACACAAGGACTGCGGGAAGGGGCCTCCGCCCCGCGAAGGACCTCATCAACAAACCGGCAGCTGCCATTTACGGGCCGGATCGCCCGGTCAGCTGCTCAGCATCCCTGGCGCGTGCTGGGTCTTTGGGCAGTTCTGCTGGTGGTGGCTTACTTCGCCGCCGGCACGATGAACCTCGCCGTAAGCCCCGGGACGGCGGGCACCGAGGCAACGAGAGCGAAGGGTCTCATCGACCAGCGACTCCGGCAGGAGACGCCGCCCGAAGAGTTCATCGTCGTCGAATCGCGATTAACGACGGCCGGTCAGGAGCCATACCAATCCTTCGTCGACTCGCTGGTTGCCGAGCTGGGAACGCTTGACGGAGTCAACAACGTGACGAGCTACCGGACGGGCGCGCAGGGCCTGGTCTCCGCGGACGGGCACACCGTCCTGATCCCGGTGACGCTCAACGGCGACATCGTCGACGCCGCCGACACTGCTCTTCCGCTGATCGACGTCGTCAGGAAAGCGAACACCACGGGCGACTTCCGGGTCACGACCGTGGGCTTCGGTAGCGTCGAAGGCGAGATGACGACGTTGCTGGAAGAGACGCTCCAGCAGGGCGAAATGGCCGGGATCGCCGTTGCGCTTGTCATCTTGCTGGTCGTGTTCGGCGCGGCCGTGGCCGCCGGGCTGCCCGTGGTGCTTGCGCTGCTGTCGATCTTCGTGGCGGTGGGGGCGACAGCGCTGGCGAGCAACGCGATGGAGATGTCCAACTTCGTCGTCTTCATCATCACGATGATCGGCCTCGCGGTCGGCATCGACTATTCGCTGTTCATCGTCCAGCGCTTCCGCGAGGAGCGGAGCCACGGCCTCGAGAAGGTCGAAGCGATCGCCACAGCCGGCGCAACAGCCAGCCGAACTGTCTTCTTTTCCGGTATGGCGGTCGCCATCGCGCTGGCGGGAATGCTGATCATGCCGGACGCGACGTTCAGGAGTTTCGCGGTCGGCGCCATCCTGGTCGTGGCGGCGACGGTCCTGGCATCGATGACGCTGCTTCCCGCCGTGCTCGGGCTGCTCGGGGACCGCATCAACTGGCTGAGGGTGCCGTTTCTCGGCCGGCTCGGCCGTTCCCGGAATCACCGGGGCGTCTCAGACTGGATCGTCAGCGGGGTCACGGCTCGACCAATCATCAGCGTGTTCGTTACCGGCGGCCTGCTGGTCGCAGCTGCAATCCCGGTGCTCAACATCAACCTGGGCAGCGTCGGCATCAGTTCGCTCCCGGACGACAGCGAAGCGCGGCATGCCTTCGACGTCATCAACAAGGAATTCTCGAACGGAGTGCTGACGGCGGACATCGTCATCGACTCTTCGGACGTCAACGACCCGGCGGTGACCGCGGCCATCGCCAACCTGACTGCTTCGCTCGACGCCGACGAGTTCTTTGGCGCTGCGAAGATCGAGGTGAACGAAGCCGGAGACCTGGCGCTCCTGACAGTGGCAATGCCGGGCGACTTCTCCAGCGCGAAGTCCCGCGCGGCCCTGGAGCGTCTGCGCGACGACTACATCCCCGGCGCCTTCGAGGGTGTCGCGGCGGAAGTCCTGGTTGGCGGAGCGACGGCGGAAACGGTGGACTCGGTCCAGACGCAGCGCGACTACCTGCCGCTTGTGTTCACCTTCGTGCTCGGGTTTAGCTTCGTACTGCTCCTGTTGGTGTTCCGCTCGATCGTCGTGCCGCTCAAGGCCGTCGCGCTCAACCTGCTGTCGGTGGGCGCAGCCTATGGCCTCCTCGTGCTGGTGTTCCAGGAAGGCCTGGGTGCGAGCCTCCTCGGTCTGCGGGAAGCGCCGGTCATCGAGGCCTGGCTGCCCCTGTTCCTCTTCGCCATCCTCTTCGGCCTCTCGATGGACTATCACGTCTTCCTGCTGAGCCGGATCAAGGAGCACTACGACGAAACCATGGACAACGCCGCATCGGTTGCGCATGGCCTGCGCAGCACGGCGGGCATCATCACGGGCGCGGCCCTCATTATGGTGGTGGTCTTCGCAGGGATGGCTTCGGGCGAGTTGGTGGTCTTCCAGCAGGTCGGCTTCGGCCTCGCGGTTGCCGTCATCCTCGATGCCACGATCGTCCGGATGGTGCTGGTGCCGGCGAGCATGGCGCTGCTGGGCGACTGGAACTGGTACTTCCCGAAGTGGTTGGAGTGGCTGCCGAAGATCAACATCAAAGGCGGCCGGGAGACTTCACGCGGTGGTACGGCAGGTTGCGGCGACGTGCAGCAGATCGAAGCTATTCGGGCGCCGGCACCGAATTCACGTTAAGGGCGGGGTTGCAGCACGTTCAGTCCCTGGAGCAACACGCCACAGCGAGGCGGCCTTTTGGCCGCCTCGCTGCTGCGTTTCCGGGGGCGAATTCGCGGGGCGGTTGCAGCTGTTCCGGGCTCTAGGGGTCGAGGCGGACCACGTGGTACCGGGCCAGGGCTTCAATCAGTCTCGGGAGGAACGTCTCCGGGCCATTGTCGAGGATGTCCACCCACTGCCAGCCTTCGAGCTGGTATTCCACCTCGTCGGGGAACTCCGTTCGCTCCAGGATGAGCGGGATGTAGGGCCGGTTGTATTTGCCCGCGACCTGGATCTCCTGGCGGACGTTGCGCGATTCGAACGCCGCGGACGAGCACGCCACGAGGAGCGCGCTGCACCCGCGGATGCTCTGCACGATCTCGGCCGCCCAGTTGGTGCCGCCGCGGATATCGTGCCGGTCCATCCAGACGTTGATGCCCGCCTGTGCGAGCAAGTCGATGATGGGCTCCACCCTCTCGCGGTCCGCGCTCGCATAGCTCATGAAGGCGTAGCCGCGTTCGCGCAGCTGGGTCCGGAGCGCTTCTTCCCGCTGTCGCGCCTCGTTGGCCGCCCTCGTGAGCACCTGCGCGAGCTGTCCCAGTTCATCGGGGCGGCGGGCTATGGCATCGAGTGCGCCCGGTTCGAAACCGCCGGCTTCGAAGCGCATCGCGGCGTCCGTGATCACGGACACGTCTCGCAGATAGGCCAGCTCAGCGTCACGGCGGCGCTTCTTTTCGAGCGAGGCGCCAATGCGGGCCTTCAGCAGTACCGGGTCGAACGGCTTCGGCAGGTAGTCTTCGGCTCCCAGCTCGATGCCGCGCACGATGCTGTCCATCTGGTCCAGCGCGGAAATCATGATGACCGGGACCTCCCGCATGGCCGCGTCGTCGCGCCGCCGTTCGAGCACCCCGTAGCCATCGAGCTGCGGCATCATGACGTCGAGCAGAACGAGGTCGATGCCTCCCTTCGCCAGCATTGCGAGGGCTTCGAGCCCGTCACGTGCTTCGACGACGCCATATCCGAGGCGCTGCAATCTGCGGCCGAGGACGTCGCGGTTCGCTTCGTCGTCATCGACGACGAGAACAGTTTCGCGGCGGCCGGCCCTGGGATCCTGCGCGGCGCCCGTGTCTCGTTCGATGCCGATCGAGCCCGTCGTGAGCCTTCCCGCCAGGTCAACCAGGCGGCCCGCAGCGGCGACGAGCCTGTCAAGGTCCGAGGTGGGCAGACCGGCGGGCGCGGCGCGTAGCGCACGGGCGGCTTCCTGCAGCGACCGGGCGTGGTCGCGAAGGGCGGTGGCGCCGCCGGCAACGGTGCCGTCTTCGCCGAGCATCCCGGGCACGAGACCGAGGACCGTTCGTGCACGCGACCTTATGTCGTTCAGCTGCGCCGACGCTTCGGGCGCGATGCCTTCCTCTTCGAGCAAGAGTTCGGTATACCCGATGAGGTGGTTCACCGGCGTGCGCAACTCATGACGCAGTTCGCGCGCCTCCTCGGGCGTCACGGGGAGGAGACCCCCAGGGCCGCCATCTTGTCGAGCAAGCGGGGGAGCTCCACAGGCTTCACGTCATAGTCATCGCAGCCCGCCTCCATCGCCTTCTCGCGGTCGCCGGGCATCGAGTGTGCGGTCAGGGCAATGACGGGGATCTTCGCGGTGGAAGCATCCGCCCGGATGGCCCGCGTTGCCTCCCAGCCATTCATCACGGGAAGGCTCATGTCCATGAGGACGAGATCCGGGAGGTCGCTCTTCGACTTCGCGACACCTTCGGCGCCATCGACCGCGACGACGACTTCGAAGCCGCGGCGCTCGAGGCGACGTGACAGCATGTCGCGGTTCATTTCGTTGTCTTCGACGAGGAGGATCTTAGGCATCCGTGCTTCCTCCCGCATCACTACGGTCCATCGCATCAATACCGACGGTGATGCGTTCGGGGCTGTCGTGCATCATGTGATAGAATTGCATCATGCGCACCACACTCTCAATTGACGACGATGTGCTCGAAGTCGCGCGCTGCATAGCGGAGGCGCAGGGCATCCCGCTCGGGCAGGCACTATCGAACCTCGCGCGCCGGGGCATCCCGAAGATCGGGCTACGCGAATCTCCATCGGGTTTGATGGTCTTCGATGTGCCGGACGACTTCCCAACGATCACTGACGAGGACGTGGCCCGACTTCTCGCGGACTTTCCCTGATGCCGTCGCGCCTCAGGCTGCTCGATATCAACGTCCTGGTGCCCCTCATGTGGCCGGCGCACTCGCGGTACGACACCGCTCAGAAGTGGTTCACCGCTGCCCGGCTCGATGGCTGGGTTACGTGTCCCATCACGGAACTCGGGTGCGTCCGCATTCTGGCCATGCCCGCGGTCTCGCAACGAGCGCTGACAGTACAGTCGGCCGGTGCCTTGTTGGCTCAGAGTCTGACGGATGACTTCCACCAGTTCTGGGCGGATGACTTGCCGCTCAGTGATCACGCAATTCAAGCCAGCCTTCCTCACCTCCAGGGGCCGGGGCAGCTTACCGACCGCTACCTGCTCGCGCTGGCCGCCGCGCACGATGGCACCCTGGCTACCTTCGACCGCGCCCTGTCCGCGGCCCTTCCGTCGAATTCGCCGCTGCTTGGTCACCTCGAAATCATCGAGTGAGGACGGGAGCTGGTTGCTGGTCACGATGCCTCCACGACGCTGGCAGGGAGCATAACGGTAAACGTGGAGCCCTGGCCGGGTGCGGTCTCAACGGTGATGTCGCCGCCCATCATCTGGCAGAAAGAGCGGCTGAGCGCCAGGCCAAGGCCAGTGCCGCCGTACTTTGCCTGGGTCGAGGCGTCGGCCTGTGAGAACGCTTCGAAGAGGCGGTTCCGTTGCTCATCAGTCATGCCGATGCCGGTGTCGCGAATCGCGAAGGCTATCGACTCGTGCTCCCTCTGCACGGTCAGCGAAACGGAGCCGTGTTCCGTGAACTTCGCGGCGTTGGAGAGAAGGTTGAAGAGCACCTGCCGGGTCTTCACGAGGTCGGCGTGCATCGAGCCGGCGTCCGGAGGGCATTCGATCGTGAACGTGTTGGCGTTCTTTTCGACGAGCGGCCGCACGATCTCCTCTGTTTCGCGCACCAGCGTCGCGATGCTGAAGTCTTCGAGATACATCGTCATGCGGCCCGCCTCGATCTTCGAGAGGTCGAGGATGCCGCTGATGAGCGTGAGCAGGTGCCGGCCCGCGCTGTGGATGCGCTGGAGGTCCGGCAGGAAGTCGTCCTGCCCGAGGTCGGAACATTCCTCCTGCAGGAGT
>CAYYSD010000031.1:0-707 GCA_964474285.1 uncultured Anaerolineaceae bacterium | reverse complement strand
AACTCATGCGACATGTTCGCGAGGAATTCGGACTTGTGCCGGGAGGCCACCTCAAGGGCCTGGGTTTTCGATTCGATCTCCGCGAACAGGTGCGCGTTCTGAATGGCGATGGCGGCCTGGTCCGCGAACGACTGCACAAGGGCGATCTGCGCGTCTGTGAACGGCTCAACCCGGTCTATCTTGCTCAGCACCAGCCCGCCGATCGGTTCGCCTTCTCTCAGGATGGGCACGGCGAGGCGAGTCGAAGACGTCGCTGAATCCTCAGCGAGACGAGGGAATTCCTTCGCCAGCTCCTCTCGTGTCCCCGCGCGGTGGATCACCGTTCGTTGAAGGACGGCGACATCGCCGGGCAGCCCTCCGTCGAGGGTGCGTGTGTCGCTCGCAGCCGCCCGAGGCCAGTTGAACGCAGCTCGGCCCACTATCTGCCCGCCTTCCACGGTGAACACGAGGCCGCGGTCGGCGCCGGCAAGGGTGGCCGCCTTCGTGACCACCGCTTCGAGGGCTTCGGGCAGCTGCGCCGAGAAGTTGCTGACGATGCGAAGGACTTCGGCGGAGGCGGCGAGTTCCTCGGTCTTCTGCTGCAGTTCGTTGAAGAGACGCGCGTTTTCGATCGCGATGACGGCCTGGTCAGCAAAGGATTCGAACAACCGTACCTGGGCATCGGAGAAGGCTTCGGGCGACTGGCGCTCCACCATCAGCGTGCCCGC
>CAYYSD010000030.1:20985-25945 GCA_964474285.1 uncultured Anaerolineaceae bacterium | reverse complement strand
AGAAGGAGGAACAGCCCGCGCATGCCCGGGTGGTTCGACGAGAGCCCGCCGCCGTCGGTGTTGATCGTCAGGCCCGGCTTGTCGAACGCCAGGTGGCCATCGCCGATGAACTGTCCGATCTCACCCTTCTTGCAGAAGCCAAGGTCCTCCAGACAGGTCGCCACCGTGATCGTGAACGAGTCGTAGATCATCGCGATATCGATTTCGTCGGGGCGCACGCCAGCCTGCCCAAACGCCACCGGGCCGCTCTGTGCGCCCGCGCTCGTCGTGATATCGCCGCCGTTCTCGCGATACTTCGTCGCCTCACCGGACCCGAGTATCCAGACCGGCTTCTTCTTGATGTCCCGCGCGATTTCCGGCGAGACGAAGACGGCCGCGCCGCCGCCATCCGACACCATGCAGCATTCCAGCAGGTGGAGCGGGTCGGCCACCACCCGCGATTCCAGCACATCGGCCACAGTGATTTCGCGCACGTTCACAAACTGGAGGTCGTTCATCGCTTTCACGGCTTCGGGGTTGCGCATCGCGTGCTTGCGCGTCGCCACCGAAATCTCGGCGAGCTGCTCGTGCGTTGTCCCATACTGGAACATGTGACGCTGCTTCACCATCGCGTAGTTGCTGATGAGCGTGGAACCGTACGGAATCTCCATGTT
The DNA here is from genome assembly GCA_964474285.1 of uncultured Anaerolineaceae bacterium. Classification (GTDB taxonomy): domain Bacteria; phylum Chloroflexota; class Dehalococcoidia; order Tepidiformales; family Tepidiformaceae; genus JACRBT01. The sequence continues at coordinate 25,292 of CAYYSD010000030.1, read as the reverse complement.
CGATTGCCACGTCCCCCCGCCGCCGCCGCGTCCGCCCGTGCCGATGGGAATGCGGTTCGAAGCGGCTGTAGAACCGTAGGTCGTGACCGCCACCTTCACACGCCCCGCCGCGATGTCGCGCAGTGCGTGTGAGGCATGGAATTCGTACGAGGAGCCGCCGACCTGCGTCGTGTCGATGACCCTCGGCTTGAGTCCGAGATAGGCCGCGAGACCAAGGCCCCCGCCACCCTCGCCATCACCCGCGTCGTAGAGCCCGTCGACATCGCTCCACTTGAGCCCCGCGTCGTCGAGCGCCGCGCGGAGCGACGCCGCTTTGATTTGCATCGCCGAAACGCCGGGAGCCACCCGCAACGGATATTCATGAATCCCTGCAATTGCTGCTTTTCGTTCTTGTGCCACCTGGTCCACCTTTCTTCCCGAAACGGCGGGCGAAACGTAGCACGCACGGGCAGGCGTCACAACCGAGCGCCGCAGGCCGGGCAATGACGTTTTCGGGTGAGGGTCAGGCGCCCCGCCAGCGGCTCGCGAGAGGCAGCCGGCGATCCCGGCCGAACGCGCGCGGCGTAATCTTGATGCCCGGGGCCGCCTGGCGCCGTTTGTACTCGTTGCGGTCCACCATGCCGATGACCCTCCGGACCGTGGCGTCATCAAAGCCCATGGCGACGATGTCCTCCGCCGTCCGATCGTCTTCCACGTAGGCCTCAAGGATAGGGTCGAGCACGTCGTACGGCGGCAGAGAGTCCTGGTCGAGCTGGTCCGGGCGCAGTTCAGCGCTCGGGGGCTTCGTGATGACAGATTCCGGGATGATCGGGCCATCGCCATGCGTGTTGCGCCACCTGCAGAGGTCGTAGACGAGGGTCTTGGGCACGTCCTTGATGACGGCGTAGCCGCCCGCCATGTCGCCATAGAGCGTCGCGTAGCCCGTTGCCATTTCGCTCTTGTTGCCTGTCGTCAGCGTGATCCACCCAAACTTGTTGGAAAGCGACATCAGGACGTTCCCGCGCTGGCGCGCCTGCAGGTTCTCCTCCGCCGTTCCGGCGTCCGTGCCTTCGAACGCATCCGCCAGCATCTCGAGCATCGCCGCGTGGGCCGGCTCAATGGGCACAACCATGTAGCGGATGCCGAGGCGTTCGGCCAGCGCCTTCGCGTCGTCGCGGCTGTGCCCGCTCGAATACCGGCTCGGCATCGACACGCCAATCACGTTCTCGCGGCCGATAGCTTCGACCGCGATCGCCGCCACGATGCTCGAATCGATGCCGCCTGAAAGCCCGATGACCGCCTGGCGGAACCCCGTCTTGGCGAGGTAGTCCCGTGTCGCAAGGACGAGTGCGTTCCAAACCTCGGCCGGATCCGGGAGCAGCGGCTCGATGGCGCCGTTCGTGCGCCCCGAAACCGTCGGCGGCGCGAAGTCGATGCCCACCACCTCTGTTCCCGAGTCGCCGTCGAGATCGCGCATCTCCACCCGGCTGCGTGGGTCGTGCAGGCGGCGCTGGCTCACCTCGTCCAGGTTGATGTCCACCAGGGCCATCCCCTCAGAGAACTGGGGCGCCCGGGCAATGAGCGTGCCAGAGGCGTCGATCACCATCGAACCGCCGTCGAACACCAGTTCATCCTGGCCGCCAACCAGGTTCTCGTAGGCGATGGTGATCGTGTTGTCGATTGCCCGCGTCGTCAGCATGCGTTCGCGGTCGGGCAGCTTGCCACGGTGATACGGCGACCCGTTGATGTTCACGCAAAGTTCCGCCCCGCCGAGAGCCATTGCGTTGAGCGGCAGGCCCGGGTACCAGACGTCTTCGCAAATGCTCACGCCGAACGTCAGCTCCCTCGCGCGATAGATCGGCACGCGCCGCCCGGCGGCGAAGTAACGCTCTTCGTCGAACACGCCGTAATTCGGCAGACGGCGCTTGTGATAGGTATCCACCCACTTGCCGTCGGCATAGACGGCCGCACCGTTGTAGGGCACGCCCTCCAGCCAGTCGACGAAACCAACGATCGCAATGAGGCCCGCTGTGTCCCTGGCCAGCGACGCGGCCGCATCACGCGAAGCCTCGCAAAACGTCCGCCGCAGCAAGAGATCCTCAGGCGGGTAGCCCGTGATGGCCAGCTCCGGGAAGGCCACGATGGCGCAATTCGCTTCCCGCGCTTGCACGAGGCGCTCCCGGATGCGAGCGAGGTTTCCCGAAAGGTCACCGATGGTCTGGTTTATCTGCGCGAGGCCCAGCCGGTAGGTTCGCATGGGTAGTTAGTGTACTTCACACACGAACTACTTGCGCCAACCCTTCGCGCGAACGCTGTCCAGGCCGCGTCATCACGAAGCTCTGCACTTCCCAGCGGCCGTTCCGCATGCGTGTGAACGGCGCGATCGGCTCTCGCAGGTCATGCCCCACCTTCCAGAGCTCGCGCGCGATCTCCTGGTCGAACAGCCAACGCGTCTCCGCAATGTGAAATCCGAGGCGAAAGTAGGCCGCGTGCGCCCGGAGCGCGAATGCGTGTGAGGTCAGTACGAAGTCTCGGGCCGGCTTCTCGGCCTCCATCGCCCTGATGGCGACGCCCATCATTCGCTGGCATACGTGTCTGCCCTGGTGCTCGGGCGGAACGTGGACCGCCCAGAAGTACATCCCGCCGGGATCATCCAGGTTCACAGAGAAGCGGCCCACGGCGCGTCCGTCCTCGCAGGCCACGTAGTGCCGGTGGACCGTCGCCTCCCGTACTGAAGCGAGCGCTGCCGAGGCCCTGCGCCGGTCGCGCAGGTGGACCAGGTCAAACGCGTGGTAGGGAAAGCCGTGGGCGGACCACCGTCCCATCTGCCGCACCAGGTCTTCATCCCATGGGCGAAGCTCGAGGCCCTCTCCGCTCAGGATTGCCTGCCCTGGAGTGCTCGCGAGGCGTCCACGAGAGAGCAACGTTGTCACATCAGGGCTCGGGCAGACATGTCGCGGCGAACTCTACATCGACCGAAGTCGGCTGTCGCGGAAGCCCGATCGCAAGCAACCTACCCGTGGCGCAGTTCTGGAAGCGCGCAGGCATTCCCTTCGGAGAATCCGTGGGACTTCATGCCCATCGCGTGGTTGAAGCGGCTGCGGTAGTTCTCCCACGCGACAGCCGCGGTCAACTCCACCATCTGCTCGTCCGTCAGATGTTCACGCACGGCATCGAACGTTTCGTCCGTCATCATGTCGGGGGTCGCCGTCATTGCCACGGCGAAATCCAGCACCCGCCGTTCAAGGTCTGAGAACGACGCGGGCGTCCCGTAGTCGTGGAGCGCCATCACCTGTTCGGCGCTCACCCCATGGCGCAGACTTTCGCTCGAACCGATGTCGAGGCAGAACGCGCAGCCGATGATCGAGGCCACTTTGAGTGTGGCGAGGTCCCGCAGCCGCCTGTCCAGCTTGCGAGCGCCGTGGAACGCGCGTTCGAAGTCCAGGTAGCCTTTCAGGATAGCGTCGCTGTGCGCGGCGACCGTCACCGGCTCAAGCTGTTGGCCGTAAATTGACTCCATGCGCTCAAATGCGGCCCGAGCTTCGTCGCTCGCCTGGGCAGCAGATATCGGTGCGATGCGTGGCATTGGGAAACGACCTCCGCGAGAAGTGGTGTCAGAATACCGGCTGTTCTCACAGCAACGGTAGATCCACTTTGTATCGGCCCTTCCCGCCACGCTCCCTGGGTCAGAAGAGCTGACGCGCGGACACCGTCCCGTCGTTGTCGATCACCAGCATGTGCCCTGAGACTTCGAGCGACCGCGTCGACCAGCGTCGCACTTCGTCACGCACGTTGAACATGTCCTGGCCCTGGCGCCGCACGAGTTGCCCCGCGCTTTCGCCCCGGTGCAGACGCTCGTACCAGCCGCAGCTCTGGTGACCGATCAGTACGACCGCCTTGAGCGCGGAGTTGCCCAGCATCGAATCGACCGCCTCCCGAATCGGAAGGCGGTTCCCGATGATGGCGCGCTTCACGCGCCCCTCCGTGAGCGACGCCGCCTGCGCAAGCCACCACGGCCCGCCGGGGAGCGACACGCGCTCCACGAGCCCGGCCGTCCCTCGCGCTGCCAGGACGGCGTCGAAGTGCGCCTGGAAAGCCGCATCGCTACAGTGCAGCGCCACCGCGGTGACCGGCGGCTTTACGAGTGGTGTTGTTGACGGTCCCGGCGTCGTCATGCCGAAGGCGCCGCCGGCGGCTTTCCGCCGTCGACTTCCGCCGGAGCGGCAGGACCTCTGGAGCACCGCGCCTCTCCCGGCCCCGGGACCGGTCCCCGGCGCGCTCGGCCTCTCGATCGCCGGCGGGTCGAGCCTGGCGGTCTTCAAGGCGTC
>CAYYSD010000030.1:12949-20975 GCA_964474285.1 uncultured Anaerolineaceae bacterium | reverse complement strand
CGCCGCAAGCGCGTCGAGGCCCTCATCCGCCACGTACCGGGGCCGGTTCGACTCCGGTTCGGCATCGGGCGTCAACACCGACGGCAGGTCGAGCCCAACCGCGCGCAGCGTCTCGATGGCCTGGGCCAGCATCATCGGCACGGCGCTGCCGTACTTACCCAGCGGCCCGGAGCCGTTCCCGTTGCCGCTGTCCATGAGCACGATGCGGTCGACCTGGGCGAACGGCGCTGCCAGCGCGCTCGCAATCTCCGGCAGCTTCTGGATGAGCTCCGGATAGACCGACAGTTGAAGCGCAGCCTTGTTGTAGGCGTTCAGCGCTTCTGCCAGCTTCTGCTTGCCTTCCGCTTCGCCGAGGAGGATGGCTTTCTGGCCGGCGCCTTCGGCTTCGAGTTCGAGCCGGCGCGCCTCTGCCGTGAGCGTGCGGGCCCGTGCCTCGCCTTCGCCCTGGGCCATGAGCTCCTTCTGGTTCGCTTCCGCGAGCGCGATCCTGCGCTTTGACTCGCCGTCGCCTTCCAGGGCACGGGCCTGTGCCGCGCCCTCCGCCCGCTCCACCATCGCGAGTCGATCGCCTTCCGCGCGAAGCACAGCGGCGTGCCTCTCCGCTTCCGCCGGCTTGATGACCGACGCTTCGAGTGCCTGCTGCTGGCGCATGACTTCTTGCTGTTCGACAGCAATGTTGGAGCGAACACGCTCTTCTTCGACTTCCACTTCAGCGCGCACGACCTGCTTGCGCGATTCCGCCTCGGCAAGCGGCCCCGCCTGCAGGGCACGTGCCTGTTCCGCCTCCACCTGTGCCTTCGCCCGTGCGATACGCAGGTCGCGGTCGCGGGCAGCTTCGGCGATTGCGGCCTCCGCCTCCGCCTGGGCGGTCTCACCGAGCCGGCGCGCCTCCGCGGAACGCACCATGGCGTCGCGGGCCGCTTCCGCCTCGCCGATCTCTGCGTCGCGCTTCGTCTCGGCAACCCGCTTGCGGCCGAGGTTGTCCAGGTAGCCCTGGTCATCGCTGATGTGCTGGATGGTGAGCACATCCAGGTTCATGCCAAGACCGGCGAAATCCGACCCCGCCTCGTCGCTCACCTTCGAAACGAGCGATTCGCGGTTGCTGTTCAACTCCTCCACGGTCATCTTCGCGCAGATGCTTCGAAGGTGGCCGCTCAGGATTTCTTGCACCGTCTGTTGGAGTTGTTGCCGGTCTGAATTCAGGAATCGCTCGGCAGCCGTCCTGATGGCGGCGTCGACCGAATCGAAGCGAACCAGCGCCACGGCATCGACATTGACCTGCACGCCTTCTTTCGAGTACGCCCCCCGGATGGGCAGCGGCGTTTCGAACGGCGTCAACGACATGTAGTCCACGCGCTCGATGACCGGCGTACGGAAGCTCGCGCCACCCCGGACGACACGGAACCCACCGCGCCCGGTGAACACGGCCACCTGGTCCGGCGGAACCTTCACGTAGAAGCGCGAATAGAGCCCGGCAACAAGGATGACGACGAAGATGATGCCGCCTACGACCAACGGGATGATCAAAGAGCTCACGGTTACTCCTTACCTGGCGCCGGGGCGGACCCGCTCACGGCAATGCTGTTGACTGTCACACCGCCCGCGCCGACATGCACCACGCGGACCACGGTACCGTTCGACATGCGCTCGCCGTTCAGCGAACGCGCCGCCTGGGAAACGCGCGCGCCGCTCGATGGCGCGATCAGGGTCACCCGGCCAACTCCACCCTCCGGGATTTCAGAAGTGATCTCGCCTTCGAGGTTGAGAAAGTCCTCAAAACTGACCTTCACGGAGCCCTGTTGCCGCGACATGGGGAGGACGATGAGGAAGTACGTGCCGCCAGCCACGAACAGGCCACCAACGACGGCGGCGCCGACATCGCCCCAGACCGGCCAATCCGCCGTCGTGGCGAGGTAGCCGAAGCCGCCGAAGGCCGTCATGAAGACGAAAAGGATGCGCGAACTAAACGGCGACGGCGATCCGTCCGCATCCAGGCCGCCGCCGGCATCGGCGTCGCCGCCCCCCATGTCGAACAGTTCGCCCAGGACAAACGTGACCATAGTGAACAGCAGACCGAACCCGAAGATGATGAGGTATGCCATCTGCTCCTCCCCGCCGCACGGCAGGCTCGCGGATTATGCCGCGTCGAGATGCCGGAGGCATCTTTCTGCGGGATATCCCTGGTGTAATTGCTTCAGACTATGGATCGGCACCCACTCATGGCGGCCACTTCAGCGCCCATCAAACCCTGGGACGCTCGCTGACACTACTACATCCCGGCTGGCCCCGGCGATGCACCGCCTTGTTCGCATCGCAGTCATTCTAACACAGATCATGCGAGCCATCTATATATCCCAAGACATTCCATATGGCTTGTCTCCCGCATCCTGAGCGTAGAATCCCGCGAAGGCACCGGACACTGGCTCGTGGAGGAAACGGTTCGATGACGTCACGGCTGCAATCATCCGCCACCTCAAAGAAACCCAATGGCCTGAACCGGCGGTTCCAGCGACGATAGTCCCACGACACAACGGAGGCCCCTTGTGAGCCAGCTGCAAAAAGCGATCACCCGCATTCAGCGGAGAGAATCAATCGGTGGATTGGGATTCGGACAGGCACGCCGGGAAGCGCCCAGGGCCATGCTCGCCGGTGTCATCGCCAACGACGCCGCCGCGGCGCGCGCCTTGCTTGATGCAGGCGCGGACATCGTCCTCGTTCGCGCGAAGGACGCTGCCGGCGCGTTAAAGGCGCTGAAGGCTGTCGCCGACGGGAAAGTCTGCGTCGGTGTCCAGGTGTCGGCGCTCGATGTCGCCGGCGCCGAAGCGCTTCATGAAGCGAAGTGCGACTTCGTTGTCAGCCCGTTGGAAAGCACCGCAGCCGCCGCGCTTGATACCGAACGCATGGGCCACGTGCTTTCCGCTGGCCCGGAACTCGACGACACCACCCTGCGTGCGCTCGGCCCGCTTGGCCTGGACGCACTCTTCATCGAACCGGAAGCCTCCGATACGTCCCTCGCTGGCCAGCTCGCCCTGGTTCGCCTGAGCTCGTTCACCGGCACGCCGCTGCTCGTCGCGACGACGCCCGCAGCCACGGTCGCAGAGCTTCGCGTTCTCAGGGATTCCGGTTGTGCGGCTGTTGTGTCTCCCGGCGGAACAACGGTTGAACAGATGACTCAGCTCATCGCCAACTTGAAGGCCGTACCGGCGCCCAAGAAGAACCGCCGCGAAGGCGCGGAGATGGCGATCGTGCCTTCCGCCGCCCAGGCTTCCAGTGAAGAAGAGGACGACGAAGAGGAAGAGTAGCCATGTCCCAGGTGACGGTGGCGCGGCGCGGAGCCGTAGCCATCTGTACGGTTGCGAACCCGCCCGATGGCTACATGGACCGCGACACGGTCCCGGAGTTGGAACGCGCCACGACGGAACTGGAGCGCGACCCCGCCGTGCGCGCCGTCGTCTTTGCCGGCGGCCTGGCGGGCGTCTTCATACGCCACTACTCCGTCGACGAACTTGCGGCCCTATCGAAAGACCTCCGTGCCCGCGGGACGCGCGTCGATACCAACACGCCGAATCCCGAGCGAGAGATTGACGCGCTCTTCCGGCGCATCGTGGAGATGTCGAAGCCCTGCATCGCCGCCCTGAACGGCACAGCCATGGGCGGTGGCTTCGAGTTCGCCCTCTGCTGCGATATCCGCATCGCCGAGGATGGCCCCTACTGGTACGGCCTGCCAGAGGTGAACGTAGGGCTCATCCCCGGCGCCGGCGGCACGCAGAAGCTCACCGCTCTCGTCGGCCCGGCACGCGCTCTCGAACTCATCCTTCGCGGGAGGACCGTGTCCCCGGCGGAAGCGATGCAGCTCGGGCTCGTGCACGAAGTGGCCCCCGCGGGCCGCTCGGTCGCCCGCGCCATTTCGCTCGCCGAAGAACTCGCCTCGAACTCAGCGCTCGCCGTGGGCCACGTCAAGCGGCTCATCCGCCAGGTATTCGGCGCCCCGGGAACGGACGGTCCGGGAATGGAGCGCACACTCTTCCTCGACGCGCTCCTTTCGGACGAAGCACTGCGCCGAATGGAGCAGATGAACGCCGGCTCCCGTGACATCCGCAATCCCTGAGCCCGGGGCATTCCGGCGCGCGCTCATTCGCTGGTACCGCGCCAACGGCCGCCACAGGCTCCCCTGGCGCATGACGCGCGACCCCTACGCGGTCCTGGTCTCCGAACTGATGCTCCAGCAGACGCAGGTGAGCCGCGTCACTCGCTATTACGAAGCATTCCTGACCCGCTGGCCCGACGCGGGCGCCCTGGCAGCTGCATCGCTCGCTGAAGTGATCGAGGCGTGGGCCGGGTTGGGCTACAACCGCCGCGCGGTCAACCTCCATCGCGCCGCGCGGGCGATCGCCGCAGAGGGCATGCCTCGCACGGTCGATGGCCTTCGCGCACTTCCTGGCGTCGGGCCATACACCGCGGACGCCATCGCCTGTTTCGCCTACGAACTTGCTACACCCGTGGCCGATACGAACATCGCCCGTGTGCTTGCTCGCGCCGTATCCGGCGCCGCCTCCCGGCGCGACATCGAACCGAAAGCTCTCCGCGCGATCGCCGCAAAGCTGCTTTCCTCTCGAAGCCCACGCGACCACAACCTCGCCCTCATGGACCTCGGCGCTACGGTTTGTACCTCACGCGCCCCGAACTGTAGCGTCTGCCCCATCGCGCGGTGGTGCGCATGGCGCGCGGCGGGCTACCCGCGATCATCTGCCCCGCCACGGGTCCGGACTCCACGGTTCGAGACCACTGCACGATTCGCTCGCGGCCGAATCGTGGACTTCCTTCGCCGCCATCCATGGGCACTCCGCGACGAGATCGCCGGCGGCCTGCCGGAGGAACATCATCACGCACTCGATCGCCACCTCGAAGGACTCCTGCGCGACGGCATGATCGAGTGTGACGACGGCGGCTTCCGCCTTCCGCACTAACCGCCCGCGAGCGCGAGGTCCCGGAGCGTCTCGTGACGGGTCGCGCCGGCCGGCGCATTGGCGGCCCGCGCCGCCGCCCAAAACGGCCAGAACGCATCGAGCGCTTCATCGACGGACTGTGCCCGGTGTACCCGGTCTCGCACAGGAGCCGAACCCGGCAGCCCTTCGCTATACCACGACAGGTGCTTCCGCAGCTGGTTCAGCGCAAAACGGGCCTCGAAGTGCGCCAGGATCAGCGCGACGTGGCGCTCGACTGCAGACGTCTTGAACGCCCACTGCCCCTCGGGCGAGAGCAAGTCAAACCTTTCGTTGAACACCCACGGGCGGCCGAGCGCCCCGCGGCCAATCATGACCGACTGGCAGCCCGTCCGGGCCATCATCTCCCGGGCCTGCGCCATCGAGGTCACATCGCCGTTGCCGGTGACGGGCACCGAAACGGCCTGGACAACGTCCGCGATGATCTCCCAGGGTGCACGCCCACTGAACTTCTGCGACCGGGTTCGCGGATGAACCGTGATGGCGTCGATGCCTTCGTCCTGTGCCATGCGAGCCACCTCGACGGCGTTCAGGTGCTCCCCGTCCCAGCCGCCGCGAATCTTCACCGTGAACGGCACGCGGACGACGCGGCGCATCGCACGCAGCAGAAGCGCTGTCGCAGAGGGGTCCTGCATCAGCGCCGCCCCTTTGCCCTGCCTGGTGATCTTGGGCATGGGGCATCCCATGTTGAGGTCGATGATGTCCGCGCCCTGCTCCTGCAGCTTTTCCGCCGCCGCGCACAGGAGGTGCGGATCGCATCCCAGCAGCTGCATCGCGAGTGGCCGCTCCTCCGGGTAGTACCTCGCGAGGCCCGTGGCATCGGCGCTCCCCCGCACGACCGAGATCGCGTCGAGCTCTTCGCTGGTCGTAAGCGCGCTGCCACATTCGCGCGCGACCAATCGGAACGGAGCGTTGCTGATTCCAGCCATGGGCGCCAACCGCGCCAACCCGTCGAACTCGATGTCGCCGATTCGCATCGTTCGAGCATAGCGAAGCACGGCCATTGCCTCACGCTCGATCACGGCAGGATGAGCATTGCGTCGCCGAAGCTGTAGAAGCGGTACCCCTCCCCCACCGCGGCGCGGTACGCCTCCAGCACGAACTCCTGGCCGGCAAACGCGCAAACCAGCATGAGCAGGGTCGAACGTGGCAGGTGGAAGTTTGTGATCAGCACATCCACCACGCGGAACGGATCCCCCGGGAGGATTTTCAGCGACGTCCATCCTTCGTATGCCTCTACCCGCTCTCGTTCGCGCGCCACGTGCTCGAGCGTCCGGACCACCGTGGTGCCCACGGCCACCACCCTTCCGCCAGCTTCCCGCGCACCCAGGATGGCGTCCGCCGTCGCCTGGCGAAGCGTGACATGCTCGGCGTGGAGCGGGTGGTCGCGGGGGTCGTCCACGGTTACCGGCTTGAACGTGCCCGGCCCGACATCCAACGAAACCGCCGCCCGCCGGATTCCGTGCGCCTCCAGGACGGCCAACAGCTCAGGCGTGAAGTGCAGGCCCGCGGTTGGCGCCGCAGCGCTCTTCGGCTCCCGCGCGTACACCGTCTGGTACCGTTCCGCCTCACCCTGAAACTCTTTGATGTATGGCGGCAGCGGCACCGCGCCCACGGTCGCCGGGTCGAAGGCGCGCGCGAATTCAATCTCGACCACGCCTTCGTCGTGCCTGACGACTTCGCCAACTAACGGCCCGTCGTTCGCCGTGAATTCGAACCTGCGCCCGACACGCGCCTGCCTTCCCGGGCGAAATAACACCTCCCATCGGCGGTCCGTCATCGGGCGCACCAGGAGCGCCTCCACCTCACCGCCCGTCTCTGGACGCCTTCCAAAGAGCCGGGCGGCCATGACACGCGTGTCGTTCACCACGAGCAGGTCGCCCGGCGCGAGCAGCGACGGCAGTTCCGAAAACACGGTGTGCGCGATGCTCTCCGCGCCCCTGCGCAGCACCATCAAGCGCGCGCTGTCTCGGGGTTCGGCCGGCTGCTGAGCAATCTGGGCCGCGGGAAGATCGAAATCGAAGTCGCTGGTGCGCATTGGGGGAGATTCAGGATTGCGCCTTTTGGGGGCGAGGTCTAGGGTGAATGCCCGGAGGCGAATATGTCCAGAAACGGTGCGGCATCGTCACACGGCCATGGCGGCGACGTTTCGGCGGACCACGTCACCATCGACCGTACAGCTGTGGGCGGGACCATCCGCTCGGCCGTCGCTGACGTCGATCGCACAGCCGTTCGACGCCTTCATGCCACGGAAGCCACCTTCAACAACAGCGCCGTCGGAGTCGCGAGTTTCACCCGCGGCACCATCCGCCAGAGCAAAGCGGGCGTCGTTGCGGCACGCTCCGTCGCCTGCGACGAAGTGAACACACTGATCCTGGCCTCGCCAGTGGTTCGCGGCGAAGTGCGGACGCTCATCGATCTGCGTTCGGCCATCGCTATCGGGGTTGGGATCGCGCTGGGCCGGGCCCTGCTCTCAGGCGCCCACGCGCTCGCACGGAAGGCAGATCCTCGCTGACCTGAATTAGTGCGCGTTCCTTGGCCTCGTCGGTCCTCAATTGGCCACACGCCGCCGAGATCTCAGAGCCTTTCTCAACGCGCACGGTACAGTTGACGCCACCCTCCCGCAGAATCCGCTGGAAGTCGAGCACGCGACGCCGATCCGGCCTCCCGTAGCCTCCGGCCGTCGGGTTCACCGGGATCAGGTTCACGTGTCCTCCGGTGGGCCTGAGCAGCAGCGCCGTCTGGCGGGCGATTTCCGGCGTGTCGTTCACATCGCGGATCAAGGCGTATTCGAACGTGACGCGCCGCCCGGTCGCCCGGAAGTAGCCTCGCGCGGCTTTGACGATGTCGCCCACAGAGTGCGGCCCGGCCGTTGGCACCAGGCTGCGGCGAAGTTCGTCGACGCGTGCCGCCAGTTGCCCGGAAAGGGTGGCGTTGTTGTGGACGGCGACGGCGAGCGGCGGCGCCGGAGGGCTTCGCACGCTGGCGGTGAGCACTGTGGCGAGAGCGCTCCTAACGGCGAC
>CAYYSD010000030.1:0-12939 GCA_964474285.1 uncultured Anaerolineaceae bacterium | reverse complement strand
TGGCACCAGGCTGCGGCGAAGTTCGTCGGTCGGCGCATGCAGCGAAATCGCAAGCCCAACCTGTAAGTCTTCCGCAGCCAGGCGCTCGATGCCTCGAATCACTCCGACGGTCGAAACCGTCACGTGCCTCTGCCCGAGGCCGAAGCCGCGAGGATGCGTGAGGATGCGCAGGGCGCGCACGGTCTCGCCATAGTTCGCGAGTGGTTCGCCCATGCCCATGAACACCACGTTCGTGACGTGCTGTGCGCGCGATTCCAGCAGCCGCGCGAAGTGCACCACCTGGGCCACGATCTCCGCTGCGGTAAGATTGCGTTCGAAGCCCATCTGGCCCGTCGCGCAGAACACACAGGCCATCGCGCAGCCCGCCTGGGTCGAGACGCACACAGTGGAACGTGGATGCTGCCCGGTCTCCTCCGCGTACTGCATCAGCACGGTCTCGATGAGCACGCCGCCGGGCATCTTCAGCAGCAACTTCGTCGTGTCCCCGTCGTCGCTTGCGATGCGGCGCACTTCGGAGGCGACGCCGGCGGTCAAGCCTTCCGACTTAAGGGCCTCTCGCAGCGCGACCGGGAGCTGCTTAATCTGGTCGATGTCCGCAGGCGCACTGTGGTAGAGCGCACGCAGAAGCTGGTCCGCCCGGTAGCGTGGTTGCCCCAGGCGTTCCACCAGGCTGTCGATTTCCTCGGGAAGCATCCCGTAGAGGTCTGTCATACTAGGCCTACCCTGTCTTCCACCTTACCGCGTTCACCGTTGACAAACTGGTCGCCGCCGATTCGCCGCCCACCGGGCTTCTGGACTTCGAGGAGCTCGAGCCCGCCTTCGCGGAAGGCGACCACCGGCTTGCGGCCGACCACACGCAGGGCCCCCGCCGGCGCATTGAGTTCCACGACCCGCGCGTGCCAAATGCCGAGTCGCTCGCCGTGATACGTCACATAGGCGCCAGGCCACGGATCGAACGCCCTCACGGCCCGTTCTGCTTCGGTTGCTGTCATCTCGGCCCGCAAGTGGCCCTCTTCCTTCGCGATCTGCCGGCAGTACGTAACCAGCGCCTCGTCCTGCGGCGTGGCGGCTGTCTCCCGGTCATACCAGCCCGGCAACGCCTCCACCAGCACGTGTGCGCCGAGGGCCGCCAGGCGCAGCTCCAGCGTGCCCGTGGTGTCCCCTGACTCGAGGTCGACCGCCCGCTGTTCGATCACGGCGCCCGCATCCATCTTCAGTGACATCTCCATGATGCTCACGCCCGTTTGCGCATCCCCCGCCAGGATCGCGGCAGCGATCGGTGAAGCGCCGCGCCACCGTGGCAAGAGCGACGCGTGCACGTTCACGCAGCCTCGCGCGGGAATGTCCAGGACCGGCCGCGACAGGATCTTGCCGAAAGCCGCGACGACAAAGAGGTCCGGATGCAACTCGCGCAACGCCTCGATGGCTTCCGGGTCCTTTAGGGATTCCGGTTGCAGGACCGGGAGACCATGTCCAAGCGCCGTCACCTTCACGTCCGGCGCCTGCACCGATCCTCCGCGGCCCACGCGCCGGTCGGGCTGCGTCACCACCCCCACCACGTCGTAGCCTCCCTCAACGAGTGCCTCGAGCGAAGGGACGGCGAACGCGGGCGTGCCCATGAACACCACTCGCACTTCGCGGGGGTTCACGACGTGGTCCAGCGCCAGATCTCGGCGAAGCGGTTCGAAGCCAGCGGGAGCACCTTCGGCACGTCGCCGTGGATGGCTTCGGTCCGCAGGTAGGTATAGCGCGGGTAGGCGATGATGATGCTCGGCGTCAGTTCCAACCACTTCTCCTGGAATTGCCGGTACGAATCGCGACGGATTTCGATGTCCGAGCGGGTCCGGCCGCGCGAGATGAGTTCGTCCGTCACGGCGTTGCTGAAGTTGGCGATATTGAGACCGGCGGCGCCCGTCTGCGAACTGTGCCAGCCAAAGTACGGGTCCGGGTCGGCGCCCTGGTCCCAACCGGCAACCGCCGCGTCATAGCGCCGTTGCTCGAGAAAGTCGCGCCGCAGCACTGAGAACGTCGTGCTCGCGACGGTCGCCCGGATGCCCAGGGGCTCCAGAGCGCGTGCGACCTCGGTCGCCACCGCGACACGACCTGCGTCGTTGTCGGTGCGGATGGTGAAGCGGAATTCGGCGCCTTCCCGCACGAGAATGCCCGTTGTCGGGTGCGCCACCCAGCCCGCCTCAGTGAGCAGCCGGCGCGCTTCCGGGATGTTGGTATCGACGCGGTCGTAGTCGGCCGCATAGGCCCACGTCTCGGGCGCGACAGGCGAAGACGACGCGCGCGCACCGCCCACAAACACCCGGTCGACGATACTCGCGCGATCGAGAGCCAGCGAAAGTGCTGTGCGGACGCGAGCGTCCTGGAACATAGACTGGTCGTTGTTCAGGTAAAGGAGGATGTGCGCGGCGCGCAGCGGTTCAAACGTCTCCAGGTTGCGAACCCTGTCGAGCTCGGCGCGCTGACCTTCCGTCAGGGTTTCGCGTGCCATCACTCCCTGGACCTCACCCGCGGTGAGCGCCCGAAGCGAAGCGGGGTAGTCGCTGTAGAACTTGATGCGCACGGTGCCAATAGCTGGCCGCCCAAAGTGGAAACCGTCGTAGGCGGCAAACGATGCCTGGTGCGAATCAAGCGCCTCGAGCCGGAACGGGCCTGTGCCCACAGGCGCCGAATTGAACGGCGCCTCGTAGAGCTCCGCAGGCGTCAGGCTCTCGAGCAGGTGGCTCGGAATGACGCCAATGGTCGCGTAGCGGGCGAGAAAAGGCGAGGATGCCTGCCTCAGTTTGAACACCACCGTCCGATCGTCGGGCGTTTCCACGCCGACGCCGGCCCACGCTTCAGCGAGGGCAGGATCTCCCTTGAAGTCAGGTGAAACGATGGCGCCAACAGTGAAGGCGACATCGTGGGACGTGACACGCTGGCCGTCGTGCCAGCGAAGGTTGTCGCGCAACCGGAAGGTGTAGGTGCGGCCGTCCTCGGAGATCTCGGGAAGCTCGGCCAGGTCTGGCCGGGGAAGGCCATCGGCACCCAGGCGCACCAGGCCGGAAAACACGAGCTGCACGAGGTCCTGGTCCACCTCATTCGTATTGGCGAACACCGGGTTGATGCGTTGCCAGGTCCCCGCCACGCCCTCGGTGTAGCTGTTCCCAACGGGCAGCACCACGCTCTCCTTACCGGAGACGCGCAGCGCAAAGGCGATGCCTGTCGCAATCGCGGCGAACGCGATCAGACCCAGGAAGATCACGGGGCGTTGGCGGGGTTGCCGAAAAAGTGCCATAGGCGTGGCGTCGCTACTGGAGCTCCACGCTCAAGAACGACACGAAGATAAATACCATCGTCAGAATGATCGTCGCCTGGAACAGCGTGCGCTCCAGGCCCCGCTTTGTGCGGTAGACCGAGCCGCCTGACATCCCTCCGAGCGCGGCCCCAAAGCCGGAGCCTTTCACCTGCAACAGGATGATGACGATCAGGACCACAGAGATGATGATCTGGAACAGGTTGAGGAACATCGGCGCTACCGCGATACGAGCATGGCTTCATCGGTGCGAATCGCACCGGCTTCGGCTGCAAGGGAATCGCGATCATCGTACAGCCGCAGGATCGTAGCGGCGAGTTTCACCGGATCGTGCCGGTAGCGGTTCTCTTCCGCCACCACATCCGCTTCCACCAGCCGCGCACCGTGCAGCGAACCACCCCCGTTGCGGCTAAGCGCCACAGGCGCCGAATGCCACTCCTCCGGCAGTGCCGGGACGATGTTGTTATTCGCGATGATTGCGTGGAGCAATCCCGATCCCGCGTGACGTTCGATCGCCTCGATGTGGTTCACCACCGAGAAGCCGTCCGTTTCGCCCTGCTGGGTTGCCACGTTGCACACGAACACCTTGAGCGCGGTGGACGCGGCGAGAGCCTTCTGAACGCCGGAAACCAGGAGGTTGGGCATCACACTCGTGTAGAGGCTACCCGGGCCGATCACGACGAGGTCTGCATCCAGGATCGCGCGCACCGCATCCGGGTGGGCCACGGCGTTCGGCGGGTTCAGGTACAGCTCGTGGATCGCGCTGCCGCGCTCGCTGATGTTGTGTTCGCCGTGCACGAGTTCGTCTTCATGGGTGCGCGCGCTCAGCGTCACGTCCTCCAGCGTCGAAGGCAGGATCGTGCCTCGCACGTTGAGGACGCGGCTTGTTTCGTGAATTGCCGCCTCGAAATTCCCCGTGACCTCCGACATCGCCACGATGAACAGGTTGCCGAACGAATGCCCTTCGAGCCCCGTGCCCTCGGTGAATCGGTATTGGAACAGCTTGGACATGAGCGGTTCAGCTTCGGCGAGGGCGGCGATGCACTGCCGGATATCGCCCGGCGCCACTACGCCGAACTCCTGCCGCAGCCGCCCCGTGCTCCCGCCGTCGTCCGCCACCGTCACGATTGCCGTGAGGTTGCTCGTGTGATCCTTCAACCCGCGCAACAGCATCGAAAGCCCGGTCCCGCCGCCGATGGCCACGACCTTCGGCCCGCGTCCGAGGATGCGCTTGTTGTAGATCGTCTGTGCCATGCTCCGGTCCCCATCAGGGCGCACGAACGCGAACAGCAGCGACTCGTTGAGCTTGTAAATCGCAATCCCAATGGTACTTAGCGATAAGGTCATGAACAGGAGGCCGCGGCCCCAGCGCGGGATGAACTGCAACGTGATGTAGCGAAATTCGCCGGGGAACGTGTAGGTGAGGTACGCCTCTTTCAGCAGATAGGCGATGCCGAGCCCCATCAGGCTGATGCCGAACAGCAAGAGCACGAGCCACCGTTTGATGTGCATGCCGGGATACAGCCACTTGAAGATGCTGTGCTCCCGGATCTGGCGAATGCTCATCGGCGCGGAGTATACCACCTGGTCACGATATCGATCACACGACTAAGCATTTGCAACGGCCAATTCTTCAAGCATGAGGTCCTGCACCACCTGTGGGTTCGCGCGGCCCTTCGTCTCCCGCATCACCTGGCCGATGAGGAACTTGACCGACGCCTCCTTACCCGCGCGATAGTCCGCCACGGCTTTGTCGTTCGCCGCGATGGCGCGCCGCACCGCGTCACGGAGTTCCTCCGCGCCACTGATCTGGCCAAGCCCCGAAGCCTCGACGATGGCCGCCGCGCTTGCGCCACTCTGCGCCATCTTCTCGAAGACCTCTTTCGCCACGTTCGACGTGACCTTGCCGTCCTCGACAAGCCTGATGAGTTCCGCCAGCCCCTCCGGTCTGACGGGGAGTTCGCTGATCTCCCGGCCGGTGACAGCATTCGTCCACCGCCCCACTTCGCCCAGCACCCAGTTGCAGGCCAGCCGTGCCGCCCGCTCGCGCTCGCCGCCGACTGCCGCCAGGACTGCCTCGAAGTAGTCCGCACGTTCGCGCGATTCGCACAGCGTGGCGGCGTCCACGGCGGACAGCCCGAGTTCGCGCACGAACCGTTCGCGTTTCGCCGCCGGCAGTTCGGGCAATTTCGCTTTCAGGGTCGCCACGTATTCGTCACTGAAGCGCATCGGAGGGAGATCGGGTTCCGGGAAGTAGCGGTAGTCGTCCGCGTCTTCTTTGGAGCGCTGCGAGACCGTCACTCCGCGCTCATCAATCCAGCCCCGCGTCTCCTGGCGGATAACCTGGCCCGCCCGAAGGGCTTCCGCCTGCCGCTTCTCTTCGTACACGAGTGCATCGTGCACGGCGCGGAAGCTGTTCATGTTTTTCACTTCCACCTTCGCGCCGAACGCCTCCTGGCCGCGAGGTCGAAGGCTCACGTTGGCATCGCAGCGGAAATTGCCCTCCTCCATGTTTGCCTCGCTCACCCCGATGTAGCGGAGTATCTGCCGCAGGGCGATGAGGTACTGCCGGGCCTCCTCGGGCGTGCGCATGTCCGGCTCGCTCACGATTTCCATGAGGGGTGAACCCGACCGGTTCACGTCGACGAGGCTGTAGCCCTCGCCCGTTGCCGCGTCGGTGCGGTGCAGCAGGCGGGCCGTGTCTTCTTCCATGTGGACGCGCGTGATGCCGAGGCGTCGTTTAACGCCGTCGACTTCGACCTCCAGCCACCCGTTCTTGCACACCGGCAGGTCGAACTGCGACACCTGGTAACCCTTCATCAGGTCCGGGTAGTGGTAGTTCTTGCGGTCGAACTTGCTGAAAGGCGCGATCGTGCAGTTGAGCGCCAGCCCGGTCATCGCGATGTATTCGATCGCCTGCTCGTTGATCACGGGGAGCACCCCGGGCAAGCCCAGGCACACGGGGCAAACGTGCGTGTTCGGTTCGGCTCCTGAGTACGCTGCGCTGCACCCACAGAACATCTTGCTCCGGGTCAGCAGCTGGCAGTGCACCTCAAGCCCGATGACTGTCTCAAACTCCGTGTCCACCGCCACAGCCATCGCATGAACCTCCGCGCCCGCTGTTCGAGTATAGGAAGGCCCGCAACGAGGGGCCAGCAACTGCAACGCTAACGAAAGTCGTACTCCACTCCGCCCGATCCCGCGAACCCCGGCCGGATGCGCAGCGTTTCCACCTCGGCATCCTCAGGGAGGACGAACACGGCCTGCAGCACGGCTTCGGACTCTTTCTCGACGTATTCCGGCGCCTTCTCTCCATCCAGTACCAGGACGACCGCCTTGAACGTCTGGCGCTCGCCATCGACCCCTGCCTTCAGCGCCGCGTCGGAGGTGTCGATGCGGTGGCGTTGGGCCTGCTCGTTATCGATAGACCACTGGAATACGACGACACGTTCGTTGCGCCCGACCTCGACATTCGGAGGCGCCAGTTCATGCCCGGGGTCATAGATGCGTTCAAGACGCAAGACGATGCGATCGTCGTCCAGGTTCGTGAAGCCAATCCCGACGGCTCCCCGGCCCTGCTGAAGAGACGCATAGTTCGCGTCGAGGTGCTCCGGACGTGAACCGATGACGGCCGCCACGACGATCAGAACGGTCATGCCCCCTGCCGCCAGCGCGCCCGTGACTCCGCAGGCGACCGTCGTCGTCCGCTCGGCCGGGCCCGCCGACTCCGATAGCGAGAACGGCGGATAACGATCGTTGAACGACGCGAAGTAACCGATGACCCGGAACGTCCACCGCATCACGCCGGTGACGAACGAGAACATGCCCTGCGGGTAGCGCCCGGTGAACAGGATGGCGAACCAGGCGAGCACGACCACGACGACCACGCCAAGCCACAGGGCCGCCAGCGCAAGGAAATGTGGGATGAGCAGCACGAACTTCCACAACACCACGCGCCAGCGGCTCAGCTCCCCTTGCGGGGGAGGCGCATAGGTGAGCTGGACGGGGCTCCCCGCCGCGTCGAGGCTCGGGAACTTATCCGTCAGCAACAGGCCGTAGGCCCACGCTCGCGCGGTCCACGCCCAATAGCCGGTGCCGGCGCCGAACAGCCACTCGGGATACTTCTTGCGCCAGAACACGCAGGTCCAACCGGCGCCGAGCACGCCGTTCCACAGGTACTGGAGGATGCCGGCGAAGATCGCCACAGGGATGTACAGCAATCCCCGGACCAGGGTGAGGCCTCGGCTCAGTTCCTGCGGGTATTCGACAACGAACGTCATCGGGTAACGTTCGCCGTCATCGTGGTGGCCGCCGGGGCTGAACACGGGCGGTGGCGGCGGCAGGAACACCGGCGCATCCGCCGCCGCGCGCTCGGGCGTGAAGGGGGTGCCGCTGGACGGTGGTGGCGGCATCGCCGCGGCGCCTGCGGGTTCCGCCGGCGCCGGCACATCGCCGGAGTCCGGGCGTTCAGGCTCCCGTTGCTGCGCCATCCGGTCCATCACGCGCTCGAAAGGCGTTACGTCGGCCCGCGCGTCCTCTTCACGTTCGTTCCGCCATGGCACGTCGACATCGAATGGCGAACGTGGGGGAAGGGCAGCAGCGGCGGGCGGTTCGCCTTCAGGAACGGGAGCCTGTCCCTCGTCGTCCGGTGGCAACCGCGCATCGTCGTCGGGGCGCGGCGGTTCTTGCTCGTCGTCGATCACTTGCGGTCCTCACGCGGCGAGCTGCCGCCCGCGCCCATCATGGCACGACCTTAGTTCAGACTGAACGGCGGGTACTCGTCCGTGAGGAGCAGTACGTACGCACCATACCTGGACGTCCACCTGAGCCAACCTGCAAGGAAATTGTGCAGCCCTTGCGGAACGCTCCCTGTGAAGAGCGCAGCGAACCAGCTAATGATCCCCACAACTTCCGCAGCGATGTTGAGAAAGTAGAGAACAATGTAGTGTGGTATCACCATGAAGAGGCGGAAGAGGACGGTGATGCGGTTGCGCCCCTCGAATTGAGTGGTGACTGCAAGGCGGATCGGATAGTCCGCGGGCCCCATCGCGAAGGGCGGGTACTTGTCCGTTAGCAGGTAAATGTACCCGGTGGTCCGGACGTACCAGTGCAGGACACCCTCAACGAAGTTCGCCATCCCCGCCGGGTACTTCCCGGTGAACAGGATGGCAAACCACGCAACCAGCGTGATGATTGCCGCGACGATTCCCAGAAGGGCCACCACGATGGCGCTCGGAATCGCCATCAGAATCCTGAAGAAGACCGTCAGCCGGCTCTGCGGCGCAGGCGGGTCGACATCGAGAGTGACGGGATACGGCCCCGCCATCGAACCTGAGGCTGCCATGGCTGTCATGGGAAATCCCCTAAAGGCCGGACGTCTTCACGCGTCCTGCGCCTGTGTCCCCGAGGAATCCTCAACCACCGCCGAGCGCGAAACGCGGCCTATGCCACCGCTGCCACCGCTTCGGCGATAATCGACTGCCATATCCGGTTGCCGTCGTCTCCGCCAACGATGGCTTCGCCTGCCCGCTCCGGGTGGGGCATCATACCCAGGACATTGCCCTCGCGGTTCATGATGCCGGCGATGTTGCGGGCGCTCCCGTTGGGGTTGGCCCCGGCCGAAACCATTCCGTTCGGTTCGCAATAGCGAAAGACAACGCGGCCCGAATCCTCCAGGCGATCGAGGATCTCGGGGTCGGCGAAGTAGTTTCCCTCGCCGTGGCTGATAGGGATGTGCAACACGCTGCCCGTCGGGATCCCGCTCGCCCACGGCGTCGTTCCGCCTTCGCGCCGCAGATAGGTCCATTCACAGCGGAACTGCAAGCTCTCGTTGCGAATAAGCGCCCCGGGCAAAAGACCGGATTCACACAGCACCTGGAAGCCGTTGCAAATGCCGATCACCGGCCCGCCACGACGAGCGAACTCTGTGACCGCCTCCATTACCGGCGAAAAGCGCGCGATCGCCCCGCAGCGCAGGTAGTCGCCATAGGAGAAGCCGCCCGGGAGGACCACCGCATCGTAGCCCTTCAGGTTCGTTTCCCTGTGCCACACGATTTCGGACTGTTGCCCAAGGACGTTCGTCAGGACGTGCTTGGTGTCCCTGTCGCTCCAGGTCCCGGGGAATCGAATCACGGCGAATCGCATGGCCGCGAGTATAGCAGAAAGAAGTGCTCATCTGTCTATGCGAAATCCGTGGTTCGCGTTTGCTGTTCCGCGCCGGAGGCGATAGCCGCGATCTCCTCCGGCGTCGGCTGCGGATACTCGATTCGCGGGTGATAGACCGCCCGCAGCGTCGCCTTGAAGCTCGCTGCCACTCGCTGCAACTCTTTCATCGTGATATCGCAATCATCGAGCTGTCCTTCCGCCAGCCGTTCGGCGAAAATCCCGTCGACAAGACCGTCAATTTCGCGAAGGGTCCGATCCTGGCGGGCGCGCACCACCGCTTCGCAGGAGTCCGCGAGCATCACGATCGCGGCCTCCGCGGTCACCGGGCGCGGCCCCGGATAGCGGAAGTCCGCGATCTGGACGTCTTCGCCCGCTTCCAGCGCCCGCCGGTAAAAGAACGTCACGAGTCGCGTGCCGTGGTGCTGCGGGATGAAGTCCCGCACGACGTCCGGCAACCGGTAACGGCGCCCAAGGTCTATCCCGGCGATCACGTGTTCGCGGATGAGACCGGCGCTCCGCGCGGGAGGCAGGCTGTCGTGCGGGCTCCCTCCCCCATCGAGCATGTTCTCGATGAAATTGCCTGGCTGCGTGAGCTTGCCGATGTCGTGGTAATACGCGCCCACCTTCGCGAGAAGGGGGTCCGCACCGATCACGGTCGCCGCGCGTTCGGACAATGAACCAACCATCATGCTGTGGTGGAAAGTGCCCGGCGCCTCCTCCTGCAAGCGATGCAGCAGCGGGTGGTCCGCCTGCGCGAGTTCCAGGAGCTGGAACCGCGTCGTCACGCTCAGCGCGAGCGAGAGCAGCACGAAGCATCCCAGAGTCAAGACCGCCGAGAGCAGGCCGTTCACCCCGGCGGCCAGCGAAAGCCAGCCGAGAGCCTCGTTCGACCGCGGTTCGCTGAGCAGCCAGAAGGCAAAGACCACGAGCCAGGTTGCCGCAGCGACCGGCACCGCGGCAAAGGCGATCCGGCCGATGCGCTCGGCTCGATGTACGGCAAACGCCCCAACCATGCTCCCCGCGCCATAGGCGATGAACAGCTGCACCGGCTCCAGCGGCCCGACGAAGCCGGACCCGGCAAGGTCCGGAGTTGTGGTCGCGACGAACACCGCCAGCGCGCTCGCAACCACACCCAGCACCGTCGCAAACGAAAGGTCGCCGAACGAGGCCCCGATCATGGCCGCCGCCGCGATCGGGATCGCGAACACGTAGCCGCGTCCGTTGTCCGGAGCGAACTGCGGGAAAAGGATTCGCATCGTCAGAAGCACCACCACCAGCCCCACGAGGACGATCGCCCCGCGCCGCGCTGCCGGCCGCTGGAAGGGCTGCAACCGGAACACGAACAGCCCCAGCATCAACGCCGCACCACACGCGATGATCGTCCCGCCCGCGGCGTCGAGGTAGTCAAACGTGTCACTGATGACCCCGGTCTCACGCATCGCCTCGAGCGTGTCCGCCTCGATGACGTCACCTTCGCGGACGACCACCTGCCCCGCCGTATAACTCACGATGACCGGCGACACGTTCTTCCGCGCCTCCTGCCGTTTCAGCTCCGTCGCGGCTGCGTCCGGGCGCACATTCGGCACGACGAACACCCGCAGGAGTTCACGCAGCGCGGTGAACTCGGTCGAGCGTTCGGGAACGTTTGCCGGCACCGCGAAGTACTCGTCTACTGCCTTCGTGGCGCCATCCTCGCGCACACCCTTGTCCAGGATTTCGGTCAGCGCCCGTTGCACCCGCGCGGGGAATGCGTCGAACGTTGCGCGGTCGATGAGCAGCAGGTCCCTTCGGCCGGTCACACTCAGGTTGGTTGCCGCCGAGAGGTTCCCGAGTTCGTCCAGTTGCTGCTGCTGGCTCAGGTCCGTCCGCAGCCGGATAGCCCGCACCTGGTCGAGCAGCCGCGTCAGCGTCGTCGCCTGCTGGAGGCGCACGTTCAGATCGATCGGCAATTCGACCGACGCCACATTGCGCTCCGCCTCGTCCCGTGCTGCCTCGGTGAGCGCCTGGGATTCGAATTGGGCGTCATGGACAGCCTCGATCGTCCGCGGGGCGCGATCCCCTTCCGCCAGGTTCTGCTCGTCCAGGAACAGCGGCACGACGACCGGCAGCACCGCCGCGAACACGAGGACGCCGAAAAGCGCGGCGCCCGTGCGCGAAACCAGGGCCGGTGGCTTGCGGCGAACCATTCTCGTCGATGATAGCAGCAGCCATGCCGCCCCCGGCTCGCGGCTTCAGCGCAAGGAAAGGCGGGCCACCAACCCGAGGTGGTCCGACGCATAGACGTGCGGATGCCTGTGAGAAGGCTCCGTGAAGGCGACACGGCAGTCGCGCACGTCCACGAGCTCATTCACGAAGATGTAGTCGATCACGTGCCCGGGCCAGCCGTCGGCCGGGGGGATCGCGGGAGCCGTCCGTACCGGCTCCGCGCCATGCACCAGGATGTGCGCCGACCGCAGCCGTCCCACCATCGCGCGAATCGGGATCGAGTCGGGCTCGGCATTGAAGTCGCCGACGACTATCACCGGGCGCCGTTGAATAGATGGGCCAATCCACTCCAGCAGCCGCGCAACCTGTTCCGCGCGGAGGTTGGCATTGTGGCGTCCGTTGGCGAGATGCACGTTCACGACATCCACGACACGCCCTGGCGATACTTCGATCCAGGTTCGCTGCGCCACGCGCGAGTCTCCGCCCAGGTCCAGCGAGCCGTGGCGCACGATTGGCCGCGCGGAGAGCACCGCCAGCCCCTCCAGGAATCCCTTCCAGCCCCGCTTTGGAACGTGCCGCACAGCATATGAAGGCATTCCCCGCTCACCAAGGCGCCACGCGACAAAACGCGCCTGCAGGGACCAGGTGCTTGCTTCTTGCAGCGCGATGACGTCCGGCTCGGCCGCGGCGAGCTGATCCAGCATCGTCCCGCAACGCCTGATCCAGCGGTCCTTGATCGTGCGGAGGTTCAGGCTTACGAAGTTGAACTCGACGGCGTCCACGGCAAGAGTATGCCGACCCCTCGGCTCAGACGGAACGCGCACCCAGCCACGCGTCCAGTCGCGGCCAGAGGCGGTGCATGGCGTTCCCCCCTGCCACAAGGCTGACGTGTCCGCCCTTGATCAGAATGTCTTCGCGGTCCGCGCTGCCTGTCAGGCTCGTGAGTTCGCGCGCGGCCTCATACGGGGCGATGTGGTCATGCTCGGCCAGGGCGTGCAGCACCGGACCGGTGATCGCCCGCAGATTGACCGCCCTCCCGCCCACGTCGAGGCTGCCGGTGCGCAGCCGGTTCTCCCACATGAACTGCTTCGTCATCTCGCGGAAAACGTTGCTGGTGAGCGGCACATGATCGGCCCCCCAGCGTTCGAACATGCGATACGACTTCACGAAATCGTCGTCCCACCCCCGGTCCCAGATGCGGCGGGAGGGCCCCGCGACGCTCTGGTCTGCCTCGGCCCGTCCGGAGCGCTGGTGGACGCCATTCA
>CAYYSD010000029.1:16690-26461 GCA_964474285.1 uncultured Anaerolineaceae bacterium | reverse complement strand
GCCGTGGCCGAACATCAGCATGTTGCCTTCGCTGAGATAAGGTTCCACGCCCTGCTCGTAGATCGCCTTCTGTACGTGATCAGGCGCGAGGATCATGATGATGTCCGCTTCGCGTGAAGCCTGTTCGACCGACGCCACACGCAGTCCCTGCTTCTCCGCGACTTCCCACGACTTCGACCCCGGGTAGAGGCCGACGATGACGTCGCAGCCGCTGTCCTTCAGGTTGAGCGCGTGGGCATGGCCCTGTGAGCCAAAGCCGATGACGGCGATCTTGCGCCCGTTGAGCAGCGAAAGATCGGCATCCTGGTCGTAGAACATCGTGGCCATGAAAAGTCTCCAGAAACTGCAGAGTGATGAATCTTCGTGATGGTGGTCGGGCTGGCCGGGCGAACTGAGCCCTGAGCGCCGGTCCGCCTACTTCGGCAGAATGACCTGCTTGACGTGGCGCTTGCGGCGTTCGCCCCTGGGATTCACCCCAATCTCGCGGAACATCCAGTAGCTTTCGATGACGGCCACTTTGCCATCCACCACGCGTACCCAGTGGGCGGCTCGCGGCCGGGCCGGGTCGATCGCCATCTCCACGAGCGCATCCTTCGCGCCACAGAGCGTCCGCGTGACGCGCCAGACACCGAAGAGCGGCGCCGGTATCTTCGCGAACAGGTCGATGACGTTTTGGGGCCCGGTTGTGGTGCCGTAGACGGTGTCGATCAGGGCGGCCTTGTCGTGCAGGAACGTCAGCGCGGTCTCATGATCGCCCTTGAGCATGGCCCCGAAGAAGCCGGTGACGGCGGTCTTCGTCGCGCTCACGGAACCGCCGCGGAACCCTGTCGCGTTGGTCATCGCCGCTGTTTCGGCCTTGTCGAGTTCGAGGTCCGGCAGCATCCCGTAGAGCCTGCGTTCCGATATACCTTCGCCTTCGTAGGAGAGCACCTCAACCACCCGCTGCGTGAAAGCGCGCCAGTCGTCGCCCTTCGCTTCGATGGTCGCCCGAACGGCCACAGTGTCGTCCTGCTCGATGTACTCGAGCTCGCTGTAGTTGCAGTCGGCGTAGTCGCGCAGGAATTCGTGGTGCCACTCTTCGACTGCGGTCGAACTGTGGAGGATAGGCCCGCGGAAGGAGTTGAAGACCACGTCCGGGTTGTGGCGGGCTTCAATCTCGGCGAACCGGTCGAAGTTGATGGCGGTAAGGAGCGCGTTGACCGCTTCGATGTTGCTCATGCGAAGGCTTACACCCTGAGTGGCGGAGTACGGCAGGGATTGTACCCCGCGCCGCCGTTCGGGGCGAAAACGCCGCGGCCCCCGCGTCCATCCGTCCAGCCGCTCCCGCGCCCCCCGGCTTAGACTTACCCGGTGGCTCTGTTCGTTTCGCAGTTCCAGGCTGAACTCGATGCCTTTCTTGCGCACAGGCGACGCCGCCCGGCCACGGGCGATGCCATGGCGCTGTTCGAACGAGCCGTGCGCGAACTGAGCCCCCGCGCTCGCGAACGCTGCCACATCGGACCCGGAGGAAACGCCTTCGCCCTGGTTGTGGGGAACTACTTCCTCTGCGCCGTCACTCCCACCCGTGCCTGCATCGCAAGCCTGTCGCCGCCTCCACACCGCGCCGTCATAGCCTGGACGTTCGCCTCGGCCGCGCAGCCAGCTGTCCTCCATGGATACCCGGTTGAGGCCGTGGAGTACCTCCCGGCCGCCGATGATGCGTGGCACACCTTCAGCTTCGCCGCAGACGCCCTTTGCGCGTCCCGGCAGGGCATGAGCGACCTCTTCCTGACCGCCCGCGTGCGCATCCCGTTGGCCCACGTCCTGGCCGGCACTCTTTCCGCGCGGGCACCCTGAAATCGAGTAGCCTATGCGTCTGGTGCGCCCGTTTGCAGCACCAAACCTGTGAAGACGGATGACCGCATATATGCCTGAGACGAGCACTGCCCGGGACGTACTGACCGAGTCCGAAGCACAGGAACGGGCCAGCCGAATCTCGGCCTGCGCCTATGACCTTGCCATCGATATCCGCGCCGGGGCGGCGACCTACCGCGGGGATGTCACCATCTCCTTCGAAGACTCCGGAAGAGGCGATACCTTCCTCGACCACCGCGGCAAGACCATCGAGTTGTTGGAAATAAACGGCGCAGCCACGGACGTGGCCTGGAACGGCTACCGCCTGATCATTCCCGGGGCGGCCCTGCGCGCGAAGAATACCGTCCGCATCGTCTACGAAAACGAGTACGACCACGGCGGCGACGGGTTTCACCAGTTCATCGACCCCGAGGACGGGCAAGAGTACCTCTACTCCAACTTCGAACCATACGAAGCACACCGCCTGTTCCCCTGTTTCGATCAGCCCGACATCAAAGGCACCTACGCACTCGCGGTGACCGCTCCCGCGGAATGGGAAGTGATTGCGAACTACTCGCTCGAGGCTTCGACCGATGCGGGTGAAGGGCGGACGCGACGCACCTTTCGCAAGACGTTGCCGCTTTCCAGCTACATCTTTGCGCTCGTCGCAGGCCCCTACCAGGCGTTCCGGTCGAACCACGAAGGCATTCCTCTCGGGCTCTTCTGCCGCAAGTCGCTGGCGCCCAGGCTCGACGCGGACGAAGTCTTCGAGATCACGCGCCAGGGCCTCACCTTCTTCGCCGACTTCTTTGACTGCGCCTACCCCTTCGACAAATACGATCAGGTGTTCGTGCCGGAGTTCAACGCCGGGGCCATGGAGAACGCTGGCTGCGTCACACACAACGAGTTCATGGTCTTTCGCGAACCACCGACGGAGAACCAGCGGCGTGGCCGCGCGGAAGTCATCCTTCACGAAATGGCCCACATGTGGTTCGGCGACCTCGTCACGATGCGCTGGTGGAACGATCTCTGGCTGAACGAGAGCTTCGCCACCTACATGGCCTATCTCTGCATGGACCGCGCGACGCGATTCTCTTCGGCGTGGCAGGAATTCAACGCGAGCATTAAGAACTGGGCATACCGGCAGGACCAGCTCGTCACCACCCACCCCATCGCCGGGCAGGTGGAGGACACCGATCAGACGTTCCTCAATTTCGATGGGATCACGTATGGCAAGGGCGCCTCGGTGCTCAAGCAACTCGTGGCGGCCATCGGCATCGAGGGCTTCCGCGAAGGAATGCGCCACTATTTCCGCACGCACGCGCTCGGCAACACAAACCTGTCCCAGTTCCTTGGCTCGCTCGAGGCCGGCAGCGGCAAGGACCTCCAGGAGTGGTCGCGCCTTTGGCTGGAGACGCCGTCGCTCAACACCATCGCGGTCGAATGGGAACGCGATGGCGAGCGCCTTTCGAGCCTCAAACTCACGCAGACCGCGCCCGAAGACTACCCCACCATCCGCCCCCACCGGCTGGACCTCGGCCTGCTCCACGAGACCACGCCCGGAGGACTGGCTGTGGCCGTTCTCCCAGTCAACCTCAGCGGCGAGCAGGTGGACCTCACCGAAGCGCGCGGCCTCCCCGCGCCGGTCCTTGTCTTCCCGAACTACAACGACCACGCCTATGCAAAGGTGGCGCTCGATCCCGAATCGATCGCCTTCACTCGCACGCGTCTCCACGAAATATCGGACCCCATGCTCCGCCAGATGCTCTGGTCGTCGCTCTGGAACATGGTCCGCGACGCGCAGCTGAAGTCGACCGAGTACCTGGCGCTGGTGCGCGAGCAGATTCCCCAGGAAGCAAACATCGAACTGGTGGATGCCGTCCTCTCGCAGGCGTCCACAGCCCTCGCGCGGTATGTCCCGGACGCTCTCCGTGAAGGCGAAGCGCACGCCATGTTCGAAGCCGCCGGGAACGCTCTGCGCGCGGCGACACAGGGCGATGCCCGGATCATCTGGGCCCGCAACTACATTGGCATGGCCACCACGCCCGCGGATGTCGCCGTGGTCCAGAAGCTGGCCGATGGCGAGGAGACGATCCCCGGCGTCACCATCGACCAGGACATGCGCTGGTCCATCGCCGCGAAGGGGATGGCCTATGGCGTTCCGGGCGCGGCGGACCGCGTGAAGGCCGAAGCCGAGCGCGACCCTACCGACCGCGGCCAGCGGGCACGCATCCAGGCAGAGACCTCCGTCCCGGACCCCGCCGTGAAGGCGGCCGCATGGGAGAAGATCCGCGGCGAAGGGTACGGCTCGCTCCACCTGACGGCCGCCGCGATGGGAGGCTTCAACTGGTGGAAGCAGCGCGACATCCTCGCCCCCTACGTCGATCGCTTCTTCGCCGAAGTCACCGCCGTGTTCCGTGAACGCGACAAGGAGTTCGCCGCCGACTACTTCCGATCGCTCTTCCCGGCGTATCGCGTCGAAGCCGACACCCTCGATCGAGGTGAGCGGCTGCTGGCAACGGCCGGCCAGGAGCTGCCGACCCTCGCACGCATGATCCGCGAAGCCAATGACGACATGTCGCGGGCCATCCGTTGCCGGGCAATCATCGAGGGGTAAGTTCCCGGAGCACATTTCGATCAGCGAGACGCGCGATTGGGCCTGCGCCAATGCCCGCCCGCAGAGGGCAGCCCAGTTCCGTCCGGGTCACCACGGCCTGCATCGAACACGCCCGCGCGACCCAAAGCGTCGCAGAGCGTCTCGCGGCTTACGAGGACCGGGCACCCCGGCTCCAAACCGCCGCTGCCGTGCTCGCCTGGGCCGCCGCCACGGTCAGAAGTCGGAGAGGCAGGCGCCGACGCCCTTCAAGAAGCCCTTGTTGAAGGCGTCGATGCGCTGGCCCGGAGTTCCGTGCGCCCCGGGGTCGAAGAAGGGCGTATCGTCGCTATCCCCCACGCGGAAGAGCGCAACA
Source organism: uncultured Anaerolineaceae bacterium (assembly GCA_964474285.1). Classification (GTDB taxonomy): domain Bacteria; phylum Chloroflexota; class Dehalococcoidia; order Tepidiformales; family Tepidiformaceae; genus JACRBT01. The sequence goes on along the minus strand of CAYYSD010000029.1, from coordinate 21,659 downwards.
ACCGCCTCTTCGAAGTCCCCGGTTTCAAGGATCTCGACCTCTTCCGCGTGCGCGGTGAAGACGCCCGCGAGGCAGTCTGCCTGCAGTTCGTTCTGGATCGAGTAGCGCGTGTCATCGAAGAGGATGTCCAGGAGCGCCTGGACGAGATGCCCCCACTCGTGGGCGATGATGAAAATCGGTGAGTAATCGCCGTTCGTGTCCAGCTCTTCCTGGAAAAAGCTGATGTCGTAATAGATGCTGTGGTCGCGTCCGCAATAGAACGCGTTGTGGAGCTCGGCCTCGCCGCAGGGCGTGCGTATGGGCGTCGAGTAGGCTTCGAAGCGAATGGGAGCCTCGTATTCAACACCCTCGGTGGCGAAGAGCTCCGCCCAGAACGCGTCGACTTCTGAGCGGCCCAGTTCGATCAGGTCCTCAATCGTGTCCGGGCAACCGTCCGCGTCGTTTGCGCTCCACTTGCCCCCGTCTTCCTTTTCCTGGGGGCAATCGTCCTTTCGATCGGGTATGCCGTCCCGGTCACGGTCGCGAGAACGGCTGGTCGAGGTGTCGTCATCTCCTCCGCCGCAGGCGCTCAGAACGAGGGCAACCGGCAACACCAGCGACACTGCCATGAATGGGATGAATAGCGAACGCAGCAAACCCAGTCGTGGTTTGCGCTGATTCAACAACACGCAGATCCTCCGTCGGTGCCGATTGTAGGCCCCGCGAAGGGTTAAGGCCCGGCCCAGCCTCCGTCTAGAAAAACCAGAAGCGTTTCTGCTTCTTCGTGCTCGCCTCGGGTTGCTCCTCTGGTCCGGCCCATCCCCGGCCACACGACTGGCAATAGGCGTAGACGTTCAGATTCATCCGGTGACACCACGGGCACTCTCGCATTGGAACACCTCCCTCCCTGCCATCTTACTCACGTGCATCTATCATCGCCGGGTCAACGGAACTTCCGGGCACCGAGGATCGGCCACGTATCAACGATTTCATCGCCTCGCCGGACGAAGTAGACGTCGTGCAGATTGAGCGTCGTGTCGCCGTGACTCGGGACCAGCTCGATACGGTCGCCAGGGCGGAGGGTGGCGAGGCCGTCGCCCGTCAGATGTGCGTGCTCTTCGGAAAGGCGGGCGGCCTTCAGGGCCCCATCCCGCGTTTGCGGAGGCCCGAACTCGTTCGTCAGGGACTTCATCCCCGCATCACAGACGGCGTACCGCTCGTGAACCGAGATGACGGTCGTTAACAGCGTGAGGGCGGAACCGAACTGCCCCGGCATGACCTCCTGGTAGCGTCCGTCCATGAACACATAGGAACCCGCCTGGATTTCGGTGACCCCTTCGAACGCGGACGAGACATCGAACGTGCCGGTGCCGCCGACCGACACGATCTCCGGTGGGAGTCCAGCCTCGGCGAGGGCATCCGCATGCTCCTTGACGATGCCCAGGGCAACGAGCGCCTTCTCCGCACGTTCAGCCGCGTCCGGGACGTGAACCACGTGGCCCTCGTAGCCCATGATCCCCCGATAGCGGATGCCCGCGGCCTCCAGTGCGCGTGCGAGCCGCACCGTCTCGGAGGTGCTATTCGTTCCGCAACGGTGCATGCCGCTGTCGACCTCGATGATGGCAGCCGGACGCTGCCCCGAGCGCGATGCACCGGCGGCGAGTTCTTCGATGTTGAAATCGCTCTCGATCGCGACCGTGATGTCGACGCCACGCGCCAGGAGCGCCATCAGGCGGTCGATCTTGATGCGCCCCACCACCTGGTTCGCCATGAGGATGGGGCCGAGCCCCGCATCGGCCAGCACTTCCGCTTCGCCGAGCTTTGCGACCGTGATGCCGATCGCGCCCGCTTCGAGCTGGCGGCGCGCAACCTCAGGCGTTTTGGGCGTCTTGAAGTGGGGACGCAGCTTTCCCGGTCTCCCGGAAAGCAACGCGGCCATCCGGGCGATATTCGCCTCCACAATGTCGATATCGAGAATCAGGCAGGGCGTGTCCAGGTCGTCGATGCGCATAGGGCGCAGTGTACCGCGATCTCAGGAGCCGGACCGAGCATGTCAGCGAGGAGAGCAACCCTGGAGATACCAACAGATTTCTAACAGGTCGATCCGCTGAACGGAGCGATTCTTGCGCGGTACCTACTGGTGAGGTGGCCACAGGGTGGCTACAGTGTGAAGGCGAGGTGTCCAGCACGTCCTTGCAGCCAAGTCACGGAAGTAAGAGGTAAGCCAAATGCTCAAGCTAAGAGTCCTTTCGGCAACGTTCGCCAGCGCCATCGCACTCTCGGCACTCAGCGGTGCTTTCGCCGCGCCGGATCAGGAGAAGAAAGAATTCGTCTGTCATCACACAGCCAGCGCCACGAACCCGTGGGTGATTATCAACGTCGGGAATTCGGCAGTGAATGCACACACGGTCAAGCCTGGGCATGGCCACACCGGCGCTGACAGCAGCGCGAACAACGCAGACAGCCTTCAAGGTTGCCGCGACGTTAACTAGATCACGAGTTGATTCACGCAAGAAGCCCCCGGCGGAAATTCCACCGGGGGCGTTCTCTTGTCTCACCCCGGCGCGCGGCGCCGAGACCATGACAGAATCTTAACGGCCGAAGCGTAACAAACAGCCCCTTCTTGGCGTCTTATTGGACAGACCTTGCAATCAGCCCCCTCCTCAATCCCGGCATCGCGCGCGACGGTTCGAGCGCCTCGCGGAACCACCGGCGCGCAACAGATGGAGGAAATCTATGGTCGCGTTGAAGCTTCCTTCTACGGCGTCCGACGGCCTGTGACGATGTCTGCGGTCGTCGTCCAAGGATGGTCACCGAGTCTCGAACCCCTCAGGGAGCCGAAAGAAAACGCCCCAGGGAGAGCTTTCGACGGCCAATTGGCCTTTCATCGGTGGCGTTAACGTCCCGGCCATCCGTGGCGCCCGATCTCGGGCGTCCGTCAGAAGTTCCCAGGAGGACTCATCATGCGTTTCAAGGTCATCTCTGCCGCCTTCGGTGCGGCCATCGCTTTTTCGAGCATCAGCGCTGCCTTCGCCGCGCCCGCGCCGAAGGTCTACATCTGCCACAACACCGGCAGCGAGAGTAATCCGGTCGTCCTCATCCACGTGAGCCGCCATGCAGCGGACGCCCACATCGAGAACCACGAGGACGCCCCGGGAACCGCGGACGGCTGCACCACCGCACCGTAAAACCCGCTAGCGGCAGACATGCCGCGCAGAAGCCCTCGGTCACCCGACCGGGGGCTTTCGCATGTCCGCCGCTTCGGCCCAGTGGGCAGTGCAGCGATTCGAGCATGGGCATGGCGGAGCGCCTGCCATCGGAGTAGTGTGGCAAGAGAACGCGGAGGCACGGAGCATTCGTTGCGGTGACCGGGCACGGAGCCCGTTCCGCAGCGTACCGTGACCGGGCCGTTCACCGGACGGTAAAAGGACAGATTCATGATGAACTTGAAGATCAGGGTTTTCGCAGTAGGCTTCGCCGGCGCACTCGCACTGTCGATGTTCGCGGGCACAGCATTTGCCGGGAAGCCCGCCGACCCGGGCTGCTTCGGCCAGGATCGCGCGGAATACATCCACACGGTGTTCCAGACGGACGACACCGCGCCGGGCGCGTCAGAATGGGGTCACACCGCCGCAGACCGCGCCGGAAGCAACGGTGATCAGAATCGCGCCTATAAGACTCTTTGCGGCGGCGACCCGACGCCCTGAGTCTAACCTTCACCCTCGTAGTGACAGTACGCGACAGGCCGGGCAAGTTGCCCGGCCTTTCGTTTGCCTCTTGGAGAGCGCCGGCCCTTCCGGGCGTTGGAAGCAACCGCCGATCCCCCTAAACCTCGGCCATCGCCGCGTATTTCGCGCGCTTCACGGCACGGCCGCGGACGACTTCGTTGAGCTCGGCCTTCCGAATACGGAGAGACTTCGGTGTAATCTCCACGAGTTCGTCGTCCGCGATGAGCGTGAGGCTGCGTTCCAGGCTCGGCGGCTGCGGCGGCGTGAGTTTCACGGCGATGTCACTCGTCGAACTCCGGATGTTCGTCAGCTTCTTCGCCTTGCACACGTTCACCGTCAGGTCGTTCTCGCGGGCGTGGAGTCCGACGACCATGCCCGCATAAACCTCGGCCCCCGGTTCGATGAACAGGATGCCGCGCTCCTGGGCGTTCGCCAGCCCGAAGCTCAACGCGACCCCCGTCTCGGCCGCCACGAGGGCGCCACTCCGGAACTGCGTGATGTCCCCGGCCCACGGTCGATAGCCCAGGTATTCCGTGTTCATGATGCCTTCGCCGGCCGTGGAACTGATGAACTGGTCGCGGTAGCCGATGAGGCCGCGGGTCGGCACTTCGAATTCGAGACGAACATCGCCGTCGCGGTCGCTGTGCATGCCGGTCATGCGGGCGCGCCGGCCTGAGAGCGTCTCGATGAGGACGCCCGTGGCCGCTTCAGGAGCTTCGATGTAGAGCATCTCGAACGGCTCCTCGAGCCCGTTCTCGGTCCGCCGCAGGATGACCTCCGGCCGCGTAACGGCGAACTCGTAGCCCTCGCGTCGCATCGTCTCCACCAAAATGGCCAGGTGGAGTTCGCCCCGGCCGCTGACAACGAACGCGTCCGCCGATTCGCCCTGTTCCACGCGCAACGCAACGTTCGTCTCGAGTTCACGGAAGAGCCGGTCCCGCAGATGGCGGGACGTGACGAACTGGCCTTCCCGCCCGGCGAACGGTGAGTCGTTCACGCGGAACGTCATTTGAACGGCGGGCTCTTCCACAGCGATCGTCTTGAGCGGCGTGGTGACCGAAGGGTCGGCGACGGTCTCGCCGATGCTGACGTCAGAGATGCCGGTGAGTGCGACGATGTCGCCCGCCTGGGCCTCAGGCAGTTCGACGCGCCCGAGCCCCTGGAAGCCGAACACCTGCGCGATGCGGTGGGAGCTGGTCACGCCCTCGTGGTCGAAGCGGATGATGCTATCGGAGGGGTGAACGCGGCCGTCCATGATGCGG
>CAYYSD010000029.1:0-16680 GCA_964474285.1 uncultured Anaerolineaceae bacterium | reverse complement strand
CCACCGCCGTGCGCCCGCGGAAGTTGTCGTACGCCAGCGTGGTCACGAGCATGCGAAACGGCGCGTCGAGGTCGCACATCGGCGGGGGTGTGTGCTCCAGGATGGCTTCGAAGAGCGGCTCCATCGATCCCGAGGTCACGCCGGGCGTGCGGGAGGCATAGCCGTCGCGCGCATTCGCATAGAGCACGGGGAAGTCGAGCTGGTGGTCCTTGGTTGCCAGGTCGAGGAAGAGATCCTGCGTTTCGCTCACCACCTCTTCGAGCCTGGCGTTGGGCCGGTCGATCTTGTTGACCACGACGATGGCATGGAGGCCGAGTTCGAGCGCTTTGCGCAGGACGAACTTCGTCTGGGGCATCGGACCTTCGACCGCGTCAACCAGGAGCAGGCATCCGTCGGCCATGTTCAGCACGCGCTCGACTTCTCCGCCGAAGTCCGCGTGGCCAGGCGTATCGATGATGTTGATGCGGACGCCGCGGTAATCCACCGCGACGTTCTTTGCCATGATGGTGATGCCCTTCTCGCGTTCGAGGGGGTTCGAGTCGAGGATCAGTGACCCGACCTGTTCGTTTTCGCGGAACACGTTGGACTGCTTGAGGAGGGCGTCGACGAGCGTCGTCTTGCCATGGTCAACGTGGGCGATGATGGCGATGTTGCGAATGTCGGGACGTGGAGCTGGCATGTCATTCCATGATGCGGGGTGCGGAGCCGAAGCGCGATAGGCGGCAGTTAACGGAGGACGGCAAGAGGACCGTCCGCCGATCCGATACACTGGCGCATCCCATCACACGAGACGGAAGCATGACTTACGAAACGCTCCTTACTGAACGACGCGGCTCCCAGGACGGCATCCTCTGGGTCACCTTCAACCGCCCCGAAAAGCTGAATGCGCTCAGCATGCAAATGTTCGGCGAACTCGAAGATCTCTTCTACGCCACGCGTAAGGACCGCACGGTGCGCTGCATCGTCCTTACCGGTGCGGGACGAGGATTCTGCGCCGGCGCCGACTTCAGCGGCAACCCCAATCTCCACGGCCAGCAACCGCCAGAGCCCGCGCCGCTCGACATGGAAGGCGCTCGCCTCAATTTCCGCCGCGAATCCGAGGCCTATATCGCCCTCAAGCGCCTGGAAGTGCCCATCATCGCCTCCGTGAATGGCGTCTGCGTCGGGGCGGGCTTCGATCTTGTCGCCCACTGCGATATGGCGGTCGTCTCGACGGCCGCCCGGTTCCAGGTCGCGTATGTGAAGCGAGGCCTTTTCGCCGACCTTGGCGGATTCTGGAGCTTTCCGCGCATCATCGGCTGGCGCAAAGCCATGGAGATGATGATGACGGGCCGTTTCATGTCGGCCGAAGAGGCCCACGAGTGCGGCCTCTCCAACTACCTGGTGGCTCCCGATGCGCTGGAGTCGAAAACGATGGAGCTGGCGCTGGCCGTCGAAGCCGGACCGCCCGTGGCTCAGAAGCTGGGCAAGATGCTGGCCTACCGCATGGCGAACGTCGACTTCGAAACCGCGCTCGAAATGTCCGGCACGGCATTGAGCGTGATTCGCCCTTCCGAAGATCGAAAAGAAGGCGTCCGCGCGTTCGGCGAAAAGCGCGAACCGCGCTTCACCGGCCGCTAAACGGACGAAGCCCGGATTCGTGATACGGGCCCAGGCCGATGGAAACCTGGCGGGGCTGGCGCGCGTAGTCATCACCGTCCCGGACTTGGCACCGCCGTTGCAGCTGCCGTCCACGTTGTAGCCCGGCAGGTTCGTGCCAGCAGCTATGGACGTGGACGTTCGTGTCCCGCCCTCGCCGCGGCAGCCGCCGTTGCCACGGCCGCGACGGTCGGAGTCGCGTGGCGTGTCCACCTGCTTTCAGTGGGCCGGGGAGGTTTCGCTGCAGTGCTAGCGCAGCGCGTCCAGCGCCTTCTCGATGCGCCGCCTTCGTGTCGCCGCGGACCTGGCCTCCTCGATCGCGCGGACGTGCTCCTTACGATGGCTGTAAGCGAGCCTGTCGAAGCGCTCTCGCGCGCCGGAGACGGCGGCCATCGCTTCCGCGAAGTCACCGGGCACCTCGACTTCGCGGGGCGCGCTGTCGAGCGTCACCTCCACCTCGTGCACCTCGCCCGCGGCCACGCCCGCAGCGATGCGATGTTCAGCCGCCAGCGGAACCCAGAACGCCCCGCCCATCGGCGCCACCGTCGTGCGGTAGGTGTAGCCGTTCAGGGAGACGACCACGGCCGGGCGCTTGCTGGCGCTCAGCGACGAGACAACGTCAGGGGGGACTTCGATGCCGGTGGCGGTCTTGCCTCCGAGGATGATCGTCGCGGTGAACTTCATCGCTTCCCTCCAGCCACCTGGACCTTGGGTTGAGTCAGGACTCGTCCCGCTCGCGCTTCAGTGCGCGCTCGACACTCACGTACAGGCGTCGCTTCCCGGGCTCGGGCGCGGCCACCGTGACCGCGGCATCGGTGTTCGCCGCGCGCACCATGCGGTCCGAAAACGACGAGTAGACGTGCGGTGTGAATCCCTGGATCTCCTGCATCTGGTTGATCGAGTGCTTCATCATCCGCAGCTGAAAAGGATCCTGTTCGGCCACGCGGGCCGCGTAGGCCATCGTTTCCGCTTCGAGTTCGGCCTGGGGGTAGATCGCCGAGACAAAGCCGTAGTCCACTGCCGTCGGTGCATCGATGAAGCGGCCCTCGAACATCATGTGCTTGGCGCGCCGCGCACCGATGTCCCACGGCACGGAGAAATAGGCGAAGTTCGTCGCCAGGAAGCGCGAATCGTCCGCCGCGAAGACAATGTCGCAGGCTGAGGCCAGCATCCATGAAGCGTAGACGCATGTGCCATGGACCATGGCGATGGTGGCCTTGGGGATGTTCCGGATGTAGAGGTGCGGGTCGACATCCATGCCGCGGGTGCGCGGATATCGCTTGCCCATCGATTCGCCCTCTCGCTGCTCACGCGTGGCGAGGGCATCCGGCGAACCGAGGTCGTGGCCACCGGAAAACGCCGGCCCAAGCCCGCGCAAGACGATGACGCGCACGCCGGAGTCGTTGTCTCCTCGTTCGAAGGCGGCTTCGATTTCGCCCATCATTTGCTGGCTCAGCGGATTGCGGTAGCGCTCGCGCGCCATTGAGATGACGGCGATCCGTCCTTCATCCCGTGTCTCGTAGAGCACGCGCGGTTCTTCGGCAGTCATGGTTCACTCCCTCGAAAGACTTCGAATGTCCGCGAAGACCTGATCTTCGTCGATCCGGTGCTTTCGGGCTCGCGCGCGGCGCAGAGATTCCTCCGCGAGGGCAGTTTCATCCACAGGATGCGTGCCGGGCCTCGGGTCGAGTTCGATGCGCAGGTTGTAGCCGAGTTCACGGGCGAGCGCCACGAGGGTTTCCACATGCGGGCTCATACGGCCGGACTCGATAGCGCTGATGAGGCTCTGAGGCCGTCCCAGGCGTTCCGCCAGTTGCGCCTGGGTGATGCCCTGGATGCGCCGCAAGCTGCTGAGCTTGCTGATGACGCCATACAAGGCCCGCGTCTCTTCGTATTTCGCGATGAGCTCCGGGAACTCGCTGCCCAGCAACTCCTGGATGCGCGGGTCAAGCTCGATGTCGTGCGTATGCGTTTCGGGGCCTTTGTTCCGGTCCGTTGATCCAGGCAAGCGCCCCACCTCGAAGGAAGTCTGAGCGCCATTGTAGCGGCCCGCCTTGACAGTGGAGAATCGAATTATCTAGCATTCCGATAATTCAATCGGACCGGCGATGACGGGTTCGTTCGGCCCGGGGCAGGGCAATCACGTGAAGATCTCCTACCTTGGGCCGGGCGCCTACGCCGGCCGTGTCATGCACGCGGGATGGCCAGTACCGCCCGAACTCTGCGACCGCGAAACGGCCGCGGCCAGTTTCAAGGCCGTCATCGGACAGTTCGAACTCGCCGACGAACTTGGCTTCGACTGGATCAGCGTCTCCGAACACCACTACGCGCCGCGCCTGATGACACCGAACTCGGCGATCCTTGCCGCGGCCGTGAGCCAGCGCACCAGGAACGTCAAGATCGCGCTCCTGGGCCCGCTCATCCCGCTCGCAAACCCCGTCCGTACGGCTGAAGAGATCGCGATGCTCGACTCCATCAACGGTGGGAGGACCATCGCCCTCTTCCTCCGGGGGACGCCCAACGAACACCTCACCTACGCGACGACCGCCGAAACACCTGGCGCTACGCGCGAGAAGACGCAGGAGGGTGTCCGTCTCATCCTCAAGGCCTGGACGGAACCGGAGCCGTTCAGCTGGCACGGTGAGCATTTCAACTTCGAACACGTGGCCGTCTGGCCGCGCACCCTGCAGGACCCGCATCCGCCGGTCTTCTACTCGGGCAACAGCGATGAGTCGATCGCGTTTGCAGCGAAGCACCGCCTCAAGCTGGCCATCGGTTTCAGCCCGCTGCCGGTGGTCGCGGAGCACATCGCACAGTACAGGCGGCTGGCGGCGGAAGAGGGCTGGACTCCGACACACGACGACGTGCTCTACCGGGCCCGGCTGCTCTGCGCGGATGACGACGAACAGGCGCGAGAGATCGTCGCGAAGGCCGCGCCTTTCGGCCGGGCGGCCCCGGAAGGTGGCCAGGGCGGCGGGAATCCCGGTGGAGGAGGCATCCAGTTCTTCGGAACTCCCCAGACCATCCTCGAACAGGCGAAGGCGTTCCACGCCGCCGGCGTCGGGATCATGGATGTGGCCTTCGCAGGTGACGCCTATGGCCGCGGAGGAACCAGGCGCGCGATGGAAGTGTTCGCGCCGATCATCCCCGCCATCCACGCCATCGGCTCGGAACCGGGAGCATCATGACCAGCGTCGCATTCGGCAACTTCGACCATATCGAACACATGGCCGGTGTCCCGCTCGACCGACCCCATCTCGACCGGCTGACCCGGATGGGAGCATTGGACCGGGTGGCTTCTCCCGCTGCCACATTGCCGGGCACCCCGCGCCTGCCGTTCACAGCATGGCACGGTCCCAAGAACATCTTCCTCGCCGCCGGCGCGAGTGGTCCCGGGCGCTCGCGGTCAACTGATTTTCCGCAGGCTCAGGCGTGGGCGAGCGCGAAACCCAGGATGCGGGCCAGGCAGGCATCGTCCGCGGGCACGGAGCCATGCTCGCCGCCGGGCAGCTCCATGAGTTCCGCCTTGCCCTTCCTGGCGACATAGGCAGCCCAGGGCACGTTCGGGAACACAGAGTCTGCCGTGCCCTGGACCACGAGCGTCGGCGCTGCTATCTCGAAGAAGCGCTCGGTCAGGTCCATGTCGGCGTACGCGGAGTAGTTCCGCAATTCGCCGGCGTACTTCGCGATCCGCTCCTCCGGGGGGACCTGGGCCAGTTGCGCCTGGATGCGGGCCCGTCGCGCCTTGCGCTGCTCTTCCTCTTCGGCCGTGACTGCCGGCCGGTCGGCGGCGAACAGGTTCAGACCCACGGTTCCGCCCGCGCGGCGCGCCTCATACGCGGCTTCCGGACCATCATTCATGAGCACCGCGATGCGCTCCTTGAGCTTCCGGCGTGTTTCCGGGTCGGGGAAGAACATCGGCGAGGTTTCCGTCACGATCAGAGAGGCCGTGCGCTGCGGATGGCGCAGCGCGAACGACATCGCGATGGGACCGCCCGCGGAAGTGCCCCAAACCGCGGCCTTGTCGATGCCGAGTGCGTCCAGCACTCCGGCGAGGTCGTCCGCAAAAACGTCCATCGTGTGGGCCGTCGTCGGGTACCCCGACCGTCCGGACGAGCGCCTGTCGTAGGTGACGACACGCATCTTCTTCGCGAAGCCCTCGTGCCAGCCAGGCTGGGCGCCCCCGGCGCCGGTCCCGAGCCCTCCGAAACCGCCATGAATGAAGGCCAGCGGCGGGCCGTCTCCGGCGGCCTCGTAGTAGATGTCACATCCGTTCACGGTCGTGTAGGGCATTCGAGGGCCTCCTTCGGGGTTCAAGCGCCTGCCACGTATACGGAGGCCGAGCATTCGCGTCAAGGCGCGATCGGTCATTGGACCCGCCGCCTCCGGCCGCCAACGCCCCCGTCGCGAGCGCGGACAGCCTTGTCCAGATGGGCGATTCGCCACGCCGCAGGCCACACGACAAAAGAGGGGGTCCCAAAAGGGACCCCCTCGACGACGCGTGGGTGTCGGATCAGGCCACTCCGCGCGACGAAACGGCAATGGCTCGCCAGACCAGGAGCAACAGGATAGCGCCGCAGGTGGCAATCACGAAGCTCTCAACGTTGAATCCGGTCACCGTACCAAGGTCCAGCGCCCGGCCGAGATAGCTGCCGATGAACGCGCCCGCGATGCCGATGCCAATCGTCGCCGCGATCCCGATAATGCCTCCGCCGAGGCCGGGACCGGGAATCAGGAACCGGGCGACCGCGCCCGCGATGAGTCCGAACAAAAGAAGCGCCAGGATGTCCATGCTGAGAAACCTCCATCGTCAGGGCACACTGGCCCGGTGGGCTGAGCTACGTGCCGGCCACCCGCTCCAGGCCGGCAGCCTTCGTCACCTGCGGCGGACATAGGTTCCGCCGCCAACCAGGCTCAGCAGAAGCATGATCGCCAGGCCGAGGAAAAAGACCTTTGCCACGAAGATCCCAAGGCCGCCAAACAACAGAATCCCGAGCAACAGGATTAAGAGCACAGTAAGCATCGAACGACTCCTTCGACATGAGACTTCCGGAACCTCGATAACCGCGGCTCCGTGTCCCTCCCACCCTAAGGGAATGGCGATTGCAGACGGCTCTCGCCCGGTTGCAAGGGCTTGCGCGGGCGTTGCAATCGCGACAAGTGCCGGCCCAGGGGAATTTCGAAATCGTCTCCGGTGGCGTAGTATCGGGCGCACCTCACGGGCACCCCACTGCAGATAGGAGAAGCGCATGGAAGCCGCGTTGTCCGGGTTGCGCATCCTCGACATGACCCAGTACGAGGCAGGGACCTCATCCACGCAGATGCTCGCGTGGCTCGGCGCCGATGTCGTGAAGATCGAATCTCCGCGCGGCGATCCTGGCCGCCGGGCTTTCGCGAAGGCCACCGAAGACTCGCAATACTTCATCAACTACAACAGCAACAAGCGCAGTGTTGTGCTTGATCTCAAGCATCCCGAAGCGCGCCAGATCCTCCTCGACATGCTGCCGAAGTTCGACGCGTTCGTGGAGAACTTTGGCCCCGGCGTGATGGAGGACCTCAAGCTCGACTACCCCGACATGTGCGCCGTAAACCCCGAGATCATCTACGTACGCATCAAGGGCTATGGCCTTTCCGGTCCGCATGCGGATTGGAAGTGCTTCGACCAGCTTGCCCAGGCCGCCTCGGGCGCCATCTCCGTCACCGGCGACGCCGCCGGCCCGCCGATCAAGCCCGGGCCTACCATGGCCGACACCGGCACCGGGATGCAGGCCGCACTGGCTCTCACCGCGGCGTGGGTACAGAAGATGCGCACCGGCAAGGGACAGCTCATCGAGCTTTCGATGCAGGAAGTCATGACGATGTTCATGCGCACGACGGGCGTCACCGAATGGAACCGCCAGCCTGCCCCTCGGCGCGCCAACAACGGCGGCGCCCCGACGGGCATGTACCCCTGCAAGCCCGGCGGACCGAACGACTACGTCTTCATGAACATCGCGAACACGCGCATGTGGGATCAGCTCTGTATCGCCATCGACCGGCCGGACCTTCTCACCGACCCCCGTTTCGCGTCCGGCCGCCTGCGCATCCAGAATTCGGCGGCGCTCCTGCCGGAGATTGCGAACTGGGCGGCACAGCACACGAAGTTCGAGGCCCAAAAGATCCTCTGCGAAGGCGGCGTGGCCGCCCACGCCGTCTACGACACCATGGAAGTCTTCGGGGACGAGCATCTCAACGCCCGGGGCTTCTTCCACAAGGTGGAGCATCCCCAGGCCGGCACCCTCACGCTCATGGGTTCTCCCATCCGCATGGGGCGTTCGTCGGTCCCGATCAAGGCCGCACCCCTGCTGGGGGCGGATACCGGCGCGGTGCTCGCCGAAGAGCTCGGGCTCTCCGCCGAGGCACTGCAGGAACTCGATCGCAAGGGCGCCATCGGCCTTGCGGAAACACGAAAGGAACCAGAGATTGGCGGATAGTGCACAGGTCACAGGCGCGGCAGTTCTCGCTCAGAGCCTGAAGCAGCAGGGCGTCGACTACCTGTTCGGCGTCGTCGGATTCCCGGTGACGATCTTCGCGCAGGAAGCACAGCGGGCGGGCATCCGCTACATCGGCATGCGCAACGAGCAGGCTGCATCCTATGCGGCGCAGGCGGCAGGTTATCTGACCGGCCGGCCCCAGGCGGTCACTGTCGTCTCCGGCCCGGGCGTCATCCACGCCATCGCGGGCCTCGCAAACGCCCAGAAGAACTGTTGGCCGATGATCCTGATCGGCGGCGCCTCCGCCATCTGGCAGAACGGCACCGGCGCCTTCCAGGAAGAGAACCAGGTGATGGCCGTTCACCAGTTTTGCAAGTACGCCCACGCAGTCGAAACCATCGACCGCATCCCGTTTTATGTGGAGCAAGCCGTACGCACATCGCTCTTCGGGCGCCCCGGCGCAGCATACCTCGACCTGCCGGACGACATCCTCGCGGGCACCATCGAGGAGAGCAAAGTGGTTCCCGCTGCGACCGTCCCGGATCCGCCACGCACGCTCGCTCCCCAGGAGTCGATCGACGCCGCAATCGCCGCAGTGAAGAGCGCCTCCAATCCGCTCGTCATCGTCGGGAAGGGCATGGCCTGGTCGCGCGCGGAACAGGAAGTACGTGACTTCGTCGAAAAGACGCAGCTGCCCTTCCTGGCGACGCCCATGGGCAAGGGCGTCGTCTCCGACGACCACCCGCTGTCCGTCGCAGCGGCGCGGACCTACGCACTCCAGAATGCCGACCTCGTTCTCTTGCTGGGCGCCCGCTTCAACTGGATCCTCCACTTCGGCCAGCCGCCGCGCTACCGGCAGAACCTGCGAGTGGTCCAGCTCGACATCGCCGCCGAAGAGATGGGCACCAATGTCCCAGCGGAGGTCGCGCTCCTCGGCGACGGCAAGGCGATCGTCGGGCAGCTCAACGCCGCGCTCGATAAGGAGCCGTGGCACTACCCGGCCGAGACGGCCTGGCGCAGCGGAATCGCCCGGGCGGCCGCTGAAAACGCCGCTCTCACCGACGCGATGATGGCCGACGACAGCACACCAATGAACTATCAGCGCGTGCTCAAGGACATCCGCGACACGCTCCCGCGCGATACCGTCATTGTCAGCGAGGGTGCGAACACGATGGATATCGGCCGCACGATCCTGCCGAACTTCGAGCCACGGACGCGTCTCGACGCCGGCACCTACGGCACGATGGGCGTCGGGATGGGTTTCGCCATCGCAGCGGCAGCCGTGAACCCCGGCAAGCGCATCGTGGCCGTCGAAGGCGATTCGGCGTTCGGCTTCAGCGGCATGGAGCAGGAAACCATTTGCCGCCACAACCTTCCCATCACCACGATCGTCATCAACAACAACGGTATCGGCGGTGGAGTCAGCGAATTGCGGCCGGGTGTGCCCCCGCCGCCGTCGGTGCTTCTTCCGGGCGCACGCTACGAAAAGGTCATCGAGGCCTTCGGCGGACGCGGCTATTTCGTGACCCAACCCTCACAGCTTCTCCCGGCGCTGAAGGAGGCGAACGAAGGCGAAGGCCCGGCGCTCGTCCACATCGCTATCAACCCGCGCGCCGGGCGCAAGCCCCAGCAGTTTGACTGGCACACCGGCAGAACATAAGCGACGACGTACCGAAGCCTCCACCCGAAGAGGGCAGGAGCCCAATCCCTGCCCTCTTCGCAAATCTGGGACGTCACGGACGGCCGAACCAGCAGCGGGGCACTGCTTCCAGTGGGCGCGCGCGCAGCCAGCACTCGAGGTCCGTACGCGACTTCGGGTCGGAAGGGAGCGCCGTTGCAGGGTCCGTCACGATCGTGCGGCAGACCACTGAAGTGCCCCGCCCGTGCACCAGGACCGCGTCGATGCAGATTTCGATCGTCGCTTCGCCCTGCGCAACCGGGACCGCTTCGCCCACGCGACGGTCGGTGACGATGCCCGGCTCGATCGGCGCATCCGCGAGTTCCGGCGCCGTCACGTTTTCCACGAGCCGGTCCAGCCCGGCGCGCACAGAGAGCACGTTCGTGTTGATCGCGTCCAGGCCGTCGCTGTTCGTGTTCGACGAATGGCCGGCGATGTAGCCGCCCGCCATTGCCGCGACCGCAAACACCACCGCTCCGGCGGCGACCAGGAAGGACCGTGGAACGGTCATGGGCATTCACCACCCGGCGAACTTCCGCGCATCCCGCGTGGACACCGGCAGTACGCTACACCCCGGCGCGAGGATCTGGCGACATCCTTCGCCCTTCGAGGGGGAGCAAGTTGGCCATCGCCGCCTCTTAGTGGAAGCTGCCGCCCAGAAGGTCGCGCGCCATGATCAGGCGCTGCACTTCGCTCGGCCCTTCGCCGATGCGCCGGATGCGGATCTCGCGGTACCAGCGTTCGAGCGGGAGGTCCTTCGTCATGCCGTAACCGCCATGGATTTGCATCGCCCGGTCCACTACGCGGCCGCCCGCCTCGGTGCTCACCAGCTTCGCCATCGCCGCCTCCGTCCGGAACGGTTCGCCGCGCAGGGCCTTATCCGCGGCCGCCAGCGTGATCCAGCGGCTGGTCCGGATGTCGATTTCGTTGTCCACGATCATCCACTGGATGGCCTGCCGTTTTGCCAGCAGGTCACCGAAGGTGGAGCGCTGGTTCGCATAGGCGATGGCCATCTCCTGCGCCTTCGCCGCGACACCGATGCAGGCCGCCGAATAGGGAATGCGCTGGCGGCTCAGACGGTCGTTCGCGATGGCAAAACCCTTGTTCACGTCGCCAAGCACGTTCGCCGCGGGAACGCGCATGTTGTCGTACTGGAGCTCAGTCGCATAGTGCGTCGAACGGAGCGTGTGGACGATGCGGCGCACGTGAAATCCGGGTGTGTCCGTATCAACGATGAAGCAGGTGATGCCATCGCGGCCCTTCGCGCTGTCGGTGCGTGCGAACGTGATGCCGAAGTCAGCCGTGTCGGCGCCGCTGATGAAGATTTTGCCGCCGTTGAGAACCCAGTCGTCGCCGTCCTTCACTGCCGTCGTCTGGATTGCGCGCGCCGGGTCGGCCCCGCCGCTCGGCTCCGTGAGCCCGAAGAAGCCGTGCTTTTCGCCCCGCAGCGTGGGGTAGAGGTAGCGCTGCTTCTGGTCCTCGTTGGCTTCGAACAGCTGCGCGAGCCCGGCGCCGCCGAACACGCCATAGCAGGGCGTGTACAGCCCGGCGCGGTGCTGCGACATCTCGATCGCCATCATCGTTCGCGTCACGATGTCGATGTCCGGTCCGCCGTACTCCGTCGGGATATCGAGCCCATAGAAGCCCATCTGTTTCGTCATCCCGACGAGCCGGTCGTGGTCGGCGGGATCGAGTTCACTGGCGTCCGGGTCGAGATCGGCCTCGAGCGGCCAGATCTCCTCGCGCACGAACTTGCGCGTGGTGGCGACGATCAGTTGTTGTTCTTCGGAGAGTTGCAGGTCCATCGATGTCTCCCGGGTGTTCGAGGCTAGCCGAGGCGGCCGAGGCGTCGGGGCAGGCTATCGCGATTGAACTCCGGCGCCTCCCCATGCGACCCGATATGGAGCATGAGGAGTTCCCGGTAGCGGCTGGTGTACTGCATGTTCACCTCGTAGCGGAACTTCGCCGCCCGGCTACCCAGGAGGCGCCGTTCGCTTTCGATCGCGCTCCGCATCCCGAAGAGCGACTTTCCCCCGGCGAACCCGATCTTGACGATCGTTCCATTTTCGTCCGCGACCTGGTAGACCCCCAGCTGTCCGGGCAGGCTCGCGATGTTCGTGTCACTCAATTCGATCCACGGCTTGTCGAGTCGAAGTTGCATAGCCGCGCCAGTCTACCCCACCGGTTCATCCTGTCGAATGTCAAACGCCGCGGAAGACTGGCGCCCGCTGCTCGATGCGCGCCGCCATGCCCTCGCGGGCATCCTCGCTCATGCGGGCTGCTTCGATGAGGCGATCGACATCGTCGTGCGGGATGTGGTCGCGGAACTGCATCTCCCGCGTTATGAGCGCCTTGGTCGAACGCAGCGATAGCGGCGCGTTGGCGGCGAGGCGTTCGATGACCCCCGTTGCCATCGCCTCGAGTTCTCCCGGCTCCGCGAGGTGCGAAATGATGCCGAGGGCGTGCATCCGTGCCGATGGCAGCGGGTCGCCGAGCAGCAGAATCTCTCGTGTCGCCACTGGTCCCGCGATCTCCAGGAGCTTCTTTGCCAGCAACCACGTCGGCGCCAGCCCGAGCTGGACCAGGGACATACCGAACCGCGCCGTCGTCGACGCAACGACGAAGTCACAGGCCAGCGAGAGTTCGCACCCGCCCGCGATGGCATCTCCCTGGACGACGGCCACTGCCGGCAGGGGGTGATGCTCGACCAGGTGGAGCGCCGTCCCGATCGGGCTTTCGCCCTTCGAGACGCCATCGCGGACACGTTCGCGAAGGTCGAGTCCGGCGCAGAACACCGGTCCCACCGAACGAATGACGAGAACGCGTTCCTCCGCCGCCGGCGGCGCCGCGAGCGCAGCCTCGAGTTCGGCGAGCATCTCAACGCTCAGCGCGTTCCGCTTCTCCGGTCGATCGAGCGTGATCGTGCGGACTAAGCCATCGACCCGCGTGTGGACAGTGTTCACTGCCGGCTCCCCGTTCAGTGCGTCGCGCCGCTTGGCACGTTGGCGACCACGCCCTTCGCCAGCAGGGCGTCTAGTTCAGCCCCGCTGAATCCAAGCAGGTCGCAGAGCACTTCGTGGTTGTGCTGACCAAAGCCTGGCGCGGGACCGGAGATCGTCACGGGCGTTTCAGAAAGTGTGAAGGCAAATCGCGGGTAGGGGGCCGGGCCCACATTGGGCACGTCCGCATAGCCGAAGCCGCCCCGTTCCACGACATGAGGGTCACTCAGCAGCTCCAGGCAGTTGAGCACCGCCCCGGCAGGCACGCCCGCCGCTTGGAGGGCGGCCTGCGCCTCGTAGTGCGTCCGCTTCGATGTCCACTCGGCGATGGGTCCACGCAGCTCACGCCGGTTACCGTGGCGCTCTGCTTCCCGCGCGAAACGCGGGTCGCGGGCAAGGTCTGGGCGTCCGATGACTTCGCACATTGCCTGCCACTGGTCGTCGTTCTCGACTGCGATCGCGACCCACGCATCCTCTCCGATACAGGGATAGACGTCGTGAGGCGCCCGGCGCGGATGGTCGTTTCCGACGCGATGGCGTTCCCGCCCGTTCATCACGAAGTCGATGTAGGCATCGCCCAGGATCTGAAACTCCTCTTCGATCATGGCCAGCTCGACGTGTTGGCCTTCGCCAGTCACACGCCGGTGCCAGAGGGCAGCCATCGCAGCAAAGGCTGCGTGAACGCCGGCATTTTGGTCGCAGAAGAAGTTGCCGGGCTTCATCGGCGGTCCATCCTCATACCCGGTGAGGTGCGAACAGCCGCTCATCGCGTCTATCCCCGGGCCATAGGCGATGCGGTCGCGGTACGGTCCGTCCAGGCCGAACGCAGGCATCGAAACCATGATGATCGACGGATTGGCAGCGCGAAGGTCGTCGTAGTCCAGCCCGAGATTGCCCATGACCCGGGGCGCCCAGTTCTGGACAACGATGTCACACTCCTTTGCGAGCCGTAGGAAGATATCGCGGCCCTCGGGTTGCGCAAGGTCCACGCTCACGCCGCGCTTCCCATGGTTCAACTCGTTGAAAATCATCATGCGGTTGTAGCTGAGGTCTTCGCCGCCTTCGAGCAGGGGAGCGGTCCCGGCTGCGACCAGCGGACGCGCGGTGGGCGCCTCCACCTTGATCACGTCCGCGCCGAGATCCGCCAGGAGGTAGCCGGCGATCGGTCCGGCGACGGCGTTCGTGAAGTCGATGACGCGCACCCCGGAGAGGGGCTTCCGGCCCGCTCCCGGCTGGATCGCGGGGAGCGCACGCTCCGCACGCGGAGACCACTCCGGAACTGTGGACAGCCCGGACGGCAATGCAGGCGCCGGGCCGGCCTCCCATGGTGTGGCTGGCATCCGGAACGGCGCCCCGGGCTGCAGGATTGGCCCGCAGTCCGGGTGGTCGATGGTCACGAAGCTGCCCCGGGCGATGTTGTGTGGCTGTGTGATGACTTCACCGGGGGTGCAGACCTCGGTGAACGGCAGCCGCATCTCCTGCGCGACCTTGACGATCTCGTCCCGCTCCCGTTCCATCAGCCAGGGGTCCATGATCGCGTCGATCTCGTCGGCGTGGCCCAGCATCGTCTCGAGGAGGTCGGGCTCGAACAATCGCGGGTTGCCGATCATCGCGCCGAGCAGGTCGAGGTGACGATTGTTCGAATGACAATGCACGTAGCCGTCCTTGCAGGGACGGATGGTCGAGGGATACGAGTGCTGGGGAGGATAGCCGAGCAGCCGCGTACCGTTACGCCGGGCGATCCGCCCGTAGAAGTAGGCGCTTTGCTCCACCGCGCCGAGCATGAAGGTCGCCGCTTCCATGGCGGAACAGTCCACGACCTGTCCCTGGCCCGTGAATTCACGCGCTGTGAGCGCAGCCATCGTGCCGAGCGCCGCGTGGGCTCCCGCCTTGTACTCCACGAGTGAGCCGTACGACTTTATCGGCTCGCGGTCGGCCGAACCGGTCAGCATCATGTAGCCGCCGAGCGCATAGGCGATGAGTTCGCCGCCAAGGTACTCCGCATACGGTCCCGTCAGCCCGAACGACGTCACATCGACGATGACGAGCCGCGGGTACCGCCCACGCAGCGCGGCGATGTCCACCCCGGCAGCCTTCAGTTCCGAGGCCCGGTGCGACAGGATGAGCACATCGGCATCCGCCAGGAACGTGTCGAGGGCCGTCACACCTGGGAGGATTGCCGACCGTTTTCGCGTGTTCAGGTGCAGGAAGAGCCCGCTGCGGTTGGGATGCGGGATGTCTCCCGGGAACGGCCCTTCGCGGCGGCTGCGATCACCGCCCGGTGGCTCGATCTTAATGACCTCCGCGCCGAGGCCGGCCAGCAACTTGCCGCAATACGGACCGCTGACGCCTTCTGCCATCTCAACGACGCGAACACCCGCAAGCGCGCTTGCCATCGGCAACTGCTCCATGCCCGGTAGGGGACGCGCAGCATTCTATCGGCGCCACCGGCCCCAGGCGAACAGCGAAGCCTATGTGCCTTCCTGCCAGCTCGTGAGATAGCGCTGCTGTTCTTCCGTCAGGTAGTCGATGCGAACGCCCATGGCGTGCAGCTTGAGGCGCGCGATCTCCTTGTCGACCTCGTCCGGCAATTCATAAACCTCGTGCTTGAGGCGGGCGTGATTCGTCGCGATCCACTCAGCACCAAGCGCCTGGTTGGCGAACGACATGTCCATGACCGCCGCCGGGTGGCCTTCGGCCGCCGCCAGGTTCACGAGCCGCCCCTCGCCGAGCACGAAGAGCTTTCGGCCGTCCTGGAGCCGGTACTCATCGACGTGGTCGCGCACGCGCCGCTTGCCTTCCGCCAGGCTGTCGAGCGCCTTCAGGTTGATCTCGTTGTCGAAGTGGCCGCTGTTCGCGAGGATGGCCCCGTCTTTCATCGCCTCCAGGTGGGAGCGGTCGATGACGTTGCAGTCGCCCGTCAGCGTCACGATGAAGTCCGCTTGCGGCGCCGCCTCGCTCATGGGCATCACGCGGAAGCCGTCCATCACCGCCTCGAGCGCCTTGACCGGGTCGACCTCCGTCACGGCGACGTGGGCGCCCATGCCCCTGGCACGATTCGCCACGCCGCGGCCGCACCAGCCATAGCCGGCGACCACGAAGAATTTGCCCGCGAGCAGCACGTTTGTCGCCCGCACAATGCCGTCCACCGTGGATTGCCCGGTGCCGTAACGGTTGTCGAAGAGGTGTTTGGTGTCCGATTCGTTGATGGCAACGATGGGGTAGCCGAGCGCGCCATCGGCAGCCATCGCGCGGAGGCGGATGACCCCGGTCGTGGTCTCCTCCGTCCCGCCCACCACGTCCGCACGCAGGTCGCGCCGGTCCTTGTGGATGACCGCGACCACGTCTGCGCCGTCGTCCATCGTCAGCTGCGGCCGGTGTTCGAGCGCCTGGTGGATGTGACGGTAGTAGGTCTCGTTGTCTTCGCCGCAGACGGCGAACACGCTGATGCCAAACTCGCTCACGAGTGCGGCAGCCACGTCGTCCTGGGTGGAAAGGGGGTTGCTGGCGCAGATGCGGACTTCCGCGCCGGCGTCTCGCAGGGCGATGGCCAGGTTCGCCGTCTCGGTCGTCACGTGGAGGCAGGCGGCCATGCGAATGCCCTGGAGCGGCTTCTCCCGCTGAAAACGCTCGCGGATGAGCTTGAGCACGGGCATTTCACGCGCGGCCCACTCAATCCGGCGAATGCCTTCAGCGGCGAGCGCGATGTTAGCGATGTCGTGGGGGACGGTCATGATGGGGCACCCTCCGAGCGCGTGCTCCGGCCTTGTCGTGGCGGAGCGCACTCCATCGTCAACGAACCCGGTCGAATGTGCATCTACCTCAGGTGTGAAGAGAGACGAAGAGCCCACCGTAACGCCGGCCACGGATGCGCGCGCGAAGCCTGCGCCAG
>CAYYSD010000028.1:0-26560 GCA_964474285.1 uncultured Anaerolineaceae bacterium | reverse complement strand
CCAGGTTGTGTCCGCCCGCGGCGGCTACTTCCAGCGCCCGCTTCGCGTGCTCCTGTCCGACGATGTCGGCACAATCCGTGCCGGGCTGGGCAGGTGCTGCGGCGGCCGGAACGGGGTCGCCGCTGTCGAGCTGTGCGGCGCCGAGGAGGTGCGCGGCCAGGGCGGCCAGGCTCGGCACGGCGAAGACCTCGATCCCGTCCACCAGCTTCGCTTCGGCGGCGTTGGCCGACGGGACGAACACTCTCCGGAGTCCCTCTTTCCGTGCCAGGGCCGCCATCGGGAGGACGCCCCGCACCGGGCGGACATCACCCGTCAGCGCGAGTTCGCCGATGAACACCGCGTCGTCGAGGTCGCCCACGATCTGCCCGGACGCAAGCAAGGTGCCCACCGCGATGGGGAGGTCGTAGGCCGGTCCTTCCTTTCGCGTGTCAGCCGGGGCGAGGTTCACGGTCACGCGCGAGTTGAAGGGGAAGGTGAGCCCGCTGTTACGCACCGCCGCGCGCACGCGCTCCTTCGATTCCTGGACGGCTGCGTCCGGCAGCCCCACGACTGTGGTGGAGGGCATGTTGCCGCGGGAAATGTCGACCTCGACCCTGATGATCTGCCCGTCCATGCCGACGACGGCACAGCTGTTCACGGTCGCAAGCATGGGCCGGATTGTGGGGCGGCATGAGCGGCCCGGTCAAACCCGCCCCGGCACAATCCGGAAGGGCGACGGCCGACCAGGCGCCGGTCAGAGTTGCAGCGCGAACCAATCCAACGGCTGACCGAGTTCCATCTTGCCGACCGATGTGTAGCGGTTCACGGACTTCGATGTGTGCTGGGTGAGCGTATGGATGTCGCGGAAGTGGCGCTCGAACGGTTGCTCCAGGCGGATGCCGGATGTCCCGGCCGCCTCGTGCACAAGGTCGATTGCCTGCGCTGCCGCCTCCGCAGCGAAGCACCCCGCCAGCTGACACTCCATCTTGTCGCGGTCCGACATCTTCCCTTCCCGCGCAACCGTGTCATAGGCCTCGGTGATCGAGGTCGTGAGGTATGTCTTTGCCGCACCGATCAGTCCGCGTGCCTTGCCGAGGTGGTGCTGGGCGAGTTCGCGCTCGGCCAGCGGGACGGTGTACATGGCCGGCGTCTTGGTGCGCGCGAGGTCCGCGAGGGCGTCGATGGCGGATTCCGCAGCCGCCAGCGATGGGATCGCTTCGCCGTGGATGCCGGTGAACGGGAACAGCCGGAACGATGGACCCGCATACGCCGGCGGAGGCGACGTGAGCGGCGCAACGACGCCGACGCGATGGCCGGGGACGAACGCGTCGTTCACGGCGACGTCGTTGCTGCCGGTCCCGCGCATGCCGAGCGTATGCCAGGTGTCGATAACCTGGACGTCGGACTTCGGCAGGAAGGACACCATGCCGGTGGGCTGACCGGTCGCAGGGTCGAGCTTCGGTGCGCCATCGACGAATTCGATCGCGGGCATGAGCAGCCAGTCGGCTCGGTCGCACCCGCTCGCGAACGGGGTCCGCCCGGTGATTCGCCAGCCACCCGACACGCGCGTGGCTGCAGCCGGCGGGAAAAAGCCACCGGCCGAAATCACGTCGGGGCCCTTTGCGAAGACCTCTTCGCCCCCGGCAGCAGGCAGGAAGGCGCTGAAGCCGGCTGCAGCGCCCGCGATCTGGAGATTCCAACCCGCGGCCGTATCGATCTTCGCGACCGCGAAGAACACCTGGTAGGCCTCGGCGGGATGAAGCTCGAGGCCTCCGAAGGCGGCGGGGGCGGTCATCCGGAAGAGCCCCGCGCCCAACATGGCGTCGTACACCTCATCCGAGAGGCGGCGGTTTGCTTCGTTCGCTTCGCGGTTTCGTTCAATGACCGGACGGATGCGCTCGACCTCCTGGAGCAATTTCCCCACGACCGGGGACTGAACAGGTGCTGCGGTTGCTGTCGACATGCCTGGACCCCTCCTTGTGTCGTTGATCAACAACGTGGCGCGATGCTAGCGATGTTCACAATGCGCGTCAAGCGTTGTGTTACGTTGTCTGGCATCATTTGGGAGATGATGAGATACTCTGGTCGTGTCAGAAGGCGCAGATGCGAAGCCAGGCCCGGACGTCCTCGTCGCCGTATCCCGCCGGGTGAATCACGTCCGGCTGGATTACCCGGACCTCGAGCAGGTCACTGTTGACGTCCTCTTCCTCGCGTACCTCCTGGAATGCGGGCGGTTCGGCCGGTTCGAAGTCGGTCCGGTGTCCATCGACGTGCGGGTGGTGGAAGACCGGTTCGCGCGCAGTTACGCGCGAATTGCCGCCGGGCAGACCGGCAAGGACGGCTATGATGCGTCCGCGAAGCGCTTCTTCGAGCGGCTGATGAGCGAGGTATCCCGGAGCGGACGGCGAAGGATCGACGAGCTCCACTGGCTCCTGGCCTTCATGCGCACGGACGAAGGCCTTCCGTCGGCTGTCTTCGGAGAGCTGGGAGTGAGTCCGGAGCAGGTTGAGCTGTTCGCCAGCAGGGGCCCGATAGAATCGAATCGTGCACCCGACGAACTGTTGTCACCTGAAGAGGTGGCGGAGTATCTTCGCGTCCACGTCCAGACCGTGCGGGCGTGGATTCGTTCCGGGAAGCTGCCGGCCAGCCGTCTCGCCGGCCAGCGGGCGCTCCGGGTCAGGCGTTCCGACCTCGGGCGAGTGCTGGAACCGGTCGACCCGGCAGACTTTGAGTAATCACCGGCGAGGTGTGGGGTCCATGAACCGCTATGCGATCCTTCGGCAGATCAGCCCTTCGATGACGCGCCAGGAGGTGGATGCCGCGGCGCTGGAGACGCTCTTCAACATGAGCGCGATGAACGTCCCGGAGGAGGATGCGTGGGAGCCGCGCCTGACCGGCATCGGCTGGGTCCGGTCCTACTGGGAACCTGGCGGCTCGTGGGGCCTTTGCCTGTACCGGGCGAAGGACGCCGGGGCAGTCGAACTGTACCACCGGTCCTGCAATGTTCCCTACGTCGAGTTTGGCGAAGTCCAGGAGGTTAGTGCTGCCGGCCGCGAAACTGCCAGCGGGCGCACGCTCGTCCCGGCCGGACACGAATTGTTGACTGTCGAGTTTGCAGCGGCGGGCGCCAACGTTGACGAGCGTTGGTTCGTGGACGCCGTCTGCGGCGAGGCACTGACGTGGGTGCGAGCCTACCGCGACCAGCGACGCGGCAGAGCTGTCGCTCTGTACTCGGCGCCAGACGCTGATGCCGTCCAAACCGTCAGCGACCGCTTGCAGCGCTCGGGCGTGGTTGTCAGGAGGGTCGTCGAGATCCACCCGGACGAGTACCTGGGGGCTTGATTCAGGCTACCGGTCGTGCGCCGCGAGTTTGGCGAAGACATCGAGGGCTGCCGACAGCGATGCCAGCTCGGCGGGCGCCAGCGCGCGGAGTTCCGCCTCCAGCGATTGGAGGCGACGGTCGCGCCCTTCGCGGATGAGCTGGCGACCGTCAGGGGTTGCTTCGATGTAAACCTGGCGGCGGTCCACCAGGTCGTGTGTGCGCGCCGCGAGCCCGCGGCGTTCGAGCGATGCGACGATGCGAGTCATGGTCGGCCCGGCGACGCGTTCGAAGGCCGCGAGGTCGCCGAGCGTGTGGCGCCCTGCGGCCACGAGAAGCGCGAGCGCTGACGCCTGCGCCGGCGGCAGTTCCATCGCATCGTCCGTCCGCCGCAAGCGCCGGTTGAGGTGGGTGACCGTCGTGTTCAGACGCGCCGCGAGTGTTCGCAGTTCTGCGTCGGCCGGATTGACAGTGTCGATGCCTGTAGCCATGCTAGTTATTAGCTATGCTAAAGGATGTCTCTACTATGAGCGAAGCTGAACTGCAGTTGGACCGTTTGTTCCAGGTGAACATGCCCGTCAAGGATATCGAACGAGCTGTCTCCTTTTACCGCGACGTGCTCCGCCTGCCGCTCCATGGGCGCCGAGGGCCGCTGGCGTTCATGTCGGTGGGCACCGTGCGTTTGCTGCTCGAGGTCCTGGACGAACCCGAAGGCGGCCGGTACCACCACCCGGGCTCGGTGCTCTACTTCGAAGTGCCGGAGATCGAACGGGCCCACCGGGAACTCGTCGCGCGTGGCGTGGAGTTCATCAGTGGGCCTGAAAGCGTCGCCAGAAACGAGCGGGAGGAGACGTGGATGGCGTTCTTCAGCGACGGCGAATGGAACACGCACGCGATTGTGGGGCGCGTCCCTGTCGCGGCGACCTCTCAAGCCGGCTGACGTGATATCGGAGGGCGTCGCCGATCGCTGCTAGACTTCCGCGCGTATTGGAGGCAGCCATGCGCGGAATGTCATTCTTCAAGGGTGTGCTCGGGGCGCTTGTGGGCGGGGCGATGGTCTGGTCGCTCTCGCTCGTGATGGCGGAAGATGGTCCCGCGGTTCGGTCCGCCTCGCGCGCACTCCAGGTGCCCTCGGCCATCACCTACCAGGGACGCCTGGACGACGCGGATGGACCGGTCAGTGGTCCTTTCGACTTCCGGTTCACGCTCTGGGATGCCGAGACGGCTGGCGCCAGCCTGGGCACCATCGACGACACGCTGACGGTGTCAGATGGCCTGTTCAGCGCACTCCTCGACTTCGGCGGGACCGCCTTCAACGGTCAGCCTCGTTGGATCGAAGTCAGCGTGCGCAGCGCAGCCGGACAGGATCCCTATGAGGTCATCGGGGGGCGGCAGCCGGTCACGGCCGCGCCATATGCGCTCTACGCGAACTTCGCAGACACGATCTACCACAGGACCGTCCTCGTCCGGCCACTTGGCACGGGAGAAGAGAACGGCGCCGCGCTCGACGCCGCGATGGCCGGAATCACGACTGCTTCTGCGAACGAACGCTGGCTCGTCAAGCTCGAGCCGGGACTCTACGACGTCGGCGCTGCGGGCATGACAGGCAAGGACTTCGTCGACATCGAGGGCTCAGGGCGCCAGGGCACCGTCATCCGGGGCTCTTCGGCGGGGGTCCTCAGAGCGGGCGCGAACACCGAGATTCGCGATCTCGCCGTCGAAAGCATCAACCCGGGCCCGGCCGTCACGGTGAACATCGGACTCGAAATCCCGAAGGCCAACGTCCTCATCACGCGCGTCCGCGTCGTCGTGAACGGCGGCACCCTCACAGCGCGAGGCATCGTTGCCTCCTCGACCGGCGCCACGATCACCGATACCGACGTGATCGTGAACTCGCCCAACGCCATCTACGCCGTCTACACCGTTGCGGGTAGCGCGAACACGACGCTTCGCCGGGTGACGGTCACTGCGAGCGGATCCCTGTTCGGCGGCTCCAATTTCAACGTTTACGGTGTCCGCCTTGAAAACTCCGGCGCCGTCACACTCGAGGACGTTGTTGCGACAGCCTACGCGACCCTCGGGGCCGGCAACGGCGGTTCCGGCGGGCTCTCTTCGGTCCAGACCAACGTGACAGTTGTCAGGGGACGGTTCGAGGCCGGTGGCAGCTCAGATAGCGCCAAAGGAGCGGATGTGGGTCTTGGTACACTGACCGCCGACGGAGCGGTGTTCCAGGCGTCGGGGACTGCCGGCGAGAACCTGGCGGTGCGGCTCAGCGGCGTGCAACACACGAACTCGATGATCACGAACAGTCGCCTGGTCGCGCGCGGAGGCGCATCGGATACGGGCATCGTGTGGGTTGGTGCGGGCCCGGGAACGACAACGCGGTTGGTGGGCAACTCGTTCGATGCTGATGTCCCGTTTTCACCTTTGACGGCCCTGACCTTCTACCGATGCGTCGAGAACAATGCGTTCTCCAACGCGAATCCGAACGGCGCCTTCTTCGCCAGCACCTGCCCCAATTGAGGAACCGGCCCGGTGTGCGCCGGCTCGAAATGCCGGAGATCGAACAGGCCCACCGGGAACTCCACGCGCGTGGCGTGGGAATTCAATGGTGGGCCTGAAAGGGTTGCCCGGAACGAACGGGAGGTGACACGGACGGCACGTTCAGCAGCAGCGATTCGAACACGCACGCGATTGTCGCGCGGGTCCCCGCCGCCGCCACGGAAGGCCTGCCCGGCTGTCTAGCGGAAGCGGTAGGTGATGCGGCCGCGGGTAAGGTCGTAGGGCGAAAGCTCTACGAGGATGCGGTCGCCAGTCACGATCTTGATGAAGTGCTTGCGGATCTTGCCACTGATGTGGGCGAGAACGAGGTGGCCATTGGCCAGCTCGACGCGAAACATGCCGTTTGGAAGAGGCTGGGTGACAACCCCTTCGACTTCAATTGCTTCTTGCTTCGACAAACGTGCCTCCCTGTGCGCGCGGAGCGCCTGTGCTGTGTCGCGATGGGCCTACCAGCGGCGATTGCCGCCGCCACCACCGCCGCCGCCGGTACGAGCGCCCTGGGGCTTCGCTTCGTTCACGGTGAGGGTGCGACCCTGGAGTTGCGCGCCGTTAAGGCCCGCAACGGCGGCTTCGCCCGCCGAGCGCTCAGTCATTTCGACGAAGCCGAATCCGCGCGATCGCCCTGACTCCCGGTCGATGATGACCTGGGCGGATTCCAGCGACCCGTATGCCGCGAACGCCTGTCGCAGGTCGTTATCGCTTGTGTCGAAACTGAGGTTGCCAACGTAGATTTTCAAAACTGTGTCCTTGCATGGTCTCTGCACGTTCGTGGAACCGGTTCTTCGTGGGTGCCAGCGCAGAGGCCTGTGAAACCCACAACAGATCGCGACGAATCAGGACACTGAAATGAGAGGCGGGTCAATACGTGACTCCACGGCCATCGGCCGGGGTGGCGGGCCGCAGAGAAATGACCCGCTCACCCAGCCTATCACATCCCGGCGAGTTTCGTTCGCTTCCGTTGTGCCAGCGCCTCCGCGAACGCTGCGAAGAGACGGCGCGCGTGTTCCTGCGTTCCCGTCAGTTCTTCGGGGTGCCACTGCACGGCGAGCAGCCATCGTTCGTCGCCCGCCTCCATCGCTTCGACGACACCGTCCGGCGCGTATCCGGTGACCACGAGCCCGGCGCCGGCTTCGCTGACTGCCTGATGGTGCATACTGTTGACCGAGAGCGTGCGTGTTCCGAGCAGAGCCGCCAGCCGGCACTCGGGGCTCAGCGAGACGGTGTGGGTGGTCTCCTCACGGGGCGCCTCGGGCGTCTGCCGGTGGTTGATTGCGTTGCCGGACAGATCCGGCAGGTGCTGGTGGAGGCTGCCGCCGAGCGCCACGTTCGCGAGCTGCATGCCGCGGCAGATGGCCAGGATGGGCAGGCGCCGCTCGTAGGCGAGGGCGAAGGCCGAAAACTCCGCGTCGTCGCGTTCGCCCGAGACTCCGCTCGTTTCGCTGTGCGGGGCCCGGCCATAGCGTGCGGGATCGATGTCGCCGCCGCCGGTGAGCATGAGGCCATCGCACACGTCGAGCAGCGTCTCGATGCTCGCGCCGGACATGCCCGGTGCGATGAGCACGGGCGCGATTCCCGCGTCTTCGATGGCACGCAGATAGGCGCTGTTGAGCGCGGGACGTCCGTTGCGGAGGTCCATGGTGACGGCTGCACGCGGGCGGCGGAGGTCGGATCGGCCCGGCATGGGACCATGGTAGCAAGTTCCAGGCGCGGCCAGCGCCCGCGGCCCGTAGTCAATACTGCCATGACGGTTATGCTTGCGGTATGAGTACGAAGGTTGTGGTCCTCGGTGCTGGATTTGGTGGATTGGAGCTGTCCACGACGCTGTCAGAAGCCCTCGGCGACGATGTGAACGTGACGCTGATCGACAGGAACGAGGCGTTCGTTTTCGGGTTCAACAAGTTCGACGTTCTGTTTGGCTGGAAGACCCTGGAGGAAGTGCGAGGATACTACCGTGACATCGTCAAGCCGGGCGTATCTTTCCGCCAGGAGACGATCACGGCGATCGACCCTGTCTCGCGCCGCGTGGTCACGAGCGGTGGTACCTACGAGGCCGACGTCCTCGTGGTGGCGCTGGGCGCCGAATACGACTTTGCGGCCACGCCCGGGTTCGCCCAGGGCGGCCACGAGTTCTATTCGGTCGAGGGAGCGCAGCGCCTTCATGAGATGCTGCCCTCCGTGACGTCCGGCCACGTCGTCATCGCCGTGCTCGGGGAGCCGTTCAAGTGTCCCCCGGCGCCATGTGAAGGCGCGATGCTGTTTGACCAGTGGTTCACGCAGAATGGGGTGCGGGACAACATTCAGATCAGCGTCGTGTCACCGTGGGGCCGGCCGATTCCGCCTTCGCCCGATGGTTCGAAGGCGATCCTCGACCGCTTCGCCGAGCGCGACATCGCGTTCGTGAAGGATCAGATGGTTGTCGGCATTGACCCTGCGGCGAAAGTCGCCCACCTGCGCGATGGAGGGATGATGCCTTACGACCTGTTCCTCGGGATTCCGAAGCATCGTGTGCCGCACGTCGTGGAGGAGTCGGGACTCGCCGAGAACGGCTGGATTCCCGTGGACCGCGGCACTCTTGCGACGCGCTTTCCAAACGTCTTCGCCGTCGGCGATGTCACGAGCGTGGGCACGCCGAAGGCCGGGGTGTTTTCGGAGAACGCCGCCCGCGTGGTCGCCGCGGAGATCATCGCGAGCATCAAGGGGGGTGAGATGCCGGCGCCCTTCGGCGGGACGGGGACCTGCTACGTCGAATTCGGCGATGAGCGCGTGGCGAGGCTCGACGCCGACTTTTTCGGGGGCCCATCCCCGACGGCTCCCCTGACTGCGCCCACGCTCGAAACCGCGAGCGAGAAGAAGGATTTCGCCACGTCGCGGCGAAAGCGCTGGTTCGGCTACACGGCCTGAACGGTTGTCCGGGCCGGTTCGCAGGCATGCGCGAAGTGGCTAGAATGCGCCGAAACCGGAGGGACAGCTATGCCAGACTTCAACCTCATCGTCTACGAGACGGACCGCGGCCGCGCCCGCATCACGCTCAATCGGCCCGAGAAGCTCAACGCGCTCTCGATCGATCTCCAGCGCGAACTCAACGAGGCGCTCTGGGAAGCTGACAACGATGTGTCCGTCCATGCCGTCATCATCAAGGGCGCCGGGCGGGCATTCAGTGCGGGCTACGACCTCACAGCCCGCAACCGTGCGAGCAACGAGCTCGAATACGCCGGCGGCGCCCGGCCGACCGAATACCGCGGCGGCCAGACGTTCGACGATGACGCCTGGCGCATGGAACACGCCCAGCGCTATCGCATGGCGATCTTCGACATGCACAAGCCGGTCATCGCCCAGGTCCACGGGTATTGCCTCGCAGGCGGCACGGACATCGCCCTGATGTGCGACATGGTCATCGTCGCCGAAGACGCGACCATTGGTTTCCCGCCCGCCCGCGCCCAGGGCACCTTGCCGAACAACATGTGGATGTACCACTGCGGCCCTCAGTGGGCAAAGCGCCTCCTGCTAACGGGCGATACGATCACGGGGGCGGAGGCGGCGAAGATCGGCCTCGCGCTCAAGGCGGTGCCGGCGGACATGCTCGAAGCCGAAGTCGAACAGCTCGTCGATCGACTGGCGATGATCGATACCGACCTCCTGGCCGCGAACAAGCGCATCGTCAACATCCAGCTGGAGATGATGGGCGCGCGGACGGCCCAGCGCATGGCCTCCGAAATGGATGCGCGGGCCCACCTTTCGCCCGCGGTGGCCGAATTCCGCCGGCTTTCCCGCGAAGAGGGCCTCAAGGCTGCACTCCAGTGGCGCGACACGAAGTTCGGCGATGGCCGCGCTCGCGTGGAAGGCCCGGAAGTCCGCGACGAACTCGGCCGCCTCGTATGACGATTAAGGCCAGCTCGCTGCTGTCGATCATCGCGATCTGGGCGGCGATGATCCCGGCGGTCGTGCTCCAGCCTGGCGCGTGGTGGGCGCTCATCTTTGCAGGTCTCGCGACGTTCGCGGTGGGCACGGGGGCGTTCCGGCGGCTCGGGTTGTCGCGGCTTATCGCTATCACGGGGGTCTGGGCCGGCGCCGCGCTCGCGATCGGCAGCGACGCTGGCGCGGCGTGGATCTCGGTCATGGCGATGCTCGCGACGGGCGCCACCGTCCACAGCTTCATGCGCCGCGACGCGTATTTCGGCGGGCTCGGTATCGGTGCCGCGTGGATCGCGACGGGACTCACTGTAATGCTCAACGACAACCACGATGGCGCATGGATCGCCGTCTTCGCCTTCCTCACCGCGGGCGCCGTGGCCAATTCGCGCGGCAATCCGCGCGGGATCGCCGCCATCGCCTGGTGGAGCCTCGCCGGCGTCATCATGATCGCGACCGACGGTCTGCATTGGCTCGGCGTGATCGCGTTCATCCTGACGGCCACATCGCTCGGTCTCGGCGGCTTCCAGGTTCCGCGCCGCTTCGAATGGGATCTCTTCGAACGTGACGACGACGACGGGTACAGGGTCGTGCGCTAACATCGGGAGCGATGTCCGACGATAGGAACCTGGGTCCCGACGAACGTGATCGCGACCTGCTCGATGGCTCGTGGGAGCAGAAGTACTACTCCGGCACTCTTCGATCGCGAGATTGGCGGAGCATTGGTATTGGCCTTTCGCTCCTCGTCCTGATCGCCATCACCGTCCCGATGCTGTTGATGGTGCTGCGATGACCGGGCCGCTCACCGGGAGGGTCGTCGCGCTCATCGGCGCAGGGACAGAGGCGGACCGCGCCCTGGTTGTGGCCTGCGCAGAGGCGGGCGCCGGCATCGCACTCGGTACCGTGGACGCGAGCCAGCCGTGCGAGTTTGCGATGCACTCCATCGCGAACGAGATCTGGGCGATCGGCCGGGAGCACTTCGTCCGGGTCATGGAATCGGCGGAGCCCACCGCGGTAGCCGCGTTCGCGGAGGAGGTGTGGGACAGCTTCGGGCGCTGCGATGTCCTCCTCCTGGCACACGCACGGGGAAGCAACGTTGCGCCCTATGAGCTGTCGTTGTCGGAGTGGTCGGATTCGCTGAGGGCGAACCTCACCGGGCCGTTTCTTGCGTTCCAGGCGTTTGCCCGCCTGATGGAGCGGCAGCAGTCCGGTCTGATCCTGTTCGCGCCCGCGGATCTGCCGGGCTCCGACCTCTCGGTGGCCGCTGCGCGGGGCGGGCAGCGTGCCCTGGCGGAAGCCGCCCACACAGCGCTCTGGCCGTTCGGCGTTTCCGTGACGTTTGCGCCCGGCCTCTCCCCTGCCGAACTCGTCGCGCTCCTCACCTGACCTTCGTCTCCCATTCGCACGGTGTTGAGGCCCGGGTGTCGTTGCGACTCGTCTGCTCGCGATGTGTTGAAGAAAATCAAGGTCGACATTGATTTTCTTAAAGCATGGATTGACAGGACTTACAATGATTGGCAAAGTATGTTCATCAAGCCGCCCAGGTGGCCGAAGGAGCCAGTCATGATGGACTTCAACACGCTCGACATCGATTTCCACATGAAGGAGTTCGTGGACTCGCGACTCGCCTCGGCGGGGTATCATCGCTACGGGCCCGCCTCGCCCGCAGTCAGGCTCATCGGGGGCCTCGCGATGCGAATGCGGCGTCTGTCCGAACGCCTTGAGCGTTGGTCGACGGCACCGTCTGATGTGCCCATCGACCAGCACTACATCGTTGGCGGCCCGAACCAGGTGACGCACTGAGATGCAGCCAGCGGTGCTGCCACGGGAGGAAGCGATGACGAGCGCCCAGGCCCGTTTGCGACGCGAGATCCGCAACTGGAGCGCGCTGCTCCATGGTCTCGCGAGTGGCGGCCAGCCATTTGACAGGCCGGACAGGCCTGGTCCCGGCCCCCGCCAGACGGGGGTCAACTAAGCTTGGCCCGGTTCGTGGGCGCTTGCCCCAGTTGCGATAACCCCCTCGAGGTGCGACGCCTCGAATGCCCGGAGTGCGGCGTGGCCGTCGAGGGCCGCTTCGATGCGGGCCCGCTGGCCCGCTTGAATCGCGACCAGCTCTCCTTCGTCGAGACCTTCCTGCGGGCACGGGGCAAGATTAAGGATGTCGAGGAAGAACTCGGCATCTCCTACCCGACGGTGGTGTCCCGCCTGAACGATGTCCTGGTCTCGCTCGGATTCGAAGCCGGCGAAGACCCGCGCGAAGCGGAACGGCGCCAGCGCATCCTCGACGAACTTTCCGCGGGACGCCTGACGGCATCCCAGGCAGCGGAAGCTTTGCGAGCTCTTTCCGGCGATGGTTGACGCACGAGACGAAGCAAACCGCGCCCGCGAAGCCGCAAGGGCCGCCCGGGCCGAGGCCGAGCGCCTGCGACAGGAGGCAGACCGGTTGCGGAAGGAGAAGCGTTCCGAGGCCCATCGGCTTCGCATGGAAGCGCTCCGCCTCCGTCACGAAGCGCATGATGCCGACCGGCGGGCCCGGCATGAACTTCGCGATGAGCGCCGTTCCGGCAGCCGTTCGCGTTCATCCGGTGAACCCGCCGGCGAAAGCCCCTCGGGTGCCAGCACGGTCCAGGAACTCCTCGTCGACGGGATCGACAGCTTCAGCGTTCACCAGACCGCGGGCAAACTGATCGTTCGGGCGTGTGAGGAGGGCGAACAGCCAGGCCTCATCGCGACCGGCAGCCGCACGCCCCCGCATGTCGAAGTGACCCGCGATGGCCACAGCCTGCGGATCGAAATACGCCTCTCCACCGGCTGGCTTTTCCGCCGGCGCCAGGGCGCCACCACGGTGGTGCGCCTCCCCTCCAGCTTCGACGCCCTTGATGTCGACCTGGGCTATGGCGAAGTGCAGGTGCGCGACCTCACCGGGCGGACGTTGAAGGTGAACGGCGGCGCCGGCGACATCCGCACGTATTCGCTGACCGGAGCGCTGGAAGTCGACGTCGGGGCGGGCAAGATAGCCGTCTACGACCACTCAGGCCTGGTTCGCAGCAACACCGGTACCGGCGATTCGCTGATCGACATCGCTGCGGTCGCAGCGGGCGATTACCGCGTGGAAGTGGGCATGGGCCGCGTCGAGCTGCGTCTCCCCGAAGGAGAGCAGGTGCTCGTGCGCGCATCGAGCGGCATCGGCAAGAAGCGTGTGGACTATCCCTCGGCGGGTGAAGATGCCCCCACCCGCGCGACGGTCGAGACGGGCATTGGCGAAGCGGTGGTCCGGGCCCGTACACCCGGCAAGCAGCCGGAGCGACCCCCGGTTATGACGGCCAAGCCGCAGCGCGGCGGCGCACGCCCCACCCAGCCGGCGCGCCGCCACGAAGCCGAAGAACTGCGCGTCCTTGAAATGCTGGAGCTGGGCAAGATCACGTCGCAGGAAGCGGCCGAACTCATCGCCGCGCTCCAGGGCGCTGCCCGCCTGCCCGATGAGGATGACCAGTTCGAGGCCCAGTCCACGACATAACCGGCGGAAAGCCTCGCGGTGTGTTTCCGTTAGGCCCGCGGTTTGCTACGATCGGCGTCTTGCGGCGAGCGTAGCGTAGTGGTTAACGCGTCTGGTTGTGGCCCAGAAGATCGAGGGTTCGATCCCCTCCGCCCGCCCCATGTTCACCACATCCCACGGTGGCCGATGCAGCGCTCTATTGGATTGCGCTGATTGCCAACGTTGCGAGGCCGAGGAAGAACACGAACCCCATCACGTCGGTGACAGTGGTCACGAAGATGTTGGCGGCCAGTGCCGGATCTACCTTCACCGCCTTGAGCCCGAGCGGAATGAGCACCCCTCCCATGGTCGCGGCGCAGATGTTCAGGAAGAGCGCAGCCGCCAGCACGACCGAAAGCGCCGCGTTCTGCTGCCAGGCGTAGGCAATCGCGCCCGCCGCCGCTCCCACAATCACGCCGTTGATCATCGCGACCAGGATCTCTTTGCGAATGGCCCGGAACAGGTCCGACACTTCGAGGTCGCCGAGGGCGATGCTGCGGACGGCGATCGTCGCGGTCTGGGTCCCGGCGTTGCCCCCCTGCCCGGCCACGACAGGCATGAGCGCCGCCAGGATGGTTACCTTCCCGAGCGTCGAATCGAAGAGGCTCACCGTCGCCGCCGCGAGGAATGCGGTGATGATGTTGACCAGCATCCACGGCACCCGCCGGCGCACGCTGGTGCGCACCGGGCTGAAGACGCGTTCGTCATTCGAAACGCCGACCATGCGATACATGTCCTCGGTGGCTTCCTCCTGGAGGACATCGATGAGGTCGTCGGCCGTCACCACGCCTTCGAGCCGCCCTTCTGCGTCGACGACGGGCATCGCCAACAGGTTGTACTTCTGGAGCGTGCGCGCCGCCTCTTCCTGGTCGACCCCGGTGGTGACGGCGTGCACGTCGCGGCTGGTGATTTCGTCGAGCGTGGTGCCCGGCAGCGCGACGATCAGGTCGCGGATGTTGACGGTGCCAAGCAGC
Organism: uncultured Anaerolineaceae bacterium; assembly: GCA_964474285.1. Lineage (GTDB taxonomy): Bacteria > Chloroflexota > Dehalococcoidia > Tepidiformales > Tepidiformaceae > JACRBT01. Next base: position 12,282 of record CAYYSD010000028.1, on the reverse strand, counting down.
CGCTGGTCGTCGTCGAGAACGTAGAGGTAGTAGGCCCGATCCGCGGGGGGACGCCGCACGCGCAGGTAGTCGATCGCCTGCTGGGCCGTGGTGTGTTCTGGAAGGGCGACGAAGCCACGGCTCATGATGCCGCCTGCGGATTCATCGCCGTAGCGGAGGAGTTCGGCCACTTCCTCGCCGCGGTCGAGCGCGGCGAGCGTGTCTTCCTGGTCGCCGGGTTCGAGTTGTTGGATGACGTCGGCGGCCACGTCGTCTTCGACTTCGCCGAGGACCGCGGGCAGCCCTTCGACACCGACGCCGCGGATGAGATCGCGCAGTTCCTCGTCTTCGACGAATTCGAACAGCTGCCCCACGATATCGGTCGGCAGCCGGCTCAACAGGTCATGGCGGTCTTGTTCGGAGAGGTCGAGGACGAGTTCTACGATATCGGCCGGGTGGAGGGACGCGACGAGCGCAAGGAGACTACCGCGCTTACCTTCGGCAAGCAGCGTGCGAACATCCGCAAGCAGATCCCGCGTGGTCCCTTCGTCGACCATGGGGACGTCCCTTCAGTGGCAATGGGCGCGTGCATAACACAGCTATGGCGACCGTACCCCCGGACTCGGATCGGCGTCAACGGCGCTCCATTAACACGTCGATCCGTGCCGGAAACGGTGCATTCGCTTGATCGGTTGATCTATACTTGCGGCGGTCCCGCTTCGGGCCTGGAGACGTTGCTATGCGCCACCTTCGCATCGCTGTTGCCGCCGCCGTCATCGCCGGCGTCGCCGCCATTCCCGTGTTCGGCGCGCTTTCCGAGGAGCCTTCGAACGACGACTCCGTGGCCATATCGAAGGCCGTTCTCGCCACATCTATTGCCTACCAGGGCCGCCTGGTGGATGCCGGCGCCCCGGCCAACGGCGTCTATGACCTCCGCTTCATCGCTTTTGACTCCGAGATTGGCGGCACGCAGTTCGGCCAGGTGGTGACGCGCGAAGATGTCACGGTCACGAATGGCCTCTTCACGACGCAGCTCGACTTCGGCGCGGACGTCTTCAAGGGCGATCAGCGCTGGGTTGAACTCGCCGTGAAGCCGGGCTCAGGGGGCAACTTCACGGTCTTGAGCCCGCGCCAACCGGTCTCGCCAGTGCCCTACGCGCTCTACGCGAAGGAGGCGGGCGTTGCCCTGCCGTTTGGCGCGACGGGCGCCAGCGCCTCGATCACCGGGCTCTTTTCCATCACCCAGTCCGACGCCGGTGTCGCCATCGCCGGGCGCCGCACCTATGCCGGCAGCGTGGATTCGCCGGCCGTCCTCGGGGCGAACTCAGGTACCGGCGCGGGCGTCCAGGGCGAATCCACCTTCGCCAGCGGCATCGGCGTCCTCGGCTCGTCGACGGGCGCCACGGGTATCGGGGGCAGGTTCAGCGGGAAGACGGGCGTTCAGGCCTCTGGAGCCGGTGAAGGCGCAGTCGCCCTCGACCTCCAGAACGGCGCCATCAAGGTGAGCGGCGCCACGAAGCCTGCGTTCGTCCACAGGGCATCGCTTGCGAACTCCAGCGCGAACTATACCGTCATCGACCATCCGCTCACGAACGGCGACCCCAACGCACTGTTGTTCATCACGCAGGTCCTCAACCCCGGAGGCGGCGCCGGGTTCAGCTTCATGCCGGCGCTCGGAGTCCAGTACCTGGGCGCCACGGCACCGGAACCATTCCGCAACAAGTGGGCCATCTTTACCGAGGACGGCACGACCCCCATCCCGACGAACGTGGCCTTCAACGTGCTGGTGGTCAAGCAATGACGGCCCGGCGTGGCGGATGGATGGCGGCGGCGGCCGGCGCGCTGGCCGGGATGGCACTCGTCGCCACGGTCCAGGGGCAGGCATCGACGGTGCTCGACCTCTCGTTCGCGGCGTTCACCGCGGGGGGAGGCGAGAGCCAGGGCGGGAGTTACACGATGCTCGGTTCGATGGGCCAGGCGCAGACCGGCGTGTCCGCGGGCGGGCAGTACTCGCTCTCGTCGGGGTACCTGGCCGGCAGCAGCGTGAAGTTCCGCGTCGTGGCGCCGTTCATCTCCTCCGACCACTGAACAACACGCCACAACCGGGTGGCCAACGTTCGGCGCTCATGCGTCTCCCATAGAATGGTGCGAATGAGATTCGTAACGGCGGCCGAAGCAGCAAGCACCATCCACAGCGGCGACCGCGTCTATCTGCATGGCGGCGCCGCCACGCCTCACCACCTCGTCGATGCTCTCGTCGCCCGGGCGGCTCATCTCCGTGAGGTCGAGATCGTCCACATGCATACCGAAGGCCCGGCGAGCTACGTCGAGCCTGAGTACGAGGGCATCTTCCGTCACAATGCGCTCTTCATCGGCCCGAACGTGCGCAAGGCCGTGCAGGAAGGCCGGGCCGACTACACGCCGATCTTCCTTTCGGAAATCCCCGGCCTCTTCCTCCCGGACGGTCCGCTCCCCCTCGATGTGGCCATGATCCACGTGACGCCGCCGGACGACGCGGGCATGTGCTCGTTCGGGGTGTCCGTGGATTGTGCGCTGGCGGCGGCAAAGCGCGCGCGCCTGGTGATCGCGCTGGTCAATCCGCTCATGCCCCGGAGCCGGGGGCACGCGTTTCCGGCCTCCGCCATCGACCTCGCAGTCGCCTGGGAAGGCGGCCTGCCGACCTACGAGGCGGGCGAGATCAGCGAAGAGGCCAGGGCAATCGGCTGGCACGTGGCTTCCTTGATCGAAGACGGCGCGACGCTCCAGATGGGCATCGGGGCCATCCCCAACGGCGTCCTGGCAGCCCTCAGAGGACACCGCGATCTTGGCGTCCACACAGAGATGTTCTCCGATGGGCTGCTGCCCCTCGTGCGCTCCGGGGCGGTGAACGGATCGCGCAAGACCCTGCACCCGGGTGTCATCGTCTCGACCTTTGCGATGGGTTCCCAGGAACTCTATCGCTTCATCGACGATAACCCGGCGATCGAGTTGCACCCCGTTGAGCACACCAACGACGTCGACGTCATCGCCCGGAACTCGCGCATGACCGCGATCAACTCGGCGCTCAGCGTCGACCTTACCGGCCAGGTTGTTGCCGACTCCATTGGTCCGCGCTTCTACAGCGGCATCGGAGGCCAGCTCGACTTCATTCGCGGTGCTGCGCGCTCCGTGGGTGGGCTGCCGATCATCGCCATGCCGTCCACGGCGCGCGATGGGCAGGTGAGCCGCATCTGCCCCCAGCTGCCGGCGGGCTCCGCCGTCGTCACCACGAGAGGAGACGTGCACTGGGTCGTGACGGAGTTCGGCGCCCGGAACCTTTACGGGCGGACGATTCGCGAGAGGGCGGCGATGCTGATTGAGATCGCCCATCCACGCTTCAGGGCGGAACTCGAAGACGAGGCGGGGAAGCTCGGATACCTCACCCGCCGCCCCCGCTGAGTCAGATCACGCCTTCGGCCCGCAACTCGTCCAGCGTCTCACCCCAGGCTTCGAGCACCTGATCGAGATCGCGCTGCTCGTGGACGGAGCTGAGCAGGCCGCCGGTCCCGAAAAAGTAGACGCCCCGGTTCAGGAGCGAAAGCTGCATCAGCCTTCCGACCTCCGGCGGAGTGCCCGCATAGAGCATCGGGAGTGGCAGCGAGTGCGGGCTGCGGTCCCCCGCGACCGGTTCGCAATCGACGCCGAGCACGATCTTGAAGGCGCTCGACTCCCCATAGACAGCGCCCTTGATGCCCTTCGCGACCAGTGCGTCGTTCATTCCGGCGCGGAGCTGGGCCGCGCGGCTGTTCGCTCGCGCCTGGTGCTCACCGCCGGCTATCTCGGTCAGGCAGGCGACGCCCGCGGAGGCGGAGAGCGGGTTGGCGTTGAACGTGCCGGGATGCCCGATCTTGTCCGCGGCCGTACCCGGCCGGGGGAAGGCAAGCCGCTCCATTACGTCGCGCCGCCCGGCCACCGCGCCGCCCGGGAATCCGCCGGCCAGGATCTTCGCGAGCGCCGTGATGTCCGGCGTAACACCTTCGACCTGCTGCACTCCGCCCGGCGACCAGCGAAAGCCTGTGACGACTTCGTCCATGATGAAGATGATGCCCTGCTGCTTGCAGTAGTTGCCGAGTTCGCGGAGGAAACCCGGCGCGAGCGGGATCACGCCGCTCGAGGCGCCTGAGGCCTCCACGATGATCGCGCCGATGTCCGGCCGCCCGGCGATCGTTTCGCGGACCACCGCCATTTCCGGCGGCACCACGGCGACGCTGTCCGATGTGGCCTGGGGAACGCCAGCCGGGGCCTTTCCGCCGTAGGTGGATGAGCCAATGACATAATCGTGCCAGCCGTGAAAGTGCCGTTCGAACTTGAGCACGCCCGGCCGCCCGGTTGCCGCGCGTGCGAGCCGCAGGGCCATCAGCGTGGCTTCGGTGCCTGAGCTCGTGAACCGCACGACCTCCGCTGATGGCACAAGGCGGATGACCTGTTCAGCCCACGCGATTTCGGATTCGTGGCTGGCGCCGTAGTGCGTGCCCCGCCCCAGCTGCGCCATCGCCGCCCCGGTGACGGCCGGGTGGTTGTGGCCGAGCAGGAGCGCTCCGTGCCCCATGACGAAGTCAACGTACTCCCTCCCATCGACATCCCACTTTCGTGGCCCGGCTGCGTGGGTGACGTAGACCGGAAACGGCCGCAAATGGCGCGCGTCGTGCGTGACGCCGTTGGGCAGGACGGTGTTCGCGCGCGCGTTGAGGGCGGCGGAACCTGGATGAAGGTCGGCGTAACGCTGCTCGATGGCCATGCGTGAAGCAAAGCCGAAAACGACGGAAAAAGGAAGGGGTTGCCCGAATGCCTGACGGACGTGTTCCGTGGGGTGGCGGCCAGTGAGGTCCGCCTCTTTTTCCGGCGCATGGTCCGCGAACGCAAACAGTTCATTGCCAGGATCAACGAGCAGAGTAAGTTTGCGAGGCGGGCCGCCGAGGCAGCCGCGGCGAAGGCAGCCGCCGCACCATGACGGCTTCGTGAACGCTCGGACTCGGCGCCGCGCTCCTGAAGCCTCGCGGCTATCCCGATGGCTTCGCATGCCCGACGCTGTCTTCCGATGATGAGCGACCACCGGCCAGCGCATCGATGACTGCTGCGACGGATGCGGTCACCCGCCCTTCGCACCGGAGACCGGAGTCGCGCACCGCGCTCGGGATGCTCATCGCGCTCACGGCCATCGCGCCCGTGAGCACCGACATGTTCCTGCCCTCTATGCCGCAGATGGCGGAGGACTTCAACACCACGACGGGCGCGGTGAGCCTCGCGGTCACGCTCTTCCTCCTGGCATTCGCCGGCTCGCAGCTCGTCTACGGGCCCGCCTCTGACCGCTGGGGACGGCGGCCGGTGCTCCTGGCGGGACTCGGGGTGTACATCGCCGGGGGACTCGTCGCCCTGTTCGCGGTCTCTGTGGAGACGCTGGTCGCGGGGAGAGTCCTGCAGGGGCTGGGCGGAGGCGCCGGGCCGTCGATCGCGACTGCCATCGTGATTGACGTGTACCGCCGCGAGGGCGCGCTGAAAGCGATGGCCGCCATGACCGTCGTCACCGCCCTCGCGCCGATGCTCGCGCCAATCGCGGGGGGCTTCCTGCACGACGCCTTCGGCTGGCGCGCCGTGTTCGTCACGCTCACCGCGGTCGGGTGCCTGCTTGCCGCAGGGTACCTGTTGTTGCTCCCGGAGACGAACAGCCAGAAGGACGCGAAGGCTCTCAACGCCCGCGCAATGCTCGCCAACTACACGACGCTCTGGACGACCCCGATCTTCGCGGGACACGCGCTCTTGATGGCGCTCATGTTCTCCGGCCAGCTCGTGTTCATCTCATCGTCGTCCTTCGTGCTCGTGGACGATCTCGGCCTTTCCGCCCGTCTCTATGGACTGACGTTTGGGTTTGTCGCGCTGGGCATCATGGTCGGCGCCAACGTGTCGCGCCGCCTCGCCGGGCATTGGACTCCCCGGCGCATCGTCGTCACGGCGGCGGCCGTGGGCAGCCTTTCGAGCAGCACCATGGCCGCTTTGGCGCTGCTGGGCTTTGAAGGCGTCGGCTTTATCGTCGCCCCCATGATGGTCATCGCGGGCGTCATGGGGATGTCGGGTCCCGCGGCTCGATCGAGCGCGCTCACGCCGTTCCCGCAGATGGCCGGCCTGGCGTCGGCGCTCATGGGGTTCACCCAGATCGGCGTGGCCGCATCCTATAGCATCGGATACAACACGCTGCTCGAACCCGGGCCGGTCACAATGACCTGCGCGATTGCGGTTGCCTCGTTCGGCGCCTTCGTCGCGGCGGGTCTCTTTGCCGGCGGCCGCCAGCGCTCCACTTGACGGCCAGGCCGATAGCGTTAGCACGCGACGATCCGTTGGCGCCCTCGTTTCCACATCGCGGATCGTGTGTGGTTCTGTGTAGTATCCGCGCCATGGAATTCGACTTCGACACCGTTCATGAGCGCCGCGGGACCGACAGCTCGAAGTGGGCGCGCTTCCCGGCAGACGTGATCCCCATGCCCGTGGCGGACATGGACTTTCCTTCGCCCGAACCGGTACGCCGTGCGCTGCGGGAGCGAGTGGAGCTGGGCTTCTATGGCTACACCCGCGCGGGTGAGGCTTTCCACGAGGCGTTCGTGCCCCGCCTCGCGCGCCGCTATGGCTGGGAGGTGGCCGCCGAAGCCCTGGTGCCGATCCCCGGAGTCGTTCCCGGCTTCAACATGGGTCTGCGCGCGTTGACCAATCCCGGCGAAAGCGTCGTCGTCCAGCTACCTTCGTACGGCCCGATTCTGAACTCCTACAACCACCACGGCCTTGTCCGCCACGACGCCTTCCTGGTGCGTGGCGATTCGGGGCGCTACGAAATCGACTGGCCGAGCTTCGAAGCGGCCTTCGACGTCTCCACGCGGGCGTTCGTTCTCTGCAACCCGCACAACCCCGTGGGGCGGGTCTTTTCGCGCGACGAGCTCCGCCGCATGGCCGAGATCTGCCTTGCCCACGACGCCTGGATCATCTCCGACGAGATCCACTGCGACCTGATGCTCGACGGGAACGTCCATACGCCGATCGCCAGTCTCTCGCCCGAAATCGAGGCAAGGACGATCACACTCATGGCGCCAAGCAAGACCTTCAACCTCGCCGGCCTGAAGGCCTCGGTGGCCATCGTTCCAAACGCCGAGTTGCGGGCGAAGTTCGAGGGTGCGAAGGGCGGCCTCGTCGGCGCGGTCAACCTCTTCGGTTACACGGCTATGACGGCGGCGTACCGTGACTGCGACGACTGGCTCGTGGCGCTAACGAACTACCTGACCGCGAACCGCGACTACCTGGTCGACTTCGTCCGCGAACGCATGCCGGGCGTGCGCATCTACCCGGCCGAGGGCACCTACCTCGCCTGGCTCGACTGCAACGACCTGGGGTTGCCCGGCAACGAGCCGTTCGCCTGGTTCCTGGAGCACGCGCGCGTTGGTTTGGGCGAAGGCGCCAACTTCGGGCCGCCCGGCAAAGGTTTTGTGCGGATGAACTTCGGCTGTCCCCGCACGCTGCTCGAAGAAGGCCTCAGCCGCATGGAGACCGCCCTCAAGAACCGCTGATCGCCTTGGGCGACGGAGGTACGGGCGCAACGTATGCTCCGGCTATCCACTTCAGGGAGCCGGACATGTCTCGTATTGGCTGGTTCGCCGCTCAGACGGCGCTCTCGCTGCTGCTCGCCTGCGGCTTGTTCGCGGCGCTCGGTGCGAAGGCCGATGACCGGGGCGCTACGGGACCTCGCGCGAGCCTCGGCAGTGCCTTCACGTACCAGGGACAGCTCCGCGATGCGAACGGGCCCGTCGATGGCAGCTGTGACTTCACGTTCGCCTTGTTCGATGTCGAATCCGGCGGCGCGCCCCTCGCTACCGACTCCTCAACCCTGAACGTCGACGCTGGTCTCTTCGCGGCCCTGATTGACTTCGGCGACAGCGCCTTCACCGGCCAGGCGCGCTGGATCGAGGTGACTGTCGACTGCGGAGCCGGTCCGGAAGCACTCGCGCGTCAACCCATCGGGGTGGCCCCCTACGCCCATTCGCTGCGGCCCGGCGCGGTGGTGCGTGGCGCACACGCCGGGTCCACTCTCACGCTCGAGAACACCGGCACTGGCCCCGGGCTTTTCGCAAAGAGCGCCTCAAGTGGCACGCCCGACATTGTTCTCGGGGGCAACGGTCCTTCCCCCGCCGACACAGGCCGCCTCTCGTCGGACCCCGCGCTCCCGTCCAGCGACCTCGTGCTCCAGGCGAACGACTCGGTGGTTGCCCGGACGGGCGTGGACCCCGCTGAAACCGGCGAGTTCCAGGTCCAGGATCGCGACGGGACGGTGCTCTTCCAGGCCGGTGCTGGCGGCCTTGCTCAGCCCTTCTCCGCGTTCGGCCTTCCCAAAGCGTTGGTCGTTGTCAGCGGCTGCGGAGGAATACAGCCACCCACGATCGCGCGGTCGTTCACCACCTATGCTGGCGCCCCTATCACTGTGTCGGACTGGGGCTCGGGCCGATGCCTGGTCGACTTTGGTTTCAACGTCCAGAGCCGCTACATCGTGCTCCAGGGGCGCCCCCTCGGAAGCGACGCCATCTACACCTCATACTTTTTCAGCTCGCCTGAGGTCATCAGGATTCAATCCAACATCGATAAGCAAACCATCCAGACATCCGAAGTGACGATCGTAGTCTATTGAAGTCAGCCGGGCGGGTAGCTCGCGAGCTCAGCGGCGATGTCTTGCGGCAATCGTCCGGCCTTCCGGAGCGTTCGAACGGCCCGCAGCGTGACCCACTTGCTCGGCTTGCCCTTCGCCTCGATCCCGGACCAGGTTTTACCGTTGAGCGTGTTCTCGAGCGGCCAAAGACCGGTGGCGCCCCGTTTCCCGAGGATGAACGCAAAGGCGTGGTCCAGCCGGGCATCGGCCCCAAAACCAAGGTCCACGAGGACCTCCGTGACCTCCAGCACATCACTCCAATAGCTCATCGGAAACCCGAAGCGGAACCACGTCCCACTGACATTGCCCGAAGACGGGTAGTCCGCCACAGCCGGGTCGCGGCTCAGCAGGAACTGCGCTCCGATGGCCAGCGCGTGGTCCGTCTCCGCATCCCGCGCTGCCGGAGGGATGGCCGCCAGCGCGCGGAGGGCCTTCGCAGCACCCCATCCACAGGGCTGCTGCGCGTTGGCAGCACACCCGAAGACCGGGCCGCTCGTCCCCGAACGGTAGTAGGTGAAGTCCGGGTCTGAACCGGTGATCGCCTTCGTCTCCCACGCGACCGCGTCCCGCACCCCCGGGTCGCTCAGCCGCCCAAGACGAATGAGCGCATGAAGCAGGTTCCCGTTCAGGCAATGCAGTGCGCTCGAAGGCGGCGGGCGGCGTGTCAGGTGGCTGCCGGATGCTCCGAACCCCCCGCTTTCCGTCTGCGAGTGCGCGAGAACGTAGTCGCAGGCCGCCCGCACTCGCGGGTGGCTGCCGTCCGCCCCGAGTTCCCCGAGCAAGATCAGCTGCCAGACGGTTCCGCGGTACTTCGTCGCGTAACCCGGGCCAGGCTTCTCCCAGTACCCCTCCGGCTGTTGCGCCGCAAGGATAGCCGGCACAGGTCCCGTCCGCATGACCTCCTCGCGAGCGACGCAAACGTCCGGGTCATCCGGCGTGCGGTCGAGCAACTGCTGGAGCGCGAAGTAGCGCACGCCCGGGTTTTCGGCGTCGGGTTCGAGGAGCCAGTCGATCACCGTTCGCATGGGTGGAGTATACGGCCGGCGCATACCGGCCTGGCGCGGAAAGCCCTCGGCGACCGGGGGAGCGTTCCGGCGTCACCGAGGGCTTTGCCGGGTGCCGCGGGACCGCTTGATCGGGGCGGGTGGTCGTGTGACCACCCGTCCCAATCATCGCGCCCGCGGCCGTTACTGGCGGCAACCGCTGGCGGCGCCTTCGGATTGGGCGAACTCGGCAGACTGGAGAGGCGAGGCCTGGCTGCCCGTATTGATGTTGAAATTCCCGGACTTCACTTTGAGGGCGTAGGGTCCGGGGTATTCGCACCAGTCGAGCGACATGCCCCCCACTCCGAGGCTTCCGCCCATTCTGAGTTCGAACGGTGTGCGAGGTTCGTTGCAGTACGGCTGATTGTCGCAGGCGCTGAAGAGGACGTTACGCCAGTTGTCGAAGTCGTACTCCTGGGTGAGCCCCCGGAGGACGATCCCGCCGTCGGGCAGGGGCTCGCCTTCCACGATTTCGGCCAGAAGGACAACCTGCCGCGCGATGGATTCCTGGGGGATGCCGTACCAGGAGTCCTTTACCCACTGACCGTTGATGTCGATGCGGACGTGACCAACTGCGCTGCCATCAGCCTGTACCTTCGCGTGCACATTGAAGCTGACGACGGATTGCTCGGTTGTCGAGCACCCCGGCCGCTCACCGAGACCGGTTCCCACCAGGTCGCTGAACCAGGCGGTCTGGACGCAAGCGTCGTAGGTCATCGTGGCTTTGCCTCCGCCGGAGACATGGCCGGTGGTCTCGGTGGCCGCCGCCAGCACCTCGGAGAAGAACGAGCGATGGGGAACGTTGTGCCCGTTGGAGTTGGCTGCGAAACCCGGAGTTCCGGGACCGGCAAGGGTGATGATGCCCGCCATCGCCACCAGAGCGACGAGGCCGAGCCTGGTCAGGGACTTGATAGACATAGATACCGCCAGTAAGTGATCTCGGCAGCTCAGTGCCGGACCCGGCGAGTCTCGCGTGCGGCGGTGGGCCTTCCATCCAGGAGTCCGTGGATCTCTCCACCATGTAGGTGTGGAGACGCTATACACGAAACCATGTATGCGGAATCAGTGGCGGGAGGCGTAGACTGCCCCGAAGCTGAATGGCGCAAATCACACAGCCGGGTCAACCGGCGGAAGCACCCTGGCCGGAGGATCCCGAAGATCGCGTTCGTCAGCTGACGCAGCGCGAGCGCGAGGTGTTGGCGCTGATCGCGGCGGGCCGCACGAACCGGCAGATCGCCGAGCAGCTGGTCATTACGGTCTCCACGGCCGAGCGCCATGTGCACAACATCCTCGAGAAGCTCGAATGCGCGAACCGCACCGAAGCATCCGTCGTGGCGCGGGCGGTGCTGGCGAGGGCGCCCGTTCGCGCTGTATCGCGGGATCTTGAACAGCCGGCCGGTGGGGAGCCGTATCCGGGCCTCCGAGCGTTCGAAGCCGGCGATGCAGAACGGTTCTTCGGGCGTGAAACGGTCGTGCGGGCCGCGGTCGAACGACTGGGAACGAACAGGATCCTGGGAGTCGTGGGAGCCTCGGGAAGCGGGAAGTCGTCGCTTGTGCGGGCGGGCATCCTGCCTGCGCTCCAGGGCGGAGCGCTGGAAGGGAGCAAGGATTGGACGTTTCTCACGATGACGCCGGGCACGCAGCCCCTGGCAGAACTGGCTGCACAGATCGCCACGGCCAGCCGAACACTCCCCTTGCCTATCCTGCACGACCTCGAGTCTGATATCCGCGCGCTGGACCTTGCCGTGCGGCAGATGCTCACGATGCGGCCGGCGTCCGCGCACGTTGTCCTCGTGGTGGATCAGTTCGAAGAGCTGTTCAGCATGTGCCGGGACCGGCAGGCTCAGCGCCAGTTCGTGGATCTGCTCCTGCTGGCCGCGGAAATGCCGGAAGGCCGCCTGACGCTGATCCCGGTCTTGCGTGCGGACTTCTATGGCGAATGTGCCGCCTTTCCGGGCTTCGCCCAGGCGCTTGCCGCCAACCACATGCTCCTCGGCCCGCCGACGCGCGATGAGTTGCGGGCGGCGATCGAAGGCCCGGCCTTCGGTGCCGGCGTGCTGATGGAAGCCGGTCTAAGCGAACGGATCCTGTCGGACATCGGAGACGCTCCGAGCGCACTGCCCCTGCTCGCCCATGTACTCCGCGAGACGTGGCGGCGCCGCCACGTGAGCCTCGGCATGACGCTCGACGCGTACATCGACACGGGAGGCGCCCGTGCCGCGATCGCGCTCACCGCGGAGCGCGTCTACGCCCAGTTCGATGCGGAGGAGCAGGTCGCCTGTCGCAGCCTGTTCGTTCGGCTCACCGAGTTCGGCAACGGCGTGGAGGACACCCGCAGGCGCGTACAGTTCGCCGAACTCCAACCGTCAGGAAACTCGCGAGTCGACATGCTCGCGCTCGTTCAACGGCTCGCGGATGCGCGTCTCGTCACCACGGACGCGGACACTGTGGAGGTGGCTCACGAGGCGCTCATCCGGGAGTGGCCGCGCTTGCGCGAGTGGCTCGATGAGGACCGAGAGGGCCTGCGCCAACTGCGCCACATCA
>CAYYSD010000027.1:0-26944 GCA_964474285.1 uncultured Anaerolineaceae bacterium | reverse complement strand
GCCCCGGGCACGGTCCGCTGGTTCACGACCCGCGCGAACGCCTCGAGTCGTACGTGAAGCACCGCAACATGCGCGAACACCAGATTCTCGGTGTGCTCGAAGGGGGCGGGGCGCTGAGCAGCTGGGACATCATGCTTCAGCTCTACCCTGACATTAACAAGCGCCTGCGCCGCGCGGCGGACAACAACGTGCGCGTTCACCTTCGGCAGCTCGAGACCGAAGGGCGCCTGAAAGTGTATCCCGGCAAGCCCCGGCGACCCAACGCCGCGAGGGTCGCCCGAGATATCGAACACGCGAAGCAGCGCGACGCCGTCATCAAACAGGCCAGGAAACTCGAGGCCGAAAAGAGCAGGGCGGAGATCCGTGCGCAGGAGAACCCGGCTACGGGCGACTGGTCCGTTCCGCCGCGGTACGAACTCACTGGCACTGCATTCGACGCAGCACGCTGATCCGGATGGCCTGGGCCAGCCGCACTGGAGACGACCTTGCCACGCATGGATGCCGACTACCTCGCCGCATTCCTCGAACAGCCCTTCGTGGGAGTGATTGCCACGCTGCGGAACAACGGGGCTCCCTACACCGTTCCCGTGTGGTGGCTCCATGAGGATGGCATGTTCTGGGTGACCGGCACCACGAACCGCGTCTGGTGTAAACAGCTCATGCGGGATCCGCGCACATCGCTTTGCATCGAGACCGGCGCGCCCATGAGCGGCCACATCGGCATCGACGGCGAAGCGGAAGCGCTCACGCTCCCTGCATCCGACATTTGGCCCATTTCCCGGCGCCTCGCAGAGAAGTACGTCGGCCGTGGCGACCCCGCCAACGCCGAGCGCCTCGAAAAGTTCTTCGCGAACATGCGCACCGAACCGCGGATGCTGTTCCGAATCACTCCCCGCACCTGGCGCGCTATCGATATGCGCGTCTACCGGGGCAAGCGCGCCGACCGCGAATTCCAGGCGCAGGGGCCGGGACAACCATGGTCCGCGTGAGTTCGGGCCTCCCCGATGGGGACGGGGCGTTGTGGCCTTCCGTTGACACCGGCAGCCGAGAGGCTACGATCCCCTGCACACTCAGACTGGAGCATGGCGAACGCGCCTGCGCGTGGACGCCAATTCACTTTCTATGACGCATCTCGTTCACCGCCGCCTGGCCGTCGGCGTGCAACCGGTCCCCAAGCAAGACGCCGAAGAACGCAAGCGCAACTTCGACGAGACCTACCTGGGCTTCGACCTCAATGCGGCGAAGATCGAAGCCTCGCGGTGTATCCAATGCCCCTCCGCGCCCTGCCAGGAAGCCTGCCCGGTATCGAATGACATCCCTGGCGCGTTTGCGTTGCTGGAAATCGGGGACATCCTTGGGGCTGCGGACAAGTTCCGGGAGACGAGCAACCTTCCCGAGATGTGCGGCCGCCTCTGCCCGCAGGAGAAGCTGTGCGAAGGCGCCTGCGTCGTTGGCTTCGCGATCCGCCCGGACGGAAAGTCCGAGCCACCGGTGACCATTGGCAAGCTGGAGGCCTTTTGCACCGACTTTCAGCGGCAGGAGCTCTCCGGGTACCCGATGCCGCGCTATCTCCCGGAACCCACGGGCCGGAATGTGGCGGTCGTCGGTTCCGGCCCGGCGGGCCTGGCCGTAGCCGAGCAACTGGCAATGATGGGCCACGGCTGCACCGTCTACGAGTTCTGGCCGGAACCGGGCGGCGTCCTCGTCTACGGCATTCCTAACTTCAAGATGCGCAAGAGCATTGTCGATGAGTACATCGCGCACCTCGAAGCACTCGGCGTGAAGTTCGTCTGCAACACCTACGTCGGGAAAGACATCACCATCGACGAGATGCTCGAACACGAATATGACGCCGTCTTCGTCGGCACCGGGGCCGGAGTTGGAAACGAGATGGAAATCGAAGGCGAAAAGCTCGAGGGCGTCCACAAGGCCACTGACTTCCTGGTGCGCGGCAATCTGACGCCCGACCAGCTCCCGCAACACCTACGAGACCCTCTGCCGCAGCCACGCAATGTCGTGGTCATCGGCGGCGGTGATACGTCCATGGACTGTGTGCGCACGGCGGTGCGCCTCGGCGCCGAGAAGGTGACGCTGGTCTACCGGCGGACAGAAGCGGAGATGCTCGGGCGCGGAGAAGAGCGCAAGAACGCACGCGAAGAAGGCGTCGAGTTCGCCATGCTTACGCTGCCCACTCGCATCATCGGAGAAGACGGTAAGGTGGCCGCGGTCGAACTCCAGAAGATGGAGCTGGGCGAACCGGATGCCAGCGGCCGCCGTTCGCCCAAGCCGATCAAAGGCAGCGAGTACATCATCCCGGCCGACACCGTTGCGATCGCTATCGGCTATGGAGCCGACCCGCTGGTGCCCCAAACCACCAACGGTCTCAAAGCGGACCGCAAGGCGCTCATCCAGATCGACGGCAGCGGCCAGACGTCTCGCCAGGGCGTCTTCGCGGGTGGCGACAACGTCAACGGCGCCGACCTGGTGGTCACGGCGCTTGCCGACGGTCGCCGGGCGGCCGAGGCGATCGCGAAGTACATTGAGAGCCGCCCGCTTCGCCGGGGCCGGTAGCGTCTCAGTTCCGGGTGCCAAAGGCATCGAACTTGTTGCGCCGGTGTTCGATGACTTCCCCGCGCGTCCTCGCGAGCAGGTCGTCGATGACCTCCGCCAGGTGCGCGACGCGGTCTGAGGCTGACTCGAGTTCGAGGAGCCGCTGGCGCACCTCTTCGTCGACTTGCAGCCACGGCGCGAGGAAGTTGACCAGGTCGTGTGGGTGCTTCGGCAGCGAAAGGCCACGGGCCCACTGGTCTGTCAGCGAGAGCGCCATCCGGAAATAGACCGGGAAGGTCGCCCGCACCGTCTCCATCGCGCTCGTGAGACGCCTGTCCGTCTCATAGTTCGTGTCGTCGATGAGTTCGACCACGCCGTAGGGGTACGGCCGCGGCTCCAGCATACGCAGGACTCGAAAGCGTTGAACGCCGCGGGTTGAAAGCGAGAACCTGCCGCCGACCATTTCGCGGGCGTCTTCGATGAGGGCCGTGGTCCCGACATCGTGCGGAACCGCTTCGCCCCCCACCTCTTTGCCGGTTCGAATCAGCAGAACACCGAACGAGCCTCCGGACTCCAACAGCTCCCGGGTCATGGCCTTGTAGCGGGGCTCGAAGATGCGCAGGGGCAAATCTGCTCCCGGAAACAGCACCGTGCGCAGTGGAAAGAGGGGGAGTTCGATGGCACTCACCGCACCAAAGTGTAGTACACCGCGCGTCCGGTGATTCTCAGCGTCCCGCCCGGGCGGCAAGCCATCTTTCGACTTCCGGCAGATGCTCTTCGAAATGTCCGATGCCGGAAGCCTGCAACAAGCGGTTGCCGATGAGCGGCCGCCCGCCGGTCTCGTCCACCCCGAAGCGGTCTTCGCTCAGCTGCCGGGCGGCGGCCACGTAGCGCTTGTAGTAGGCGTCAAACACGGCCAGGGAGTGGATGCCCGGGGTCGCCGTGGAGACGAACTTCGCGTTCCAGGCATCCCCGTCGGCATAGCTCACGCCTTCCGGCACGGGGCGCTCGCCCCTGCCGACCCTCTCCATTGCGTAGGTCATCTCTTTGAACCAGCCAGACATATGGGCCAGCAACTGTGGAAGCCCCCAGGTGCCGAGCCAGATCTCGTCGTAGGCGCTCTCGGGGAGGGAGGCGATCATCCCGCGGAATTTGTCGTGGAGGCGCTCCAACTCGCCGATCGCTTCGCTCCTGGTTGCCATCGATGCGCCTCCGCGGTGTGTGCGCCGCGGTTCTCACTATACGCCGCTCGCGCGGGCTGCGCGGCGGCCTCACATGCTGCGGAGCAGGCGAATGCGGTCCTCAACCGGGGGATGGGTGTTGAACATGTTGTTGAGGAAGCTGGCATGTTCCTTGAGGGGGTTCGAAATGTAGAGGTGGGCGGTGGCCTTGTTCGCGGCCTCGAGCGGCTCGGGATCCATCGCGATCTTCTCGAGCGCCGAGGCCAGCGCCTCGGGATTACGGCAGAGCAGCGCTCCGCTCGCGTCCGCCAGGTATTCGCGCTTCCTGCTCACGGCAAAGCGAATGACCTGTGCTACGAGCGGCGCGAGAATGGCCGCGATAATGGCGATCACGATGATGATGATTGTCGCTGCGCCGCCGCCTTTGTCCCGGCCGCTGTTGCGCCGCCGCCCTCCGCCATAGAACGCGAAACGCATGGCGAAATCTGAGATAAGGGCCACCATCCCGACCAGGATCGTTACCACCGTCATGACGCGAATATCGTAGTTGCCGATGTGCGAAAGCTCGTGCGCCAGCACCCCTTCGAGTTCGGCGGGCTCCAGCTTGTCCAGCAGGCCACGGGTGACGACCACGTGCGACTTCGTCGGGTCGGTGCCTGTCGCGAACGCATTCGGTGCGCTGTCTTCCAGTACCCATGTCTTCGGCATGGGCAGTCCGGCGCCAATGCACAGGTTCTCGACCCGGCGGACGAACTCCCACTCCTCCTCCTTCGTCACCTCATGGGCGCCCGAAATCGAAAGCACCACGCCTGTGGAGGCCAGGTAGCTGAACAGCGCATAGACGATGAGGATGATGCCGGTGATGCCAAGGAAACCGGGCATCTGTGCGGTGGGCACGCCGAAGGCCAGCAGCAGGATCGCCACAAGCCCGCCGATGAGCGCTACGAAGAGCGCCATCAGCAGCCACGTCTCACGCTTGTTGGCGCCGATGCGGTCGTAGACGAGTACCGAGCCGGGGACGGCTTCGAAGCTCACTGCGCGGGAACGCGAAAGCCGCCGCGCGCGCGCCTCCCGTGCGTCTCTGCCCTGTTGCCGGTGCGAAGAATGTCAGCGGCGGCCAAGGGCTAGGCGAAGCTCACTTTCACATCTTCTCGCGCGGACTCTTCCGCCTCATAGAACTCTTCCGGCTGGAAGTTGAACATGCCGGCGATGATGGAACTGGGAATCGTCACAATCCGCTCGTTGTAATTGCCGACGTTCGTGTTATAGAACTGACGCGCATAAGCGATCTTGTCTTCGGTGTCGGTCAGTTCGCGTTGAAGTTCCAGGAAGTTCTGGTTCGCCTTCAGGTCCGGGTAAGCTTCCGCGACCGCGAAGAGCGAGCGGAGCGTGCCTTGCAGGATGTTGTCTGCGCGGGCTGCATCAGCCGGGTGGCCGGATTCGCGCGCCGTGTCGAGTTGAGCGCGAGCCCTCGTGACCGCCTCCAGCACTTCGCGTTCGTGCGATGCATAGCCCTTGACCGTTTCGACGAGGTTCGGGATGAGGCTGGAGCGGCGCTTCAGCTGAACATCGATGCCGGACCATGCCTCTTTGACGCGAAGCCGCGCACGGGCGAGCCCGTTGTACATCCCGATGATCCAGAAAACGATGCCCAGGATGACAACTGCGATAACGATGACGCTGATGATTACGCCCAAGTGCGCATCCTCCGGCCGAAGTGATCGAATCGTAACACAACGCCGGGTGTTCGCCGCCGGTAGAAACCCACCACGAACGCCAGGGAGATTGCGGAGTAGCCGACTCCACTTCTCCCTGGCGTTCTGGTGGTGCTAATTCAAGCGCGAATCTGCGCCAGTTTCTGCGCCAGATCGATGTAGAGGTCGGCGGCGTTCTTCAGGTTCGTCGCGGTGCTTGCGCCAACGGCAACGACTTCGACGCGCACGCCCTTCCGCTGGATGGCCTCCACCAGGTACTGGAAGTCGCCATCTCCGGAGACCAGGCAGACGATGTCCAGCCGGTCGACCATCTCGACGATGTCAATCGCCATTTCGACGTCGACGTTCGCTTTGACAGAGCCGTCCTGGAAGCGCTTCAGCGGCTTGGTGACCACTTTGTACCCGCGCCCGAGGAACGGTTCGGCGAAGCGCTGGGTCTCGAGGCTCACGCCCACGTCTTCGTGGACGGGTGCGTAGGAGATGGCGCGGACGAGCTGGCGATCCCTGGTGAGCATCGCCAGGATCTTGCCCCAGTCGAATCGTGCTCGCAGCCGGTCGCAGGCAAGTTCAACATTCGCGGCATCGACGAAGACGCCGACCCTGGGAAGGGTCGCCGACTGAGCGCCGTTTGCCGCGGCGCCGCGGCGCCCGCCATCTTCCTGGCCACGTGCCAGCTGCTCGATCTGGCGGCCCTGGAGTTCGATAGCGCGGAGGATGGCTGCGCTGTCGGCGGCCGGAGCAGCTGCGGCGCTTACGGCCGAATCCGCGGCAACGCGAGGCGTGCGGATGCGCGCGGCGCGTGCGACTGGCGCCGGTGGGGTTTCAGCGTCCACATCTGCGGACGCCTCGACGGCGGCCGTTGCCCGCGGCCTGCGGGTGCGTGGTGCCTTTTCGGGCACTTCGACCGCGCCAATCACCGGCTCTGCGACCGTCTCGGCAGTTATTTCGCCCTCACCGGGGCGCTTACGGCCTCTGCCACCGCGGGTTCCGCGGCGTGTGGGACGCTTCGTTGCTTCTTCGAGTGCCTCTGCGCTCGGCTCAGGAAGTGTGACTTCCGGTTCGGGGGCCGGCACTGTGGCCGGTTCTCGTCGTCTTGGAAAAATGTTCAGAACCATCGATTCTTTTGTGACTTACCGTCGTGTTTCAGGCGCCCATGCGCTGGAGCACGCTGATGCGGGCCGCGACATTGCCTGCGATGCGCTCCATTGCTTTCGCGGATTCGGATTCCGGGTGGCCGTAGGCCACGGGAATGCCCCGGTCGGCGCCTTCTCGCACCGCCGGTTCGATAGGTATCTCGCCGAGGAAGTCGATTCCCAGTTCTTCGGTTGCCTTCTGGGCGCCACCGTGCCCGAAGATGTCGTAGCGCGTCCCCGTATCCGGCGCCACGAAGTAGCTCATGTTTTCGATCATGCCGAACACAGGCACATCGAGCTTTTCGAACATGGCTACAGCCTTCATCGCATCTTCGACAGACACGTCCTGGGGTGTGGAAACGATGACGGCCCCGGCGATGGGCGCATCCTGGGCCATGCTCATCGACGCGTCGCTCGTCCCGGGGGGGAGGTCGATGATGAGGTAGTCCAGTTCGTTCCACGGAACATCGTGCAGCAGCTGCCGCACTGCGCTCCCGATCATGGGGCCACGCCACACCACCGGCGTTCCCTTCGGGAGCAAGAAACCGATGGAGACAACCTGCACGCCATAGCGCTCCACCGGGCGAAGGCCCTCTGTGCTGCCTGCCTGCAGCCCCTGGGGCAATCCAAACATCGTCGGCAAGTTCGGGCCGGTGATGTCGGCGTCGACGAGCCCAACCCTGGCGCCGGACTTCGCCAGCGAAACGGCGAGGTTGCTGGCCACCGTCGATTTGCCAACGCCCCCCTTGTTGCTGGCGACCGCGATCAGGTTGCGCACTCCCGGGATGGGCTTCTGGCCCTCTTTCGGGAGGCTCGCGCGGACGTTTGCGCCCCACGTGATGACCAGGTCTTCGACTCCGAGCGGCTCGAGCACTGCGCGGATGTCCCCTTCAATCCTATCCTTCAGCGGGCATGCGGGCGTGGTGAGTTCGACCTGCAGGGTGACGGCAGCGCCTTCAACCTTGAGGTCCTTGACCATGCCGAGACGGACGATGGAGGCGTGGAGTTCGGGATCGTTGACGGTCGCGAGCGCTGCCATGACTTCGTCGTGGCTGACCGCGGTTGCTGCACTCATAGGGTGCGATACGCCCTTTCAGCTGGGTATCCGAACCGGGTCTCCGTCTGGTGCATTCCCGGGGAAGGCCGGCGCGCGTATGTGGCTGCCTGGCGTGCGAGCGGCGGCCAACTGTGCCTGCCGCGGACATGCGTGAAGGAGAAAGATTCCAATAAGAGCGTAGCCCCTTCCCGCCGCTCAAGGCAAACGGTTTACGTCCGCTTGCTTGCGGGCCAGGTAGCGTGGTTCCTGCAACCGCCCGGTATGCTACGATCTACCGAACGGTAAGCGAACTCCGAATGAGGTACACAATGACGCACACAGATGCGATGCACGAGGCGGGGACGGACACAGACTGCCAGCACCACTGGGTAATCGAAACGCCGAACGGGGCAGTCAGCGGCGGCCGCTGCAAGCTCTGCGGCCAGGCCCGGGCCTTCCGAAACTCCACCGAAGACATGCTCTGGGATAGCGACAGCTTCTCCCTCAACGGTTCCCGCAGCCGCGGCCGCCGCACGTCGGCTTCCAACTGACTCCACGCCGCACGAGAAAGCCGAACGGCCGGGCAGCAATGCCCGGCCGTTTCGCTGGCCGTGACTTGATCCTCGACCTTTGAACCGTGATCGCTGCGAACCTCCCAAATCTGCTTAAATCGCTCGCGAAACAAAAAAACAGGCCCTTAGGGCCCCCCAATGACAGGTTTGTGACGAGAGATCGCGTCATCACCCTTCCAGAATCCGTTCGGAAGACCGGACGTAGCAGAGGAGAGTGGCAGGGAAACCAACAACTGCCGTTGGCGGGCCGACAAGGACGCTACCTCCCGTCTGACCGCTTGCCGCAAAAGGTGCCGTACAATCAGCGCTATGCCGCCACGACTCGATGTTGACCTCGCGCCGGGACACAAGACCGGGCTTTCGCTCGCCAACCCTGTGATGCCCGCCTCGGGCACGTTTAGCTGGGGATTCGAGTTCGCCAAGCACTTCGACATCAACGCGCTCGGCGCGGTCGTGAGCAAGGGCGTGACGATGGCGCCGAGGGCGGGAAACCGCCAGCCGCGCGTCGCCGAGACGCCGGGCGGGATGCTCAACTCCATCGGCCTCCAGAACGTCGGCATCCACGAAGTCATCGATGAACTGGCGCCCGCATGGACGCGCTGGACGACGCCCGTCATCGTGAACCTGGCTGCCGATACCGTGGACGAATTCGGGGAGATGGCCGCCATGCTGGACGGCATCCCGGGGATTGCGGCCCTCGAACTCAACATCAGCTGTCCCAATGTCGACGTGGGGGGGATGGAGATCGGCCAGGACCCGGCCGCCGCGGCACGGGCCACGCGCGCCGCCGTCCGCCACACCGACCTGCCAGTCATCGTGAAGCTCACGCCGAACGTGACGGACCCGCAACTCCTCGCGCGGGCCTGCGCCGACGAAGGCGCCAGTGCCATCTGCGCCATCAACACCGTCGTAGGGCTCGCGATCGACCTGAACAAGCGCCGCCCGGTGTTGCCGCGCGCCAAGGGCGGGCTCAGCGGCCCCGCGATCAAGCCGATCGCCCTGCGAATGGTCTACGACGTCGCGCAGGCGGTCCGCATCCCGGTGATCGGCTGCGGCGGCATCTCCACCGGCGAAGACGCGGTCGAGTTCCTGATGGCCGGCGCCACCGCGGTCCAGGTGGGCACGGCGAGCTTCTTCAACCCGCGCGCCCTGCTCGATGTCCTCGAGGGCATGACCGCCTGGCTCGAGGCGAACGGCGTAGCGGATGTAAACGAGATCATCGGCTGCGCCCAGCCGGTCCCGGCCTAGACGAGGATGCCGTCGGCCAGGAGGTCGGCGATCTCGTCCATCGAGAGGCCGAGAATGCGCTCGCAGACGTCCATCGTATGTTCGCCAAGGAGCGGCGCGGGTCGGGCGTGGTACCCGGGGGTGCGCGAAAGGACGGCTGCGGGGCCGTCGTAGGCGGCGCGGCCGGTCTCCGGATGGTCCATGTACTGGTAGTAGCCCCGTGCGAGCATATGCGGGTCGCGTTCGAGCATGTCCTGCGCGTTCTGGACGATACCGCAGGGGATACCCGCGGACTGGAGGAGGTCCATGACGCCGGTGGCGGGCATGTCGCGCGTCCATGCGCCAATCTCCGCTTCGAGCGCATCCTCGTTCGATTTGCGGGCGGCGAGGGTGGCGAAGCGCGGGTCGGTGGCGGCTTCCGGGTGGCCCAGCAGGCGGCAGGTGTCGATCCACTGCTGCTCTTCGAAGCAGGCGATGACGACCCAGCGGTCGGGCGAGTTCACCGACTCCGGGTCGTCGGCGCAACGGAAGGCACCGTGGGGCGCAGCGAGCGGATGGCGGTTGCCGGCGCGCGTCTGGCTGTGGCCGTTCACGGTGTAGTCCGCGATGGCCGTGCCGAGCGTGCTTGCGGTCGATTCGAGCTGCGAGAGCTCGACGAGCTGCCCTTCGCCGGTGCGGTTGCGGTAGCGGAGCGCGGCAAGCACGGCCGTGACTGTGTGTCCGGGATTGATGACGTAGTCCGGGTAGTTGGTGCCGACGCCGAACGGATTCCGCCAGGGATAGCCGGAGAGTTCGCAGAAGCCGGTGATGGGCGTGAGAACCGCGCCGAAGCCCAGGAAGTGACGGTGAGGTCCAGTCAGGCCCTGCATCGGCGCATACGCGGCGATGATGCGCGGGTTCACGTTCCGGATCTGCTCGTAGCGCAGGTTCCATTTCTCGATGACGCGGAGGGTGAAGTTCGAGAGGAAGATGTCGGACTTCTCGATGAGGCGGTAGGCGAGCTCCTGCCCTCGTTCGGTGTTGAGGTTGAGCTGCATCGAGAGCTTTTCGGCGTTGAAGTTGTTGAAATAGCCGGAGACGTTGTAGCCCGTCTTCTGCGTGCCGTCGGGGTTGAGAGCGGCCGGCTGGGCGACGCGGAGGCCATCGACTTTCGCCTCGGATTCGATCCGCACCACCTCGGCGCCGAAGGTGCCGAACGTCTGCCCGGCGATGGGGCCGGCGCCATACCAGGAGAAGTCGGCGACACGGAGGCCTTCGAGTGGACGCCTCGTCACAGCCTTTCTCCAGCCGCGGCGAGGACTTCGGCGTTGTGTTCGCCGAGGCGGGGCGGGCGGCCGATCACGGCGGGCGTCACCGAGAGGTTGTATGGCGCGCCCGGGAATTCGACGGCTCCGTCTTCGAACGGGAGGTGCACGAACCAGTTGCGGGCGCGCAGCTGGGTGTTATGGGCGAGGTCTTTCGGCGTGGAGACCTGCCCGACCAGGACCTGGCGCATCTGCCCGTCTTCGTAGGCCTGGCGGGTGGACATGCTCGCGAAGAAGCGTTCGAGGACGTCCTGGACGTGGTCCACAAGTGGCACCAACCGGGCCAGGGCGCCCGCGTCGGTCATCATCGCCGTGAGCGAGGCCAGGCTGTAGGTTTGACAGAAGCTCGCATAGGGCTCGTCGTCGAGGTCCTCAATCCCCCCGGCATGGCGGAGCCACTTGAGCATTCCGGCGAACCCTCCACCCGCACCGGTGAGGGTCATGATGTAGACGAAGCCGTCGGTGCAGCGCATGAGACCGAGGCCCGGTGTCTTGATCTGGGGAAAACGGCGCTCTCCTGTGCGCACGCGGTTTCGCTTCTGCAGGTCCCATGTCTGTATGGCCGTCTCCTGCGAGAACGAGAGTGATTCCTGGGCGGAGACGTCAATGCGCTGTCCCTCGCCGGTGGCGTCGGCGTAGAGCAGGGCAGCCATGATCGCCTGTGAGGCCTGGATGCTCGCGGAGATGTTGGACTGGTTGCCGTAAATCATGAACGGGGGCTCGGTGGGCTCACCGGCCAGGGTCATGATGCCCCCCATCGCCTGGCCGACGATGTCGCTGTAGGCGAAGTGGGCGTGCGGACCTGTCTGGCCGAAGCCCGTGATCGAGGCGTAGACGAGCCGCGAATTGTTAGCGATGGACGCGTCGAACCCGAGGCCGCGCGCGTCGAGGTACCCGACCGGGTAGTCCTCGATGACGACGCCGGCGCCGGCGATGAGGTTGGCGGCCTTGCGCTGCCCTTCCAGCGAGTCAAGGTCGAGCGTGACGGACTTCTTGGAGGTGTTGTGGATCCAGAAGGACAGGCTCGAGTCGACGGATTCGGGGCGCGAGGCGATGAAAGGAGGCGTGTGCCGCTGCCGCCCGCCTCCAGGCGGTTCGACCTTGATGCACTCCGCCCCGAGGTCGGCGAGAAGGCGTCCGCAGTAGGAACCGATTTCGTCGGTGAATTCGATGACGCGGAGCCCCTCGAGGGCGCGGCCCGGCATCAGTGGTCGCTGCCCGGGTCGGCGGTGACGGTCGCGGGGATTCGGCGGGCGAGGATGTCCGCTGCGCCGCGGACCATTTCGAGCAGGATGTCTGCGGCCGGGCGGGATTCGTGGAGGAGACCGGAAACCTGGCCGGCAGCGTTCATCAGCAGGTCCTCGCGCCCTGCCTGGCGCACCGAATAGACCATGTCGGCGATGAGCATTCCCTGGAGGCCCATGGGCATGGCCTGGAGGCCGCTGTTCTCCCACGCCTCGATGAGGGGATTTGTGATGTTGCGCATGGTCTTACCGCTGTAGAGGCGGGTGATGCGGGTGTCTTCGTCCCCGGCGGCGAGGATTCGCTCCTTCTGAATCGTGGGCTGATTGGCTTCGTTCGAAACGAGGAAGGCGGTTCCGCACCACACGCCAATGGCGCCAAGGACGATCGCGGCGGCGAGACCGCGCCCGTCGGCTATGCCGCCGGCGGCGACCACCGGAGTCGGGGCCACGGAATCGATGACCTGGGGGACCAGCGCCAGGGTGGCAATGCGCCCTGTATGCCCGCCTGCCTCGGTGCCCTGGGCGACCACGACATCGACGCCGGCATCGCGCACACGCTTCGCGGCCTTCACGTTGCCGACGAGCGCAACGACCTTCGTTCCGTTGGCGTGGAGGCGCTCCATCCAGGGGCCGGGGTTGCCGAGACCGGAGGCGAACACCGGCACTTTCTCCTCGATCACCACCTCCATCTGACCGTCCGACATGCCGCCGGTCCGTGGGGGGCGCTGGGCAGTGGCGGCGGGAGCGGGGGCTTCCTTCCAGGGGATCCCGAGGTCTTCGACCATTCTCTGGAGCCCGGCTCTGGTGGCGGCGGGGATCAGCTCGCGAGGGTCGCGAGGAGCCTCACCCATCGCCGCGCCGCCCATGTAGTTGGCAGGGAGGAGCAGATCGACGCCGAACGGCTTCGAGGTGAGGGACCGCACGGTGGCGATTTCTTCGCGGAGGCGATCAGGGGAAAAGCCGGCGCCCCCGATGACGCCGAGGCCGCCCGCATTGGAGACGGCGGCGGCGAGTGCCGCCGTTGCGACTGGCCCCATGATCCCGCCGGCGACGGGACCCATGCCGGCGGACATGACGGGGTATTCGATGCCGAGGAGTTCACAGAGTTGGGTCCGGAGCACAGGGCGGGCCATGGTCAGCTCCCGGGGCTGCGTTTTGGCGCGAGTATACGCCGGGAGACCGGGCTCCGCAGAAACAGTGAACGCATCTTTATCGTTGCGATCAGGCCGGGCGGACGCCCCGCAGGGCGGCGGGACCGCGGCGAACGGCCGCGGAGGCGACGGCCGGTGTTGAGGAAGCGGGCATGATCGAGCGGCGCGATGCACGGGCTGCTTCGAAGGCGGCTTCGTGGGTCGAACCGGCGCCGATGCGCGCGCTGGAGAGGATTTCGCCGGCGAGGTTCTGCGCCAGGACCCGTTCCGATTCGGCCACTGCCGATTGGCAGGGGATGTAGATGCGGTCCGTTTCGACGTGGTCGGTCAGGAGCGCGGCACCGAATGCACCGGCGATGGCGGCGACTCTATCCAGCTCGGCGAGGCGGTCGGCCGGGTTGTCGGCAAGAAACACTGCACCGGGAGCGGCCCTGCGGGCCTCGCCGGCGGTCATTCCCCGCAACACACCGAGCGCACCGGCTTCGCTCGAATGAGCGGTGACCTTCGCGTCGTCGCCAGCGCCTGAGAGTAGAACCACCGGCCGCCCCGCAAGCTGCGGACGGCGGCGGCGGGCGAGATCGACGCCGAGACGAGGAAAGTAAAGGCAGAGCATGTCCATTGCGGCGGACCTCCTTGCTTACAATAGTAGAACGGGTGTTCTATCTCCTCGTCAATGGCCAGGTGGGCGCATTGCGACAGGTCTTGTCGCCGTTTTGTCCCAATCAGGGAGGATTGTGCGATGGCCGCCTTCGCACTCTACGATAGATGACGGCGCTGACGCCGGGGAGTTTCGACCATGGGTGCAATTTCAGAGGTGCGCGAGGATATTCGGGCGGCGCTCGAGCGCGACCCGGCTGCTCGCAGCGGCGTCGAAGTCGTGCTGTTCTACCCGGGGTTCCATGCCCGGCTGGCGCACCGGCTTGCGAACGCGCTCTACCGGCGCAGGGTGCCGCTGATCCCACGGGGAATCATGCATACGGCGCGTTTCTTCACCGGCATCGAAATCCACCCCGGCGCGACCATCGGGCCCCGCTTCTTCATCGACCACGGTATGGGAGTGGTCATCGGGGAGACTGCGGAGATCGGCGCGAACGTGATGCTGTACCAGGGTGTGACGCTGGGTGGCACGAGTACGCGCCGGGTGAAACGTCACCCTACGCTGCGCGACAACGTGGTCGTGGGGGCCGGGGCCAAGGTTATCGGAGCGGTGGAGATCGGCGAAAACTCCCGCGTTGGAGCCGGATCGGTGGTCGTCACGAATGTGCCGCCCAACGCGACGATCGTCGGCGTGCCCGGCCACATCGTCGCCTTCCACGATGATTCGAACTCCGCGATACAGCGCCTGCCCGATCCCGAATGGGACCGGATGAATCAGCTCGAGCAAAAGCTGAACGAGCTGCACAAGCTGGTGGAGCACCTGGAAGAACACACCGCGGAAATACACAACGGGCGCCACAGCGACGAAGTCAACGTCCACTGAGGCGCCCGTGGCTGGCATTGAGTGCGGCGATCAGGCCGCGGCCGTCTCCTCATCGTCGTCGTCGAAGGACCACTCGTCGTCATCATTTGCAAACACGCCGATGGCGTCGACCGTGGTTTCGCTGGACTCTTCAGAATCGGCCTGCTGAACCTGGCCGGCGAGCCGGAACCGGGCAGTGGCGAAGTTCAGTTCGTCAGCCATTTCCTTCATTCGAGCGGCGGTGGCGGAGAGTTCCTGCGCCTGGGCGGCGAGTTCTTCGGTGGTCGCTGAGACCTCCTCGGTGGAAGCGCTCGTCTCTTCGCTGGTCGCCGAGACCTGGATGATTGCGTCGGTGACACGGTTGGTGCCTTGCGCCATGGTCTCGGCGCCGGTGGCAGATTGCTGAGCGTTTGCGGCGATGCGTTCGGTGGCGTCGAGGATGCGGCGCGCGCTCTCGTCGAGGCCCTTGACGTCCCTGGCGATGGCCTCCATCTGGACGGCCGAGTGCTGGACGGCGGTGATGATCGTTTCGAGCGCCTTGCCCGCCTCGCCGGTGATCTCACGGCCGCTCTCGACATCGCGGACACCATCGGCCATGGCCTTCACGGCCTCTTCAGTGCCGTTGCGGACCTTGCTGATGAGCTCTGCGATCTCCTTGGTCGAGGCCGAGGAACGTTCGGCGAGGCGACGGACATTCTCAGCCACGACGGCAAAGCCGCGGCCCTGCTCACCGGCGCGGGCGGCTTCGATGGCCGCGTTGAGGGCGAGAAGGTTGGTCTGGCCGGCGATTTCGTCGATGACTTTCACGATGTCGCCAATTTGCTGACCATAGCTGCCGAGCTGGTCGACGGTGGCGGAAGCGCGCTCGACGGCGCGGGAGATGGACTCCATCGCATCGACGGCCTGGTCGACGGCGCGCTGGCCTTCGATAGCCGCCTTGCGGCTTTCCTCTGCGGAAAGAGCAACGTCGGTGCTGGCTGCGGCGACCTGGCTGATGCGCTCGCTCATGGCAGTGGCTTCGTTGTTGCTTTCGACGGCGGAAGCGGCGTTGTCCCGGGCGGCGGAGGCGGCATCCTGGGCGCCGGAGGCCACCGTCTCGATCTCGGTGGCGGTCTCCTGGGAGAGTCCTGAGAGCGTGACGGCGCTGCGTGTCACTTCGTTGATGGCGGACGCAATCTGCCCGGTGGCGCTGGCCATCTGGCCGGAGGCGTCGTTGAGCTGTTCCGAGGCTGAGAGGATGTCCGCAGCGTTGTTGCGCACGCCATCGACGATTTCGCTGAGGCCCAGGCGCATCGCGTTGTAGCTGCCGATCGTGCTCCGGAGCTTGTCGATCATGTTGTTAATCGCTAGGGCGGCCCGGCCGGTTTCGTCGTTGTAGAAGCGTTCGATCTTCGTGGTGGCGGGCTGCACTTCGACGGAGAGGTCACCCTGTTCGATGGCGCGGATGCCGACTTCCAGGTCCGTGACGCAGTGCGCTTCGAGGCTCTCCAGGCGAGAGACGACGTTCAGCGTCGAACGCTTGACGCTGCGACCGACAAAGAGCGCGGTGCCGAACCCGACAAGGACGGCCAGGATGGTGAGTCCGAGCATGAGGATGCGGGCGGCGCTGGCGGTCGCAACGCCGTCTTCGTAGAGGCTGTCGCCGGTAGCCTGATTGAGGGCCAGGCTGTCGTCGATTGCGGCGCGGACTTCGCCCCACATGGCCGTGCCCTGGGCGTCCATTTCTCCGGTTGGCTGAAGCTCAGATACGGACTTTGCCAGTGGGCCGGTCATCCAGGTGTAGTAGGCGTTCATCTTCTCTTCGATACGCTTGATGAACGGGCTGTCCACACCCCCGGTGTCGGCCGCGAAGGCCGCCTTGACCTGGGCATCGAAGCGGGTCTTGGCTTCGGCGGCGGTGGCGAGCCGGGCGTTTGCGGTGAGCGGGCTGGTGAGCACCTGCAGGGAAAGCCCCCGAATCTCGTAGGCAGTGAAGCCGAGATTGGCTTGCTGCACCGAACCGATGAGGGGGTCCTCGTAGAGGTGCTTCGTGCCGGCGTTCATGCTGTTCATGCGGTTGACGCCGACGAAACTGACGGCTGCGAACATAACGAGTACGACGCCAAAGCTCCCCATCAGCTTTGTCTGGATGCTCAGGTTGTTGAACCAGCCCATAAGTGTTTGCCCCGTTTCCCCCAAGTGTTGGCGCCCGCCGCGGGCCGCTGTCTCCGGCTGCGAACTCCCCATGAGTTTCCGGTCAGGTTGAGCGCGGATGAATAGGCATTACCCTGAGAAGGCGATACGGTGTCCTGCACTTCGGGCAAAGACGAAACGTAAAGGCGAAACTGAAGGGCTCAGACCACGCTGCGCGGGCAGCTCAGCAGATCGCGGAAGACTTTCGAGCCGGGGCCGGGCGGGTCGCCAGCCAGACCCGGGAGGGCGCCGACGACTTCGATGCGCCGGGCGGCGACCGTTTGGGCCGAATCGGAATCGCGGAAGACCAGCGTGAGCGCGTAGGCCCCGGGCTCAAGCGCGAGAGCCTCGCCTGAAGACTCTTGCTCGAGTTGCAGCTGGAAGCAGACAACGCCGTCGTAGGAGTGGGCACGGCCCCCCTGCCACTGCACGAGCGGAACACCATCGCGTTCGAACCAGAGTTCGAGTGCGGGGCCAGGCTGAGCTTTCATGTCCATGACCACCTGGAGCGAAGCCTCGCCCGTTTCGAGCTTCGAGAAGCGGACATTGCCGATGTCGAAGCGCCAGCCTTCGGGCTGGACGTTGGCCTGCGGTGGGTGGCCTTCGGGCGCGAAGTTGGCGCTGCCCTTCGCGGTCCCCAGCAAGACGATGGCCGAGGGCGACGTCGTGTGCGAGGCATCGGGCTTTTCGCAAGCGGCCAGGATTATCGCGGTACAGGCCAGGAGGGCGGCGAGCAGGGGGCGCATTACTCCCAGCTTCCTTCCCATCGGTGTTGCCGTCCACGACGCGGAAACGGCGAAGGCCGGCGCTATGGCCGGCCTTCGGGGTGTGGTGAAGGGTGCGCCCGGTTAGCGGACGTGGGTTTCCTTCAAGCGCCGGGTGACCGCGAGCATGCGGTTGAGGGCGCTGATGTAGGCGCGAGCGCTGGAGACGATGATGTCGGTATCGGCGGCGCGGCCCATGTACGTCTTGCCGTCGTCTTCGATGCGAATGGTGACTTCGCCCTGGGCGTCGATGCCTTCCGTGACACTCTTGACGCTGAATTCGGTCAGGCTCGGCGTGAGGCCGGTGATGCGATTCATCGCGCGGTAGACGGCGTCGACGGGGCCGGTGCCGGTGGCAGCGTCCGTGCGGATGTTGCCCTCCGGGTCCACGAGACGGAGCGTGGCGGTCGGGGTCGAGTGGTCGCCCGCCGTGACCTGCACGAGATCGAGGCGCCAGCCGTGGACATCGACTTCGTGGAGGTTGTCGTTGACGATCGCTTCGAGGTCGCGGTCGTCGACTTCAATCTTCTTGTCGGCGAGTTCCTTGAAGGCGCTGAAGACGCGGCTCATCTCCTCTTCGGTGAGTTCGTAGCCCAGTTCTTCCATGTGCTGCTTGAAGGCGTGGCGACCGGAGAGCTTCCCGAGTACGAGCTGCGTGCCCTGGGGAATGCCGATGTCGGCCGGGTCCATGATCTCCCAGGTTTCGCGCAGCTTGAGGATGCCATCCTGGTGAATGCCGGAACCGTGGCGGAAGGCGTTCTTGCCGACGATCGCCTTGTTCCACTGGATCGGCATGCCCGAGTACTTCTCGACCATCTTGCTGGCGCGGTAGATCTCTTTGGTCTTGATGTCGGTGTGGAAGCCGAAGAAGTCCTTGCGCGTCTTGATGGCCATCACGACTTCTTCGAGCGACGTGTTGCCGGCGCGTTCGCCGATGCCGTTGATGGTCACTTCCACCTGGCGGACGCCGTTCTGGATGGCCTCGAGCGTGTTGGCCGTGCAGAGGCCGAGGTCGTTCTGGCCGTGGAAGCTGACGCGCGCCTTGTGGATGTTTGGCACGTTTTCGAAGATGGCGCGGAAGAGGCCGCCGAGTTCGCTCGTGATCGCATAGCCCACGGAGTCCGGGACATTGATCGTCGTAGCGCCGGCGTCGATGCAGCGCCGGATGATGTCGAAGACGAACAGTGGGTCGGCGCGGGTGGCGTCCATCGGGCTGAATTCGACGTTGCTCGTGTACTTCGCGGCGTGCCGGACCATGGCCTCCGCCTGCGTCAGGACCTGCTCGCGGTCCTTGTGGAGCTGGTGGGCCATCTGGATATCGCTCGTGTTGATGAACACGTGGATGCGCGGGTCGGCAGCCTGCTTGATGGCCTCCCAGGCAATGTCGATATCGCCTGGGACGGCACGGGCGAGGGCAGCGATGGTGGCGCCGCGTACCTCGCGCGAGACCATCTGCACGGCTTCGAGGTCGCCGGGGGTGGAGCAGGGGAAGCCGGCCTCGATGATGTCCACGCCGAGGCGTTCGAGCTGCTTCGCGATTTCCAGCTTCTCATCGGGCGTGAAGGCGACGCCGGCGGACTGTTCGCCATCGCGCAGGGTGGTATCGAAGATATAGATCTTTTCGGACACGAGTGGTGAGCTCCTTCGTTCTAACAGTGCTCTAACATGTTGGATCGGTCGAATGAACGCGCGTCTGGAATGCAGCGGCGGGAATCGACTGGCGGACGGGAAGCGGCGGGAACGCGGAAGCGTTTAGGAGCGCAGAAGGGCGCGCCCCGGTGAGTCCGGGGCGATAGTGCTTTCCTTTGCGAATGTGAACGCGAAGCGGTTCATGGAAAAACAGTGTGGGGGAGCCGGGCGGGATCGCGCAATAGGGAGGTTCCCTGGAAGGTTGTGGACACGTCGTGGGCGAGGCGGTTCGACGCGATTGACCGGACGTGCGGACAGTGATGGGGCGACCGCGGCAGGTCTGGAGGACACCATGGACGCCATCATGGTGACCATCTCCGCCATCGCCATCGGACTTGTGGCGGTGATCGCGTGGCGCGTGTGGGGCCGTCCTCGCTGACGGCAGCGCGACGCTAGCGTTCGGCCTGTTCTGGCGCAGTGACTTCTTCCCACGCCTGCTTCGTGGCGCTGGCGGAGACGGCGTAGTCGAAGCCGCGGCGGCGGAGAAAGCCGCCGACTTTGGCCACGAACTTCTCGTAGCTGTCGCGGGGGGCGGTGCGGGCGCGACGGCGGGCGAGCTCAAGCGCTGTCGCACCGTCGTCCAGCTCTGACGTGACCGCGTCCACCGCTTCCGGTTCGATGCCGCGGCCGAGGAGTTCGTAGCGCAGCATGCGGCGGCCGCGCGGCGCCGTTTGCTTGCGGTTCTCCACCCATGCCCGTGCGAACTCCTGGTCGTTGAGCAGACCTGCGTCCCGCAAGCGGGCAACTTCGTCTTCGATGGCGTCGGGGCCGATGCCGCGCATGGAGAGGCGCATGCGCATTTCGCTCTCGCTGCGGGGGCGGAAGGAGAGGAGGCGCAGGGCGGCTTCGTGGGCGTTGACGCGCCACTCTGCTCCTTCAAGCGCCTCGAGAAGTTCTGTGGTGATGGCCATCCCCTCCCTGGCGTGTGCGCGTTCGACGGCCTCGTCGGTGAACAGGAATTCGCGCCCGTCGCTCAGCGTGAGGAGGCGCTGGCGCCCCCGCCCGGCGGTGCGGATGGTGGCGATGCGCGGTTGGGGTGGTTCGTCCATGGGCGGTTAGCGGGCTCCCGCGAGCGCGGGTTCGGCCGGTGTTTCTACCGTGCGCATGGGCGGGAGGCCGGCGTCGCGGCGAATCTCGGCCTCGATTTCCTGCGCGACGGCCTGGTTGTCGGCGAGGAAGTTCTTGGCGTTTTCGCGACCCTGTCCGATGCGGAGTTCGCCGTAGCTGAAGAAGGCGCCGCTTTTCGTGATGAAGCCGCGCTCTACTCCGAGATCGATGATGTCGCCGGTGCGGCTGATGCCACGGGGCGGTTCGAACATAATCTCGAACTCTGCCTGCTTGAACGGCGGCGCGACCTTGTTTTTCACGACCTTTGCTTTCACGCGGTTGCCGATGACGTCCGTGCCCTTCTTCACCGATTCCATCCGTCGGATTTCGATGCGGACGGAGCTATAGAACTTCAGCGCCCGGCCTCCGGGCGTGACTTCGGGATTGCCGAAGACGACGCCAACCTTCTCGCGGAGCTGGTTGATGAAGATGACGGCCGTGCTGGTCTGGGAGATGGTGGGCACCAGCTTGCGCATGGCCTGGGACATCAGGCGCGCCTGGAGGCCCATGTGCGAATCGCCCATTTCGCCTTCGATTTCGGCGCGGGGGACGAGGGCGGCCACGGAGTCGATGACGATGGCGTCGACGG
This sequence comes from uncultured Anaerolineaceae bacterium, assembly GCA_964474285.1. Taxonomy (GTDB): domain Bacteria; phylum Chloroflexota; class Dehalococcoidia; order Tepidiformales; family Tepidiformaceae; genus JACRBT01. The sequence continues at coordinate 6,051 of CAYYSD010000027.1, read as the reverse complement.
CATTGGAGCGCACGAGCGCCTCGCAGATTTCCAGCGCTTGCTCGCCCGTGTCCGGCTGGCTCACGAGCAGGTCTTCGATGCGGATACCGAGGTCGCGGGCGTACATCGGGTCCATCGCGTGCTCGACGTCGATGTAGGCGGCGGTGCCCCCGGCGCGCTGCGCTTCCGCGATGACATGCTGGGCGAGCGTGCTCTTGCCGGCGGACTCCGGTCCATAGATCTCCGTGATGCGGCCGCGGGGGATGCCTCCGACGCCGAGGGCTACGTCGAGAGCGAGGGAGCCGGTGGAGATGGACTCCACGGACATGGAGGCCTGTTTTTCGCCGAGCCGCATGACGGTTCCGCGCCCGTACTGCTTGTCGAGTTGCCCGATCGCCATTTCAAGCGCGCGTGCGCGGTCCTGTTCAGCCATTGCGTTTATCACCGCCCGCCATGCGATTGCGGCGCATGATAGCACCGCTGGGCAGGTCGAGAGGGATTGTAACGCACTGCAAACAAATGTTCTATTCCTGCGGGAAAGATTCCCGGGATCTCCTATGTGGGCATGGCACGGAGGGGCGGCGCTGGTAGGCTCAGGGCATGGCGAGGATCACGGTCAGGGTCACGCCGCGGGCTTCGCGGGATTCCATCGGTGCCATGAGCGACCAGGGCGTAGTCCCTGTGCGGGTAACGGCCCCACCTGCGGACGGGGCGGCGAATGCGGCCGTCACGAAGCTATTGGCCGCGGCATTGGGGTTGCCGTCTCGCGATGTGGTGCTCGCCACCGGGGCGTCATCGCGGTTGAAGCAATTTGACCTGCCGCTGACCGAAGTCGAGGTGCGGGGGCGCCTCGAGGGCGGTGCCAGGCGGTAGCCACTGTGTGAGTCCGTTCGGCCCGAAACGGGAGGGCTACTTGCGGAAGCGGCGCTTCATCCTGGAGACGGGGTTCTGGGAAGGAGGAGCCACGTCGATGTAGCGGTCGCGCCAGAACTTGCCCTGGGGTTGGGGAGCGCGGGGCGACTGTCCGGGTGCTGAGGACCGCAGGAACGAGAGCCCGAAGGCGCCGAGGAAGAGCACGACACCGGCGAACGAAAGCCAGATGAGGGGCCCGGCGAAGCTCGCCAGGATGAGCCCTCCGATCATCGTGCCGGCGCCGGCGAACATGAGCATCGGCGGGTCGACGCGCTGGGCGAGCGAGGAGAGCGAAGGCCGGGTGCTCTGCTTGCGCTTCTTGCGCGCCGAAGCAATGGACACCGGCTGACGGTCCAGCAACGGCGCGGCTTCGGGCGGCAACTGACCGTCCAGTTTTGCGAGGATCTCCTCGATTTCCCGTTCGATTCTGTCAGCCATGGATTCAGGTATCACAGTAGGCGATCCAGAACCGATCGTCGATGGCCAGGTGAGCGTGCCTTTATCCGCTTCGGTGTCAGATCAGTTCTTTGACCTTTTCGGCGAGCGCGCGGGTGAACCCCACGGTGCTGGCGATCTCGTCGACGCCGGCTTCGCGGATGTTCTTCACGGAACCGAACTTCTTGAGGAGCGCCTTCTTGCGCTTCGGGCCGACGCCCGGGATGGAATCGAGGGCGCTCTGGATGGAACTCCTGGCGCGCAGCTGGCGGTGGAAGGTGATCGCAAAGCGGTGGGCTTCGTCGCGGATGCGCTGGACCAGGTAGAGCGCCTCGGAGCCGCGTGGGAGGACGATCGGCTCGTCTTCGCCCGGAACGTAGATTTCTTCGAAGCGCTTGGCGAGGCCAACGGCGGGGATGTGGTGGACGCCCATTTCGCGCATCGCCTGGGCGGCAGCGCCCAGCTGTCCCGGGCCTCCGTCGATGATGACGAGGTCGGGCAGCGCCCATGCCTCGGAGGACGGTGGGGCAGATTCGTCTCCGGCACCGTCAGCCCCGGCTTCGACTGTGTTCGCGAGGGTACGTTCCGCATGGCGGAAGCGCCGCCGCATGATTTCGGCCATGGTCGCGAAGTCGTCTGCGCCGACGACGGTTTTCACTTTGAAGCGCCGGTATTGATTGCTCGCCGGCCTGCCGTCTTCGAAGACCACCATGCTGGAGACCGGATTCGTGCCCTGGATGTTCGAGTTGTCGTAGCACTCGATGCGGCGCGGGATTTCGGGCAGCGAGAGCTCTTCGCGCAGCTGTTCGAGGGCCTGTTCGGTCTTGTTGGCGTCGGCAAGCCACTTCACCTTCATGAGGGCCAGGGCTTCGCGTGCGTTGTCGTTCGCCAGCTCCACGAGGCGGCGTTTTTCGCCGCGTTCGGGTGTCCGTACTTCGACCAGCGCGCCGCGCTTCTCCGTCAGCAACTCTTCCAGGGTGGCCTGGTCGTCCACTTCACCCGGGACCACGACCAGCTTCGGGATGTATTGCGCACTTTCGTAGAACTGGAGAAGGAAACTGCAGAGGACGGCGCTGTCGGGTTCGTCCTGAACGCCTTCGACGATGAAGTTGTCGCGCCCGATCATCTGCGTTCCGCGGACGAAGAATACCTGCAGACATGCCTGGTCGCCTTCGCGGGCCAGGCCATAAACATCGAGGTCCTCGTTGCGGGTGGTTGAGATCATCTGGCGTTCGACGGTGCGTTCGACGCTCCGCAGCTGGTCGCGGATCATGGCGGCGCGTTCGAACTCCATGCGTTCGGAGGCGTCCTCCATTTGATGACGGAGGCGGCGGAGGACGTCGTCGGACTTGCCTTCGAGGAAGAGCACGACCTGCTCGATGACTTCGGCGTATTCCTCGGACGTGCAGAAGGCCGTGCATGGTGCGATGCAGCGTTTGATGTAGTAGTCGAGGCAGGGGCGGGCATCCTTGCCCGTGATCTCCTTCGTGCAGGAGCGCCACGGGAAGAGCTTCTTGACGAGGTCGAGGGTGTGGCGCACGGAGCCGGCACTGGCATAGGGGCCGAAATAGCGCGCGCCGTCTTTTTCGATACGGCGCGTGATGTAGACGCGCGGCCAGGGGTTCTGCATGTCGATCTTGAGATAGGGATAGCGCTTGTCGTCCTTCAGGCGGATGTTGAAGAAGGGCTGATGGCGCTTGATGAGAGTGGCTTCGAGGATGAGAGCTTCGCCGGCGTTGCCCACGACGATGTATTCGAAGTCGTCGATGTGTTCGCGGAGGACGCGCGTCTTGGGTTCCATGCCGCGGGGCGAACCGAAGTAGGAACGGACCCGATCCTTGAGCCGCGCGGCCTTGCCGACATAGATCACCTCACCCCGGGCGTTGCGCATGATGTAGACGCCGGGGCGCGCGGGGAGGGCGGCAAGTTGCTTGCGGATTTTGTCCGGGATGGTGGAGGAGGCCACGGATCTCAGTGTAATTCACCTGACCAGCGCGTGGCCGCACGTTGCGGCCACCATGCTGTCAGGAGGCCCGTCAGCCCCGGGAGGGCAGTTCGACGGTGATGTTGCCGCGCACGCTCGGTTCGCCCTCGGCGAGGGTGACAACTTCAAGCTCGACGATGTTCTTTCCGCCTTCCTGTCGCTTGTCCACGACGCGGCCGGCGATGACAAGCGGCTTTTCCGCGACATCCGGGCGGCGGTAGGCGGCACGCACACCGGCGACGTGCCCTTCGGCGCCTGCCCAATCGTTCGCAAACTGGGTGATCCAGGCAAGCTTCACGGTACCGGGGACGATGGCCCCGCCAACGCCGAGGGCGCGACCAGCGTCGGCATCGGTGAACTGGGAGCGGATCGGACCGCCCCCGCCGCGGCCCATGAAGTTCTCCGCCATCGCGACGGTTGGGAGCTTTTCGACCGGGGGCATTTCGTCGTTGACGTTAACGTCTTCGAAGTAGCGCTGGCTCATTCGCGGTTCCTCCCGCCCTTGGGGTCGAACTGGCTGACCGTGGTCATGTTGGCGGCGACGTGGTTGCCGTCGGGGTCGTAGTAGTCGGTGCTCGTGGTTACGAGGACCGTATGGCCATAGCGGCCGCCCATGCGTTCGCGAATGTCGATGATCTTGCTCAGCGCCTTCAGCGGTTGGCCAATCTTGAGCGGCCCTGAAAAACGCCACTCCTGCTGCGTCAACAGAGAGCCCGGCAGAACCTGGACCGACTGTCGTGGGCGGGCACCCGGGATGTTCGCCAGCACGTAGGGAGGAGCTATTCCGGTTCCGTCGGCATAGCGAGGGTCGGTGTCTTCGAGGGTGTCGCGGATGCGACGTGCATCTTCCTCGTTGATCTGGACCATCACGGGGTCGCCGGTGACACCGATGAGGGCGAGATGGTCTTCGGTGATCTTGCTCTGTTCTTCTGACATGAACGTTCTCCCGGCGGGAATATAGCACGGGCACGGGGCACAGACGTGACTGGGCGCGTTACGTGGTGTTCACACTATGGATGTATAGCTATAGTCGAGGCAGCGGAGAGGTGAAGCATGGAATTCCAGCGGGTATCAATCATCGGGTCCGGGCTCATGGGGAGCGGCATCGCCCAGGTGGCGGCGGCGAGCGGCTGCGATGTAACGATCGTCGACCTCGACGAGGGCCGTGTGGATGCGGCCATCCAGGGGATTCGCCGCCGGCTCGAACGCGAAGTGGAGCGCGGCCGGCTCGCGCGTGAAGATGCGACAGCGGCCGGGGGGCGCATCACCGGCTCGGCGGACATCGAGGGGCTCAGGATCGCGCAGGGGATGGATGTCGTCATCGAGGCCGTGGTGGAGGACCTGGGCGTCAAGACCCGCATCTTCAAGCAGCTCGGCCAGGTCTGCGGGCCGAACACCCTCCTGAGCAGCAACACGAGTTCGCTGCCCCTCAGCAATCTCGCGGCAGCGTCGGGGCGCCCGGAGCGGGTCATCGGTCTGCATTTTTTCAACCCGCCGTGGGCGCTCAAGCTTGTCGAGATCGTCTCGACGGCGAGCACCACGGATGAAACGCTGACCGATGCGCTGGCCCTTTGCGAGAAGCTCGGGCGGGCTCCGGTGCAGGTGAAGGACACGCCGGGATTCATCGTGAACCGTCTGCTGGTGCCGTTCATCTTCGACGCGATCCAGATGCTGGACAGCGGGACGGCCACGGCGGCCGACGTCGACAGCGCCTGCAAACTGGGGCTCAACCACACCATGGGGCCGCTCGCGACCGCGGACCTGATCGGCCTGGACACGCTCCAGTTAATCGCGGAAAGCATGTTCGAGGAGTACGGCGAGCCGCGGTTCAAGTCGCCCACGCTGCTCAGGCGGCTGGTGGCGCTGGGGCATCTCGGGCGCAAGACCGGGCGCGGGTTTTTCCGCTACGAATGAGCGTGGGGGAAGAACAGTCGCGCGGGTAACGCGATGTTCACGGGTGAATGCGATGATCCGAGTGTCATGGCCGCGACCGATGAGCCATGATGAACCTGCGCGTTCGCGAACGGCTGCCTGGCGCGAAGAAGGGGACTGCCATGGTCGCGAGTGTTGAGACGGCAGCGAGCGGCGCCCGGCCCGGCCTGACGGCGGACGAAATCCGGCCGCTCGTCGAGCGTGAGGTCGAACGGGCCATCCAGCGGAATATCAAGGGCTTCCCGCTCATTTCCACGGGGCGAACCGGGAACGGATTGGCGCCGAAAGACGAGATATTCGCGACCGGGACGCTACGGTTGTTCCACTACCGCTCGATGGCGAACGAGGTCTATCGCGTTCCCCTGCTGATCGTGCCGTCGCTCATGAGCAAGCACTACATCCTCGACCTGGCGCCGGGGCAAAGCATGATCGAATTCCTGCTGAAGCGTGGATTCGACGTGTATCTGGTCGACTGGGGCACGCCTCGGCCGGAAGACGCCGGGCTCGGGCTGAAAGACTACGTGCTCGACCGCTTGCCTCGTTGCGTTGAACAGGTGCTCGACGATTGTGGCGAGTCGCAGGTGAACCTCCTCGGATACTGCATGGGCGGTCAACTGGCGCTGATGTACGCGGCATTGCACTTGGCAGGCCCACTCCATGCGCTGGTGTGCCTCACCACGCCCGTGGATGCGGCGGCGATGGGGGTGCTGGGGCGTTGGTGCGACCCGGCCCACTTCGATGTCGACCGGATCGCGGATGCGCTCGAGATTGTCCCGCCCGAACTGCTGTACGCGGCCTTCGACCTCCTG
>CAYYSD010000026.1:0-27009 GCA_964474285.1 uncultured Anaerolineaceae bacterium | reverse complement strand
TCCAGGCGGGCGTGCTCAAGGGCGATGTGAAGGATGTCCTCCTTCTCGACGTTACGCCGTTGACGCTTGGCATCGAGACGCTCGGCGGGGTGATGACGCCGATCATCCAGCGCAACACGACCATCCCGACGGCCAAGAGCCAGGTGTTCAGCACGGCGGCGGACAACCAGCCGAGCGTGGAAGTGCACGTGCTCCAGGGCGAACGGCCGATGGCGACGGACAACAAGTCGCTGGGGCGATTCATCCTCGATGGGCTTCTGCCGGCGCCGCGGGGCATCCCGCAGATCGAAGTGACGTTCGACATCGACGCGAACGGCATCGTGAACGTGACGGCGAAGGATAAGGGTTCCGGCCGCGAGCAGAAGGTCACCATCCAGGGTTCGAGCGGCCTTTCGAAGGACGAGATCGAGCGGATGCAGCGCGAGGCGGAACTCCACGCAGATGAGGACCGCAAGCGCCGCGAAGTGATCGAGCTGAAGAACGTCGCGGATAGCACCGCCTACCAGGCGGAGCGAACCCTTCGCGACAACGCAGACAAGATCGACGCCGCCTTGAAGACGGAGGTCGAAGACCGCGTGAAGGATGTCCGCGCGGCTGTCGAATCGGGAGATGCCGGGCGCATGCAGACCGCACTCGACGCCCTGAGCACGGCGATGCAGAAGATCGGCGAGGCTGTCTACGGAGCGCAGGGCGCAGGCGCTCCCGCGGGTGGCCCGGGCGACTTCGATCCGAGCCAGGGACCGGCCGAGGAAGGCACCGTCGAAGGCGAATTCCGCGAGGTCTAAGCCGCGCAATTCGCTGAAAGCAGCACACGGGGGGCCGCAGCAATGCGGCCCTTCGCCGTTGTCCGGGGCGGGAAGGGATGGACTAGAATCGTAGAGATGACCACTGAGATACTCGGCAAGATGATGTTGGAGAACGGCGCAGTGATGACGCGCGAGGAGTTCCACCGGGCCTACAGCGAGTGCGAGGGGCTTGAGCGGGTCGAGCTAATCGAGGGGGTCGTCTTCATGCCGTCGCCGATTTCACTGACCAACCACGCCCGGCCGCAGAAGCTGATGTTCGCCTGGCTCGACGCGTACGAGCAGCTGCACCCGGAATCGGTCAGTGCCGCGCTCCCTGCGACAGTGCTCCTCGACGATCAGAATGAGCCCGAGCCTGATCTGATGCTGCTGAGGGCTGGGGAGGACCGGCTTAGCGAGGATGGGTATCTCGTCGGTGCCCCGGAGCTGGTGGTGGAGATCGCCAACAGCTCGCGCTCCCCTGACCTGCATCAGAAGAAGGAAGCGTACCGGCGCAACGGCGTCCTCGAATACATCGTGTGGCGCGTGGGGGACGAGGCAATCGACTGGTTCCAACTGAGGGACGGCGAATACATCCTGCGGACGCCGGGCGACGACGGGATCATCGAGAGCGAGGTGTTCCCGGGGCTTCGCCTCGACGTGGTCGCGATGCTGTCGATGAACCGCAAGCAGGTGCTCGCGGCATTGGGCGGCTGAGCGGCCCTGGCTCACCTCACATCTCGACGGTGATCCCGCCCGCTGAAACCGTCTACCGGAGGCGGGGGGCTTTGCGGTTCGGCTTCGCGCGCTCCGCCTCGATGATCGCGATGATCTGGTCGACCGCCTCCTCGAGCCTGCCGTGGTGGTTGATGACGAGGTGGTCGTTGTTGGGGATGTCGGCCAGTTCCGCTTCGAGCTCTTCGAGACGCGCTGCGAGGGAGTCGCCGTCTTCGCTGCCGCGGTTGATGAGGCGGGCACGGAGGGCGTCGCGGTCTTCAGCCATCAGGAACACGAAGACGGCGCCGTCGAGCTTGTCGCGCCAGGTGCGGGCGCCCTGCACGTCGGTTCGGATGATGATGTCGCGTCCTTCGGCGAGCGGCGCCGTAATCTCCGCGGACTCGACGCCCTTGAAGTCGTTGTAGACGGCGGCCCATTCAAGGAAGCGGCCTTCGGCGATGCGGTCGACGAATTCATCGCGGGTGAGGAAGTGGTAGTCGACCCCGTCAACCTCCCCTTCGCGAGGCAGGCGGCTGGTGGAGCTGGTCGGGCGGTGGATGCCGGTGCGTTCGCGGAGGAGGTCGATGACCGAGTCCTTGCCGACGCCCGAGGGACCGTGAAGGACGAGGACAACGGGCGCAACGGCCTGACTGTCGCGGGATCTCTTCGCACGCGCGTCGGTGGTGCGCGCCGCCCCGCTCATCGCCGGCCCCTCAGTCTGGTCACAGGGCCATAGTACCGGAAAACTGTCTCGCGCCCCGTCGGGTGCCGGTCGGCGTCATTGCCTCTCGGCATGAATACTTGCGATCTGTCCCAGGTGTTCGATGTCGTGCTGCTCAACGTTCTCCAGAACACTCACGACGCTGTACTCTTCGCGTCCCACGGTGCCCAGGCGGTAGAAGTCGTCTTCGGTCACACCCTCGATTGCGTTGAGAAGCGCCGCGCGCGAGCGGGCGAGGGCGTCCACAGACTCCGCGACGCTCGCGGCCGCGACGTTCTCGGGCGGAATGTCCTCCGCGGAGCGGAGCTGGCGGACCAGGCGGGCGTAGTGCCACTCCGAGCCTGTGATGTGTTCCAGCACTTTCGCTATCGTCCAACCACCGCGCCGGGCGCGGCCCAGGTCTGCGTCGTCCAGGCCGGCCAGGGTCGCCAGTAACGTCGCACGTTGCAGGCCGAGTCGTTCGGTCACTCTCGCGAGGTGTTCTTCGAACCCGATCTCCATCCTTCCCTCCTGTGGAGCGGCGCACTCAGGGTTTGCGAGCGAAGACCGTCACGCCTCGGGTGTCGAATTCCTTTGCGTCCGACTCGTGTTTGCTGCCTGAGTAGACATCCACTTCGTTGGACAACTTGATGTCCGTGAAGCCTGTCATCGCCAGGATTTGCGCCCATTCCGAATCCAGCAACGAACCGGCGATACAATTCGACCAGAGTTCCACGTCATCCTTGGCCTCCTGGGGGACGGCCAGGTGAACCAGGATGTCCCCGACCTGGAGCCGTCCACCCGGGCGGAGGACCCGGAAGGCCTCGCGAAGGACTGCCTGTTTGTCGGGGCAGAGGTTGATCACGCCGTTGCTGATCACGACATCGACGGAGCCACTTTCGACCGGGAGATCCTCCGCATAACCCGCCCGGATGTCGACGTTCTCGAGACCGAGCGATGCCGCGCCGGCACGGGCCTTCTGGCGCATCTCCTCGGTCATATCCACGCCGATGACCTTGCCTTCCGGGCCCACCTGGCTGGCAGCGATCAGGGTATCGAATCCTGCGCCGGAGCCGATGTCGACGACCACTTCGCCGGGTCGAAGCTCACCATGCAGAAAAGGATTACCGGTGCCCGCGAAGGAGTCCACCGTCCCCGCCGGAAGGCGATCGACAACCTCATCGGCGTAGCCGAGCATCTTCGCCAGCGGACGGCCAGTGTGGAAGTGAAAGCCGACCTCGGGATGGGTTGCGACTTCCCGATACTTGTCCGAGATCCGGGCGCGAAGTTCGTCCCGGTCAACTGCGGCTACACCTATTGAATTCGTCATCTCATACTCCTCTCAGATTTGACACGAATCGTTGATTTCACCGATGCCGCACAGCAGGCGGCGAATGCTTCAGTCACATCCGCGGACAGCACCTCCCGTTTTCGAATGACGTATCATCGATCCACCCTCAGGCCCATTTCCTGCCACGACCCGAATCCGCCATCGAAGTTCACGAGTTGATCGAATCCCAGCCGCTCCAGGATCGAGAGAGCTGTCGCGGAACGTTCGCCATGACCGCAGTAGGTGATGATCGGGCGATCGATAGGAACCTGGCCAGAGCGCTCCTCGAGTTCGCCCAGCGGAATGTGAAGCGCTCCGGGAAGGTGGCCATCCCGGAACTCACTCGCCTCACGCACGTCGAGGGCGAGGGCACCATCCGCCAGGAGCCGGGCGGCGCCTTCCGCATCCGTCAGTTCTCCCTGCGCGACCTCGTACCCGGCGCCGCTCCACGCCGCCATGCCACCGTCGAGAACGCCGGCGAAACGTTCGTATCCGACGAGCAGGCACTCATCCAGCACCTGCTCCAACGGCTCATCACCCAGGACGAAGAGGAGTGGCGCGTTTTGTGGCAAGAGCCAGCCGAGCCAGGTGGCGAAGGAGTCTCGGAACGCGTTGCTCATCGCGCCGCGGATGTGTCCCGCTATGAAGTCAACCTGTGGCCGGACATCGACGACGGCCGCGCCGCTTCGAACCTGTTCGAAGTCCCGGGCCGGGAGCGACGGCGGTGCTGCAATCGTGGCTCGAAGCCGCGGTCCGGCCTGATTGATCGGCCGGAGACGGAAGAAGTAACGCGGTGGGGCTGGAAAGGTCGTCGGGAACCGGGAGAGGAACTCTTCCTCTGACTGCAACAATAACTGGTTGGTCCGGCGCTCCACTCCCAGGGTCGATGACCGTTCGCCGCCGTTCCCGGTCGAGCAGAACGACCCGCCTCCGTGGGTCGGGAGCAGTCGAGTCTCATCGGGGAGATCCTGGAAGGCGGCAGTGATCGTCCGGTATTGCGAGGCAGTCAGCGATGCGGTCTGCTCCGGGGAGATGAGGTCCGTCCTTGCCGCGCCACCAACCAGCAACGAGCCGCCGCTGAACAATGCGGGAACCGTGCCGTTGGCTCGAACTACGTAGCTGGTGTGTTCGGGCGTGTGCCCAGGGCTTGCAATGGTCGAGACGCTCCCTGTCCCGGTCAGGATGGTGTCACCGGACCGAACCGGGCGATGGGGAAACCGGACGTCTGCCGCTTCCGCGACAAACAGCTCTGCCCCGGTTGCCGCCCGTAGCTCCATGGCGCCAGAAACGAAGTCCGCATGCAGGTGAGTTTCGAAGACGCGGGTGATCCTCCAACTCCGGGCTCGGGCGGCCTCGAGATACCGCTCGACCGATCGGTCGGGGTCGACCAGCAGCGCCTCTCCCTCGCCGGCTTCCACCAGGTAGGAGCTGTTTCCGAGACCTTCGTGGACGAACGAGACAATGTTCACGCGGGAACCTCCCGGGCAGCGCGAGGCCCCATCGTGAAGAGCGCGACCAGTCCTGAGGCGACCGTCAATGCAGCCACGACCTGGATGGCGATGCCAAAGCCGAACAGGTCGGCAAGGATTCCGCCGAGCAGGGCGCCCGACATCGCGCCTGCGTCCCGCCAGAAACGGTAAACGCCCATCGTCGTCGCCCGATGAAACGGATGAACCACGTCGCCGATGGCGGCAAGCAGAGTGGGGTACACCATTGCAGTGCCGAGGCCCAGCAAAGAGACGCCAGCGAGCCACAATGCGTAGGTGTCGCTCCAGCCCGTGAGCGAGATGGCAGCTCCCTGCAGGAGCATGCCACCCACGATCATCGGTACCCGGCCGAGCGCATCGCTCGCCCAGCCGGTGCCCATTTGCGCGGCGCCCCAGATGAGTGGATAGAGCGCGGCGAGGACCGCGACTCGTTCCAACTCAAGACCTCGGCCGGCAAAGAAGAGGGGAAAGATGCCCCAGGCGAGCCCGTCGTTGAGGTTGTTCACGAACCCTGCCTGGCTTGCGCCCGCCAGGTAGGGACGGCGCCATGTGGCCTCGGCGAAGCTGCGCTTCAACGAGCCGCCTGCCCCGCCGGGCGGGCTGACGGTGGCCGCCTCTGTATGGACGAACTGCGCGGTGTCTCGAACCAGGAAAACGCTGAGGGCGAGCCCGAGCGACGCGAAGGCGATCCCGAGATAGAACGGTTCCGGGCGAATCCCGTGGGACTCGGCGATGACACCCGCGAGGAATGCCGCTGCGGCAACCGAGAGGTATCCCGCTGCCTCGTTGAGCCCCAGGGCCAGGCCCCGGCGTTGTGGCCCGACGAGGTCAACTTTCATGTTGACGGTCATCGACCAGGCCAATCCCTGGTTCACGCCCAGGAGCGCATTGGCGGCGATGATCCAGCCCCAGGCCGGGGCGAAGATGATGACAAAGGGGACCGGCAGCCCGAAGAGCCAGCCAGCGATCAGCACGCGTCGCCGGGTGAAACGCTCTGAGAGTGTGCCGGCATAGAGGTTCGAAACGGCCTTTGCCAGGCCGAACGTGGCGATGAACGAGACCGCCAGCGTCCGGGAGGCGATGCCGAATTCTTCCTTAGCGAGCAACGGGAGGACGGAGCGCTCGAGGCCAACCATGCCGCCGACAAACGCGTTGACGGCGATCAGCAACGCGAATTGCCGCCAGTTGGCGCCGAGCCCAAGCCTCAAAGGTGAGACTGTTCGCACTATCGCCTGCATCCCTCTGTCGCCCTTCGGAAGAGTGCCGATGGCGGAAGAATGACGGTGGAGTCCTCTACTTGTCAATAGATAAGTTGAATTCTTTCGAAAAGTCGAACGTTGAGGTAGTGTAGGTGCTCATGGGACACCGTGACTTCAAGCGCCGCATCTACCCGGAGTTCGCGCGCATCGCCCAGGCGATGGCCAGTGATAAGCGGCTGGAGCTGCTCGACCTGCTGGCCCAGGCGCCGCGACACGTTGAGGCTTTGGCCGAAGAATCGGACATGTCCGTTGCCAACGTCTCCCAACATCTGCAGGTGCTGCGTGCCGCTCATCTCGTTGAGGCCGATCGCGCCGGGAACAGGGTGATCTATCGCCTGGCAGGGCCTGACGTCCTGCAGCTTTGGCTGTCGCTGCGGGGCGTCGCCGAACGAAGATTGCCCGAGATCGCGAAGATCACCGAGTCGTTTTCGGTAAAGGGTGCCGAGGGCGAACCGATGTCGCGGCAACGACTCGCGGCCGAGGTGGCGTCTGATCGGGTGTTGATTCTCGACGTGCGTCCGGCTGTGGAATACGAACAGGGCCACATTCCCGGCGCCATTTCGATCCCTCCCGAGGACCTGCCTGCACGGATAGAGGCCTTACCGCGGGATCGCACGCTCGTCGCGTATTGCCGCGGCCCATACTGTCTGTTCGCAGATGAGGCCGTGGCCCTCCTCAGAGAGCGCGGCTTCAACGCGTATCGGCTTGAAGGCGGCTGGCCGGAGTGGGCGCTCTCAGCACTCTGACCCGGCGTATTCTCCCTCGGCAGCTGCCTCGGACAGGCCGTTGGGATACTCTCGTCTGAGAATGCGAGGGAGAATCAGCACCAAGCGTCGTGAGGGGTGATGAACACACCGCCGGCGTCATCCGGCCCTGTGCGCGAAGAGCTCGCCGCGCGGGCGCCTCTGGGTGGCCGAGGAGAATTGGACGGACTGGACTGGATCTAACGCCGGGGTGGCGGAATGGCATACGCAGCGGACTTAAACTCCGCGGCCGAAAGGCATAGGGGTTCGACTCCCCTCCCCGGTACCAATTGATTTCATTCTGGGGAGTCGCGAACGGCGATCGTTGCCTCGGTTCAATGTGATGGCACCGCCCCCGGGGAATGACGGCAACGGACGTAGTCTTCGCGACCCACGCGGACTCCCGGCCAGACGTCGTTGTCCAGTCCATCGCCGAGGTCCAGACAGCATTGCAGGCACACGCCCAGCGAGGGCGATCATCGAATACCCCCGTCCGATGGGTAGCGAAATGGGAGCCGGCCAGTGGCGCGGCTCCCATTCGAGGCAGCGAAGGCGGCGCCTCCTCGGCGAACGCGGTGTGAGCGTTACGCGGCTTCGCCCACCGATGTGAGGGCGGCCGTGAGGCCCGAGAAGGCGGCCGCGGAGGGCGCGGCGAGGGCGGCCGCGTCGAACGCTTCGGCGATCATGGCCGGGTTCTGAATGGAGACGATCGTCTCGTTGGGGCTGGATCCTTCGCGAAGCGCGACTCCGCACGGGAGAAACGCCGCGACCGAGGGATCCGCTTCGATGCTGGCGTGCGCAAGACGAGGGTTGCAGGCGCCGAGGATGCGGTGCGGTCGCGTTTCGATGCCGAGCTTGGCGCGGAGGGTGGCAGCCACGTCGACCTCCGTGAGGATGCCGAAGCCTTCCCGCTGGAGCGCCTCGCGCACAGCCTGTTCGGCCTCCGCCATGGGTGAAGCGACTCGGTAATTGAGGGTGGGTTTCATGGGATGTTCCTCCGCCCGCAGGCGTATCGACGCACCGCGAGCCGGTGCGCCTGTCATTGTCGTCACTCGGAACCGCCATTCGGGCGCTTCGCAGCGCAGTACCGCGACCCGAGCAGGTGGCCGCCCCAGGCCGGGGCAATGGGGCAGAGGTTGAACACCCCTGCCGCGATCGGAACAAGCCCGAAGGCGGCGACGGCGATGCCTGCCGTCCCCGGGATCACGAACGTGCCGGTGAGAATCAGTCCGCCGCCAAATGCGACCCTGGCGGCGCGCCCCTTGCTCGACGCCATGAAGCGGGAGAAGGCACTGCCTTCGGGGATCGTGGCTGTGATTGCTGTGGTCATCGCAGTTCTCCTGACAGGTGATTGGGGGCTTAGTGGGCGAAGCGAACGTCCGGCAGCATCCGGTCTGCCCAGCGGGGGAGCCACCATGCGTGGCGTCCGACCAGGTAGAGGACCGCGGGGACGAGCACCAGGCGAACGAGGAAGGCGTCGAGGAGGACTGCCGTCCCGAGGATGAGGCCCATCTCCTTCATCGGGAGCGTGCCGGCGATGGCGAACGTGTAGAACACGGCGATCATGACCCCGGCGGCGGCGACGATGGGACGGCCGGTGTGCGCGAGCGCGCCCTGGACCGCCTCGTTCGGGTCCTGCGACCGCTCGAAGTGCTCACGGGCTGAGGCCAGCAGGAACACCGTGTAGTCCATCGAAATCGCGAAGACCAGCGCGAAGAAGAAGAGCGGCGCCCATGACGTCAGGTAGCCCTGGCTTTCGAAGCCCATCGGACCGGCGGCCCACCCGTGCTGGAAGGCCAGCGCCCCCACACCGAACGCCGCGGCAACGGAGAGCAGGTTGAAGATGACACCGGCCACCGCGATGAACACTGCCTGCAGCGCGAAGAGGAGGAGGATGAAGCCGAGCACGAGCACCGTGCCCATCACGATTGGCGCGCGTTCGCGAAGCGTCTGGTCGAGATCGTGGTTTTCGGCGACCGGCCCGCCCACGAGCACCCCCGAGGGCAGTTGATCGCGCAGGGAACCGACGAGGGCGATGGATTCGGCGCTGGACGGGTCCGTGGTGGCGATGGCCGTGACCATCGAGTAGCCGTTCTGGCCGGGCTGAACCGGGAAGACGGCCGCGATGCCTTCCGTCGCGCTGATTGCCTGTGCAACCTGGTTCGCATCGATGCCGGGCGGCACCACTACCTGGTAAGGCCCCGGCCCGCCGGGGCCGAAGGCGCCCTGGATCAGGTCATAGCCTGCCCGTGCCTGGCGGTCCCTGGGGAGGACGCTGATCCCCGGCATGCCTGTCTCCAGCTTCAGCAACGGGAGAGCGAGGAGGATGAGGACGGCGGTGACGCCTATCGCGGCCAGCGCGGCCCGGCCCCGGACGCGGTCGGCGAAGTTTGCCCACCACTGGCTGCGGTGTTCGCCCACCGAGTGCCAGGGCAGCGCGAACCGGTCGATCCACGGTCCGAGAACAGCGGGCAGCAACGTCATCGCGGCCAGCAACACCAGCGCGACGGCGAGCATCATGCCTGCCGCCATTGAACGGAAGGCCGGAATGGGCACGAGGAGGACCGCGGAGAGGCTGATGAGGACGGTGATGCCGCTGAAGAGGACGGCCTTGCCCGCCGTGTCCATGGTCACGCCGACCGCGTGATTGATGTCGCCCGGCGTAGCGTGGCTCGCCCCCCGGAAGCGCGTGACAATGAAGAGTGCGTAGTCGATGCCGAGCGCGAGCGCGAACATCATGGCGAAGTTGAGGGTCCAGATGGAGAGGTCGGTGAACCGGGTGATGCCGTAGAGGATCCCCATCGCCGAAAGGAGACCGGCAGCGGTCAGGATGAGTGGAAGGCCGGCGGCGGCGAGCGTTCCGAAGGCGATCACGAGGATGACGGCCGTGATCGGCCACGTCAGGGCCTCAGCCTTCATCATGCCTTCTTCGTTCTCCGCGTTGAAATCACCCCAGAACGCGGGCGAACCGGTGAGCGCCACTTCGACAGTGCCCGTTCCGAGGTGTTCGATGCTGCCGGCAATGTGCTCGGCGGCGCGAACTGCCTCGGTTGGATGGACCAACGACCCGGCCTGGATCATGACCGTGTGGCCGTCCTGGCTCGGCTGGGGCGGAGCAGCGGGCGCGAAGTCTGCGTTCGAAGCCAACACGGCTGTTGCGCGTGCCACTACGGCATCGAACTCGGCTGATCCGGCCTTCAGCGTCTCGCTGTGCACCACGACCACGGCCGATTGCGAGGAGAAGCCGCCGAACTCCCGTTCGATGACTTCGCGGGCGGCGAGCGAATCGCTCCCGTTCACTTCCCACATGGCGCCGGAGAGCGCGCTCTGCAGACGCGGGGCGAACACGGCCAGCGCCAGGGTCATCATCGCCCACGCGGCGATGACCGGGGCGCGGTGGGCGTGAGACCAGCGTCCAAGACTGGCGAGAGGGGTATTCATCGAAAGATTGCTCCTCAACTATAGAGTGATGGAAACGAAACAAGCAGCCACCCACGCAGCGTGTTAGATCATCGCGAAGACCTCGGCGTCCCGCGTGACCTGCTCCCGGAGCCGGGCGCACACCACATCGCAAAGCTGTGTCACGGAAGGGTCGGCGACGCTGTAATAGGCCGCCGTGCCCCGGGGTTCGCGGGCGACGACGCCGGCATCGTGCAGGACGCGAAGGTGCTTGCTCACATTCGCCTGGCTCATGTTCATTCGCTCGACGATTTCCCCGACGTTGAGGGGTCCGGCATCCAGCAGGACGCGGAGGATCCCCAGGCGCGAAGAGTCGCCGAGCACACGGAATCGTTCGGCGACCAGTTCGAGCAGCGGCTCTGGAAGCGATTCGTTCATGTTCCTCACTCTATCGCTCTAGAACGATAAAGTCAACAAAGGGCCATCCGGACCACCAACACCGGGCCGCCCGGTCCTGAGTCGTTCCGAACGCGCTGACTACGCTGGTCTTCGAAACCAGCCGCGGGAGGCATGCAATGCAACCGACTCCGATCCAGAAGGGCACGAACACGCTCAGATCCCTGGGGCGAGGCGAAATGATTTCCCTTGCCCTCGCCTACCTCGAAAGCCACATGCTCGCCTGCCGGCTCGTTGGCTTCGATCCGCCTGTTCACGTGACCCAGGAAGTGCTGAGCGACCGTGTCGCGGGGCTCTCCGACGACGAGCTCATCCTGCTGCTCATGCCGATTTCGGCGCTCGGACACAGCGACTGAGTCCGGCACCCGTGCCTATCTTGCTCAGGAGGAAGCACCTTGAACGCTAGTTTCGTTCGTATCCTGGCTGCCGCGGTGGTCTTCGCGACAGTGGGAGCAACCGTCGCCTGTGGCGATGACGATGACGGATCATCGGCGACCAGCACGCCCGCTGCGGCGGGCACCACCAGGACCCTCGAGTCGGTCCTCACCGAGGCGATCAACGAGGAGTACAAAGCCCGGGCGACCTACCAGGCCGTCATTGACAAGCTCGGCGATGTTGGGCCGTTCAAGAACATCCTGGCTTCGGAAAACCAGCACGTCGACGCCTGGAAAGCGCAGTTCGAGGCGAACAAGCTGACCGTTCCTTCTGACGGATTCGCAGGAAAGGTCTCAGCCCCGGCCGATCTCAAGGCCGCATGCGCCATCGGCGTTGCGGCGGAGAAAGAGGATGTCGCGCTCTATGACAGGCTCATGAAAGAGACGACCGATGACGCGGTACTCAAGGTGATGACCGCACAACGCAAAGTCTCGCAGGAGAATCATCTCCCCGCTTTCGAACGGTGTGCGTGATGAACGCGGTGGACGGGCTTCAGACCATCGATCTTTCGGCGGTGCTGGCTCAGCGCGGGGTTTCCCGCCGCCGGTTCCTGAAGTACTGCGCGACCATGGCCGGTGTTCTCGCCCTGCCGCCCCGGTTCGCGCTGGAGATCGCCAGCGGGCTGCAGACCGCGAAACGGGTGCCCGTGATCTGGCTGGAAGCGCAGGACTGCGCCGGCAACTCGGAGGCGTTCCTCCGCGCCGAGAAGCCCACCATTTCGCAGCTCCTCCTCGATTCACTCTCGGTCGACTATCACCACCTGATCATGGCGCCTTCCGGCGCCGCCACCGACAAGAGCATCGAAGACACGATGAAGGCCTTCCCGAACGGCTACATCGCCATCGTCGAAGGCTCGATTCCTCTCGCGGACGGCGGCGTCTACTGCACGATTGGCGGGCGCACCTTCGCCGAAATGGCGCGTGACATCTGCAAGGGGGCCGCAGCCGTTGTGGCCGTTGGCTCCTGTGCCTGGGATGGCGGAATTCCCGCGGCACGGGGCGGCGTCACGGGGGCCGTCGGGGTGAGCGGTTGGCTCAACGACTCCAGCCTGAAGGTGATCAACCTGCCGGGATGCCCGATGAACCCGGACAACCTGGCCGCCCTGATCATCCAATACCTTGCGTTGAAGAGACTCCCGGACACGGACAAGCTGGGCCGGCCGCTCTTCGCCTACGGCGACACCGTCCACGAGACCTGCGAAAGCCTGCCGCACTACCGGCAGAAGCGCTTCGTGAAAGCGTGGGGCGATGAAGGCCACCGGCTGGGCTGGTGCCTCTATCAGATGGGGTGCCGGGGTCCTTCGACCTACGCCAACTGCTCGACGCTGAAGTTCAACGGCGGGGTCAGCTGGCCGGTCGCTTCCGGGCACGGGTGCGTGGGATGCACGCAGCCGCGCTTCTGGGACGCGTCCACGCCGCTCTATGTCGTCGGCGCGCTCAAGGATGTGCCGACGCCAACGCCCGTGGCCTACCAGACACCGGTCCCCGGAGCGACTGCGAGCGGCGGAGTAGCCACACCCCCAGGAGGCGACGGAAGAAGCGACGGCGGCGGCGATGACGACTCCGGGACCAATCTGCCGCTCATGGTTGGCGCGGGTGCCGTCGCGGTCGCCGTGCTTGGCGCGGCCGGCGCATTTGCGGTCACTCGCGCACGCCGGGACTCCGGTTCGGCCGGCGCCAGCCCGGAACCGTCCGAACCCGGAACCGGGTCCGGTGCTGACAAGGGGGAACAGCCGTGACGCGCATCGCCATCGACCCGATCACCCGCATCGAAGGCCACCTCCGCATCGAAGTGGAGATCGACGGTGGGTCCGTGAAGGACGCCTGGAGCACCGGCACCATGTATCGCGGCCTGGAGACCATCATCCAGGGACGCGACCCACGCGACGCGTGGCTCTTCGCCCAACGGGCCTGCGGCGTATGCACGACGGTGCACGCACTGGCGTCGGTGCGCGCCGTGGAAAACGCGCTGGGGATCACCATCCCGCCCAACGCGCGCCTGGTCCGCAACATCATTGCCGGGACGCAGTTCGTCCACGACCACGTGGTGCATTTCTATCATCTCCACGCCCTGGACTGGGTGGATGTGGTTTCGGCGACAACGGCCGATCCCGCGAAAGCCGCCTCGCTTCAACAGTCGCTCAGCGACTGGAAGAACCGCGACACGGCCTACTTCCAGTCCGTCGCGGACAGGCTCAAGACCTTTGTTGCCTCCGGCCAGTTGGGGCCGTTCGCGAATGGCTACTGGGGGCACCCGGCGTACAGGCTTTCGCCCGAAGAGAACCTGGTCGCGGTCGCTCACTATCTCGAAGCGCTCGAGTGGCAACGGACGATTGTCCGGATCCACACGATCCTGGGTGGCAAGAACCCGCATCCGCAGACGTACGTCGTCGGGGGTATGGCCCTGCGCATGGCCCCGAACTCCCCATCCGGCCTCAATTCGAAAGGCATCGAGACGATTCGCGGCCTCATCACTGCCGCCAAAGAGTTCGTCGATAAGGTGCTCATCCCGGACGTTGTCCTTGTGGCGAGCCGCTACAAGGAGTGGGCGAGCATCGGCAAGGGCATCGGCAACTACCTCGTCTATGGCGATTTCTCCGATGCCACCGGGGCGGAGTCCACATTCCTCTTCCCGCGGGGCCGGATCGTCGGCCGCGATCTCTCGAAGGTCCAGCCGGTGGATCAAACGAAGATTGCCGAGGCGGTCGCGCACTCGTGGTACGAATACACCAACGGCGATTCGGCGAAGCGCCACCCGTATGAAGGGGAGACGCGGCCGAAGTACAGCGGTCCCAATCCGCCCTACCAGACCCTCGAAGGCAGCGAGAAGTATTCCTGGCTCAAGGCCCCTCGTTACGAGGGCGAAGCCTACGAGACAGGCCCGCTCGCTCGCGTCCTAGTCGCGTATGCCTCTGGCAGAAGCGAGGTCGTTTCGGCCGTCGATGGCGTCCTTACGAAGCTGGGCGTGGGGAAAGATGCCCTCTTCAGCACCCTGGGCCGCATCGCGGCAAGGGCGATTGAGACGCAGATCCTGGCGAACCACCTCGCGGAGTGGCTGGACCAGCTCGAGAAGAACATGAACAACGGCGACCTGAGCGTCGCCGACTCCTCGAAGTGGGAGCCGGGCAGCTGGCCGAAGGAGGCGCAGGGATGGGGCGCCGAAGAAGCCCCGCGGGGCTCCCTCGGCCATTGGGTCGTTATCAAGGACCAGAAGGTTGCGAACTACCAGCTCGTCGTTCCAAGCACTTGGAACGGCTCACCCCGAGACGAGAAGGACGTTCGTGGGGCATGGGAAGAGGCACTCGTCGGCACTCCCGTCGCCAACCCCGACCAGCCGCTCGAGATCCTGCGCACGGTCCATTCGTTCGACCCGTGCATGGCCTGTGCGGTGCACGTCTACGACCCGGCAGCGGGCTCATCCGTCCAGGTGAGGGTGCTCTAATGGAAGCCTCCGACAGGCCGCTGCTCATCCTCGGGCTCGGGAACATCCTGCTGCGGGACGAAGGCGTTGGTGTCCACCTCGCGGTTGAGATGGAGAAGCGCCAGGCATCGCTGCCGCCCCGCACGGACGTCGTCGATGGAGGGACTCTCGGGATCGAACTGCTCCCGCTGGTCGCCGACTCCCGGGCGTTGCTTCTGCTCGATGCAGCCCAGCTTTACTCCGCGCCGGGCGCCATCCGGCTGTTTGAAGGCGCCGCCGTGCAGGGGGTCTTTGGCGGCCACCTTTCGCCGCACCAGGCCGGGGCCGGCGACCTTGTGGCCGTGGCCGCGCTTACCGGTGCGCTTCCGGCGGCTGTCGCGATGATCGGCATCCAGCCGGGGAGCGTCGAGTATGGTCTCGAACTCACCCCGGTCCTTGAATCAGCACTGCCGGATGCGGTGGCTGCCGCCATCGACGCGGCCTGGAATCTGGATCGGATGGTGGGCCATGCATGAGGCAGGCCTCGCTTCCGCTCTGGCCGCCACGATTCGCGAGCGTGGGCTCGAACACCGCGCCCTGCGCCTCGTCGTTCGCGGTGGCCAAACCGCCCCGGCGGATTTCGACGCATCGCTGCTGGCGCACCTTGCCGCGGAACTGGGCGCCGCAGAGGTTCCACTGCGGATTGAGCACCTCCCCGCCACCCGGCAATGCGCAGCCTGCGCCACCACCTTCGTCGCGCGTGCGCTCGATGGCGCGCCGTGCCCTGCCTGCGGTGGCCCTGCCCTGCCGGCAGCGGCGGAAGAGCAGATCGAACTCGAATACGACGAGACTGGGGTGAACGCCTGATGTGCCTCGGGACAGCGGGACAGGTCATCGATGTGCGGGAGACCGCCGGCCTTGTGATGGTCGAAGTTGACTTCCCGAACGGCCCACGCCGCACCGCGCTCTCCTACGTGGAGGACATCCAGGTTGGCGACTTCGTCCTCGTTTCAGGGAATGCCGTTATCGAACGCGTTAGCGAAGAGGAGGCGGAAGAGCGAGCGTCGTTTGCGACGATCATGCTGGCCGCCTTCGATGCGACGCACACAGGAGGATCCACGCCATGAACAGGTCATCCAACTCAATGGCTTCGGGGAAGCTCGTCGCGGGCGGACTCGCGTTCGCCCTTGCGGCGGCGTTGGTCAGCGGAGTCTCGGTCTGGGTGAATGGCCACGCCGTCCGCCAGTTCGATGACTCTGCGGTCTTTTCGACATCGAAGAACGCGCTTGTCGGCGTCGCACTCCTCGGGCTGTTCTTCGCGCGTCCGCGCGGCGCCGCACAGCTACGAAAGCTGTCGCGACGCGAAGCGCTGGGGCTGGGCGCCATCGCCGTCATCGGCGGGAGCATCCCGTTCGTGCTCTTCTTCGAAGGGCTTTCGCAGGCCAGCGCCGCGAACAGCGCGGTCATCCAGAAGTCGCTCTTCGTGTGGGTGGCGTTGCTGGCGGTTCCGCTGCTTGGGGAGCGTGCCGGGCCCCTGCACATCGCGGCGATCGGGGCGCTCGTCGTCGGCCAGCTGCTGATCGCTCGTCCCGCCGCCTGGGATTTCGGGGCCGGCGAAGCGATGGTCCTCGCGGCCACGCTCTTCTGGAGCGTCGAGGTCGTCATCGCCCGGCGGCTCCTGCCGGGCATCGGAGCGCAGTTGGGCGCGACGGCGCGCATGGCCGGCGGGGCGACGTTGCTCCTTGGCTACCTCGCGGTCACGGGCAGGCTCGCCGATGTCTTCCAGTTCAATTCCGGCCAGTGGGGGTGGCTCGTCCTCACCGCGGCCTTCCTGATTTCGTACGTCAGCCTCTGGTATGGAGCGCTCAGGCGGGCCCCGGCTGTGGCGGTCACCTGCGTGCTCACTCTCGGGGCACCGATCACGGCGGCGCTCCAGGTGTGGGACGGCAAGCCCATTCCGGCGGGCGAACAGCTTTCCGGTTACGCACTGCTTGTGGCGGCCGCCATCGCCATCGCCCTCGTGGCGGCGGCCCGCCCGCGCACCATGCATGAACGCGTGGCTGATCCGGTGGGAGGTGTCGCGTGACCGTTCCAGGCCCGCTGTTGTTTTCCCGTTACGCCTACCGCCCGAACCAGCTTGGCTTTTGCGGCGGCGCGGATGAACGGGCGCTCTTCGAATACACGACCTCCAGCACGGTTGACGGCGGACTCATTCAGCTCGAGCGCCAGTTCGAAGGCGCCTATCCCTACCTGCAGCTCATCGCCCGGGCGAACGCTATCGACGACCCGCTCGACACGCGCGTGGTCGAAGCCTACTGGGTCGGGAACGAGCTGCTCGATCGCGTCGACATGGGCCTCCTCTACGACTCCCTGAAGTCGCGGTTCGCTCCAAAGACCACGGCCAGCGAATTCGCCTGGCTGGGTTCGAAGGTCCCCGCCGGCGCGCGACCCCACCACAGCTTCCACGTCTTCGAGGTCTATCCGCGGGCGGGCTTCATGAAGTCCGGTGCAGTGAGCGAACTCTTTCACACGATGGAACAGTGCCGGATTCGCTGGGGACGCGTGACGGGCGTCGAAGGCGGGGAACTGGTGGTCGACGTGACTCCGCTCGTGTACCGCGACCGGAAGCTCGAGTTGGGCGAACCGGTGGCGGAACGGGTCAACCGCTGGGTTGATGGCAAGGGATTCGTCGAGGCCGCAGCGGTGGGCGATTGGGTCTCGATTCACTGGGGATGGGCGTGCGACATCCTTTCGTCCGAGCGGCAGCGACGCCTCGAACGCTACACGCGCTGGCAGGTCAAGCTCTGCAACGAGACGCTCTGACGGATCGGCGGCCTTCGCGGTCTACTGCCGGTTGAAAGTTGGCTGGCGCTTTTCGCGGAAGGCGGTCACGGCCTCGACGTGGTCCGGGGTGCGCTGGGCGATCTGGTCGCGGAGGATCTCGCGCTCCATGACGGCCTCGAGGTCGGGGTCGAGCGGGTTCTTGGAGAGGAGTTCCTTGATCATCATGACGGCGCCCGTCGGGTTGTTCGCGATCTCCGTGGCCTTCGCCAGGGCGGTTTCGAACAGCGTCTCACGCGTCGTCACCGCCGAGACCAGCCCCATCGCCAGGGCTTCGCGGGCAGGAACCATGCGGCCCGTGAGGCACATGTCCGTCGCGTTGCCGAGGCCCGCGATCTGGGCGAGGAGGCGCGTGGAGCCGAGTTCGGGCATCAGACCCATCTTGATGAAGCGGATGCTGAGCTGGGCCTCTTCGGCGGCGATGCGGACATCGCAGGGGAGGAGCACGGTGAGTCCGACGCCGACCGCATAGCCGTTGATGGCTGCGACGGTCGGTTTGGAGCGGCGGATGAGGGTGGTGATGTTCGCGCCGCCGCGGCGAATCGGGTTGCCCTGGCCCTGGGTGTTCACGACCGCGCGCTCCGCGAAGCCGCCGAGGTCCGCTCCGGCGCAGAACGCGCGGCCTTCGCCCGTAAGCATGATGGCGCCGATCGCGGGGTCGGCATTCCATTCCTCGAGTTGGGCGGTGATTTCGGAGGCCATAACGGCGGACCAGGCGTTGAGCTTTTCGGGCCGGTTGAGGCGGATGACGCCAACGCGGCCGTGTACTTCGGTGAGGATCTGTTCGTGAGCCATTGGGATCGCCCTCAGCGGCAGGTGGCCGCGGGCGGAAACGTGCCAGCATTGAGCGGCGATTGCAAGAGCCGTCGCTGATGGGCGAAATCGCGGGCAAAGAAAAGGGGCCCTGGACGTGGAGCGGACACGTCGACAAGGCCCAATCCGAATTCTAGTGGGTGCTAAGTAATTAGCAAGGGGTTGGGCCTCGATTTTTACCATTCCCGAGCAGAAGATCGCCTGTCCCGCCGAGTTTGGCCTGTTCCGGTTGGAACGACTGGCTGTTGAGGCGACTAGTTGCATGCCGGTATAGTCCACTGGTGGCGCCTCTGAGCGTCCGGGAGGTCCAAGGCTCGTGGAGTCACCCGATGCGCGCGCTTTCATCGAGGGAGTTGTGCGTGGCGCGCAGGACTACCTCTACATACTTGCGGGAGTGGAATCAGGCCTTTTCGACGTCATCACACGGCACGGAGCCGAGGGTGTAACGGCCGCCACGCTGGCGGAGGAATCGGGGCTCCGACCCGACTATGTCCGTATCTGGTCCGAGACCGCCTATACCATCGGCGTTCTCGAAGCGACGGACGGCGGCTGGCTGCGCTTGTCGCCCTCGATGGGCGCCCTCCTTTCGTCATCGGAGCCGAGGAACCTTGTGCCAATGCTACGGCTTCACGGGCAATGGCTTGGCCAGCTGCTCGAACTCGGGAGTCTGCTTCGTTCCGGAGACGAGCGCCCTGGCTTCGAGGGCACGTTCCGACGGGAAGTTGCCGTGGGTATACTGCCGGCCTTGCGAGCCCAGGCACGGGGCCGGATCGACCGGATCTACGCCCGGCAGCCCGATGTCGCCGCGAAACTGCAGGGAGGCGCAAGGGTCCTCGAGGTTGGGTGCGGCACAGGAATGCAACTTGAAGCTCTCGCACAAACGTATCCGAAGGCTTCGTTCGTTGGTATTGACGTCGTGGCGGGAATGCTGGAGATCGGGACGGAGGCCATTCGCGATGCAGGGCTCTCTGGACGCATCGACTTTCGCCAGGTGCGTGCTGAATCCATCGACTACTCGGACGAGTTCGACATCGCACTAATGAACGTCGTCATGCACGAGCTCCGGCCGGAGATCCGTCCCGCTGCGGTTGGGAAGGTGTTCGAGGCGCTGCGGCCGGGCGGAATGCTCGTCAGCAACGACTTCGCCTATCCGAACACCCTCGCCGAATTCCGCGACCCCGTGTACACCTTCGGCGTCTTCGACCAGGCGCTGGAACTTGCGTGGGGTTCGCGCCATCTCACGCGGACCGAACTCGATGATCTGTTGAAAGGCGTCGGATTTGCCGGCTGCACCTTCGAGATCATCGACGACCTTCCGTTCCCGGGAATGGTCAGGCCGGGTTCGAAGATCACCTACCTGTCCACTGTGGCGCGCAAGGGCGCAGGCGAATCCGGAGTATGACGTCTGGCTGGATTGGCGCTCGCCCCGGATCTCCGATTCGAACCTCCGACCGCCTATACTCCGTGGCGATAGAACACGCAGAGGTGGAGCCGTGGACTTTGCAGCGTCGTATACGCCGGAGCAGGAGCGATTCCGGACCGAGGTGCGCGAGTGGCTGAGCGCGCATGTGCCGGCAATCGAGGGTGACCTCGATTCGGATGAGAACTACATCAAGTTCCGGCAGCTGGGCCGCGGGCTGGGGAGCAAGGGCTGGCTTCGCCCCACGGCGCCGGTCGAATACGGCGGCGGCGGTCTGACGGTCGACCAGGCGGTCGTGATCGCGGAGGAGATGGACCGCTACGGGCTTTCGAACCCGCCCTATTACGACAGCGGCGGACGGCTCGGCGGCGCGAGCATCCTGGTGTGGGGGACTGAGGAACAGAAGAAGCGGCTGCTCCCGCCGATCTTCACGGGCGATGTCGTCACCTGGCAGCTGCTGACCGGGCCGGAGAACGGTTCGGACCTCGCGAACGCGACCACCGACGCGGTGCGGGATGGCGATGAGTACGTCATCAACGGAGAGAAGATCTACGTCGGCGGGTCGCATGGCGCGGACCAGTTCTGGACACTGACGCGGACCGACCCGAACGGCGCCCGCCACAAGAACCTGAGCTGGTTCATGATCCCGTCCGACCTGCCGGGCGTGACGGTCCAGGCGATGGAACTGCTGGGCGATGGGGGCGAGGGTATCGGGGCGGCGCAAAAGAACACGGTCTACTTCGACAACGTGCGCGTACCGGCTGAGAACCTGGTCGGCGGTGAGAACAACGGCTGGCAGGTGGCGAGCACGCACCTCGAACTCGAACACGGCTCGGGTGGCTCCATCGGCCGCAGCCGCTGGTTCGAACGCGCCGTCCGCTGGAGCAAGGAGCAGAACCGCAACGGCCGCCCGCTCATCGAAGACCAGGACGCGCGCGATTCGCTGGCCCGCATCTTCGAACTGTCGGAGGTGTCGCGCCTGTTCGGGATGCGAAACTTCTGGATGAACCGCAGCCACGTGCCCATGACCTACGAGGGGCCGCAGTCGTCCTACTACCGCAAGCTGACCGGACTGGACATCTCGGAGGAGCTGCACTCGCTCTTCGGGCCGTATGTCCTGACGCACGACGAGAAGTGGGACTTTTCCGGGGGCACGCTGGACGCCTACCAGCGCAGCGCAATCGTCGCGCTGCACCCGGGCGGAACGGCAGACGTGCAGAAGGTCATCATGGCGCGCCGCATCGGCATCGGCCGCGAAGAGCGCGAGTCGGCGGGTAAGACGGTCGAATAGTCCCGGCCTTCGCCGCCGTTCCTTCGAGTCATGGGCCGTCAGCGCGCGGCCAGTGAGGAAGTGTGTCCATGGATCTGTCGCTCACCGAAAGCCAGCAGATGATCAAGAAGAGCGTTGAGGACTTCATCGCGCGCGATGCGCCACGTTCTGCGCTCGTGGAGCTGCAACAGACCGAGCGGCAGTTTTCGGACCGCATCTGGCGGACGGCGGCGGAGACGGGCTGGCTCGGCATGCTCATCCCGGAGGCGTACGGCGGGGGCGGGAGCGAGTTCACCGACGCGGCGGTCGTCTTCGAAGCGCTGGGGAAGGGCCCGGTGCCGGGGCCGATGTTCTCGTCCGGGGTGCTGGCGGCGCAGGTCATCCAGCACGTGGGCACCGAGGAGCAGAAGCAGGAGTACCTCCCCCAGATCGCTCGGGGCGACATCGTCTGCACGCTGGCGCTGACGGAGCCGGACTACTCCTGGGGCGTGGGCGGGGTGCAGATGACGCCCGGGGACGCCGGAGGAGATTACGTCCTCAATGGCGCCAAGCTGTTCGTGTATGACGCGCACGTCGCGGACTACGTCGTCACTGGCGTGCGGACGGGGCCGGGAGAGGACGACATCTCGCTGCTGATGGTCAGCACGCGGCTGTCCGGCGTTTCGACGCGGCGGCTGCATGGTTTCACCAGCACGGAATCGGAGGTGCTGTTCGAGAACGTGCGCGTGCCGAAGTCGGCGGTGCTGGGGCGGGTGAACGGGGCGCGGCGGGGGCTCGAACACGCCATCCTCAACGCGACGCCGATCCTGTGCGCCTACCAGGTGGGCGGGGCGCAGGCTGTGTTCGAAATCTCGGTGGAGTACAGCCGGCGGCGGGTGCAGTTCGGACAGCGAATCGGGCGCTTCCAGTTCGTCCAGAACCACATTGTCCAGCTCGTGAACCACGTGGACGCGGCACGGTGGACGACGTACGAGGCGCTCTGGAAGCTGGACACTGGTCGCGATTCGACGGTGGCGATCCACCTGGCGAAGGCGGTGACCAGCGACGGGTACCGCAAGGCGTGCGACTACGCGCACGAGGTGCACGCGGGCATCGGGGTGATGCGGGAGTATGGGTTGACGCTGTTCACGCGGCAATCGCGGTCGTTGTTCCATGCGCTCGGGGACCCGAAGTATCACCGGCGGCGGATTGCCGATTTGGTGGAGACGATCCCGATGGACGTGGCCTAGGGGAAGGGCGTGCCCCCACCCCGGCCCTACCCCGCTCGTGCCTCACGGGAGAAGGTGAATCCGGGTTCGGGCGATTTCGGGGGTGTGGGACAGGCCGGGACGGGGCCGCTCGAGCGCTTGCTCACGCGCGCGCCTCGGCGGGTAGGCGTGGCGAGCTATCAGGCGGAGCCAGTCGAAGGGCTGGTCATGCGCGCGACCATCGCCGGCGCCGGACATCCAGGACCGGGCGCCTCTGGGAGGAGGGCGGTGCCGGGGGTGATCTCGTGGCGTTCCGGCCACGGAGGGCCGGGGCTACCGGTTCGGCGGGCTACCAGGCGGCTTCGAGGAGGTCGATGGCGGCCTGGACTTGGGCGGCTTCGGAGCGGGCGCCGGCGTTGGCGTTGAAGTTCTTGATGGTCTCTTTGGCGATGAGGGGGAAGTCTTCGCGAGGGACGACGTTGAGGTCGCGGACGCGGACGGGCATGCCGACGTTGCGGTAGAGGGTTTCGATGGCGTCGGCGGCTGCGAGGGTCGCTTCCGCGGCTGACATGCCTTCGCGCCACGCTTTGACCGCGGAGGCGACGCGGCGGGCGGACTCTTCCGCGGGCGGCGGCGACCGGCGGGCGACAGTGGCGGTGAGGACCGAGGTCGATTCGCCCTGGAGGACGGACGGGTAACGGATGTGGAGCGCGGTGGAGACGGCGTAGTCGCCGCCGAAGGCGCGTCCGCCGCCGCGTCCGCGGGTGGCGCCGTCGTCGTCGGCGCGGTTCGACAGGAAGGCCGCGGCGCAGAGGTCGAGGCGGATGCCGATATCATCAGGCTTCGCAGCCAGCTGTTCGTAGGCGCGGACGGCGAGGCGGGCGGTCTGTTCGCGGTCGCCTTCCACGAGCGGGTTGAGATTCGTCGCCGCGACGCTGGCGATGGCGCCCGAGAACGTCGTTGTCGCGGTCGAGCGGATGAGTTCGAACGGCGTCTCGGCCAGGACCTCCCAGTCCCAGAAGAGGGCGATGGGGCGGGTCTTTGGGTCGAAGTACTCCATGCGGTGGTCCAGGTCATCGTTCTTGAGGCCGGTCCCGGCGCGGTTCATGGCGCTCGTCGGGGTGGTGACAACGTTGATGATGGGCATCTTGGGCGCCATCAAGCGCGGGCTGTAGGCCGGCTTCCCCTCCGGGTAGTGCGTCATGAGTTCGAAGGGGCTAGCGCTTTCGCAGAGGAAAACGCAGACGGCGCGCACCGCTACGATGACGCTGCCGCCGCCTGCCGCGATGAGCAGGTCCGCCCCCGCGGCGCGCGCGGCATCCGTTGCCGCCTGCACAGAACGGTAGGTGGAATCGACTTCGATGCCGTCGTAGCAGCCGGCATAGAGGTCGCCGAGGGCGGACTTTATGCGGGCGACCGTGCCTGTCTTCTGGTTCACAGAGCGCGAGCAGATGACGAAGGCGCGCTTCGCGCCGGCGCGGGTGACCTCGTCCCTGAGGTTCGCCTCAAGCGCCCCGCTGGTGGAGTAGAGGCGCCAGGGGTAGCTGCGGGCGCTGAAGCTGTAGCGTTCGTTCGTGAGGTTGTCTGCCATGTCGCGCCTCCGGCGGGCGGAATGCGAGCATCGTGGCGGCTTTGCGGGCCGTGCGCCAGTGCTAGGCGCGGGGGAGCGGGTTGCGGCCGATGACCAGGTCTTCGACCGGCTTGCCGGCGGCCAGGTGCGACTCGATGACGCGCTCCAGGTTGTCCGGGTTGAGGCCGCCGTACCAGGTGCCGTCGGGGTAGACCACGGCGGTGGGGCCTTCGTCGCAGATGCGCAGGCAGCCAACCTTTGTGCGGTAGATGCGGCCGCGTTCACCGGATCCGTTGAGCTGGGCGACGCGCTTCTTGAGCTTCCCCCAGGCTTCGGCGCCCTGTTCCGGGGTGCAGCAATCGGGCCCCACGCAGAGGAAGATGTGCGTTTCGTAGCCGCCGACGCCGTGTTGTGCGGCGCTTTCGCGCGCCTTTTCGAGACCCTGGTCCATGGGGACGCTCCTGTGTTGATCCAAGCTTACGGGAATGCTTCCGCGTGTGCGTGCCGTAAAGTGTGCACAGAGGTTTCGCGTGGAGAACGAGGCGGCCGCTGAGATCGATCCTGCGCCGGTGCTGGCGGCGGCGGGCTGGAGCGCTGCGGGCGCCTTTACGCGCGTGACCGGCGGATGGGACGCGTTGATCTGGCGGTTCGCGACGGCTGATGGGAGCGCGCACGCCCTCCGGCTCTACCGAGCGAACGGCGACGAAACGGGCAGCGCGGAGCGGGCGAAGGCCGAAGCGACCGCCATCGCCGCGGCGGGGGCGCTGGGCGTGCCGGTGCCGGATGTCGAGGGTTCGGGGTCCTGGAACGGGGCGCCGTTCATGGTGCAACGATGGCTGCCGGGAGCGCCGCTGTTGCAGGGCATCGAGCGGCACCCCTGGCGGATCTGGTCGCTGGGCATGAGTTTTGGGGAGTTGCAGGCTCGCATGCATCGCGCTGCGCCGGGGGATGTGCGCGTGGCAACGCGCGCGGAGCAGCTGTCGTCCGCGGTGCTCCCGGAGGTGGCGAAGGCTGCGAACCTTGACTGGATGGCGAACGCCTTCTGCCATCTCGACTATCACCCGCTCAACGTGCTCGCGGAGGGCAACCGGATCAGCGGAATCGTCGACCTTGGCAACGCGGCGGTGTGCGATCGGCGGGCCGACCTGGGGTACACGGCGGCGATCCTGAGAGCGGCGCCATTGCCACCCGGGCGGCTCAACTTCGCCATGAAGGGCGGACGCAAGGTGTTCACTGCAGCATGGCGGCGGGGCTACACGGCGGAAGCGGGGCGCTGGCCGCTGACGCCGCCGTTCGAAGCGCTGGGGGCGTGTATCCTGCTGGGCAACATGACAGAGGCCATCGCCGGCAGCCGGGGGTGGGCGACGGAAGACGACCTGGCGCCGCTTCGGGCCTATCTGAGAGACCGGATGCGGGCGTCCGGCATCGCGTGACCCGGCGGGAGGGGGCGACGGTATGGTGATTGCGGAAGACCGGCCGGCGGCAGGCAGTGCGGAGCAGAAACGGGCGACGCGGTGGGCGCTGATCACGGGCGCTTCCTCCGGCCTGGGGCATGTCTTTGCGGAGCGCCTGGCCTCGAAGGGCTTCAACGTGGTGCTCGTGGCCCGCGATGAAGCCCGGCTCGATGCTGTCGCGCTGTCGCTGCGCATGGCCTACCGCGTAGAGGCCGAAGTCATCGCGGCCGACCTCAGCGAGCGCGAAGGCGTCACTGCCGTCGAGGACCGGCTGCGCCGCGCCCCGTTCATCGAACTCCTGGTCAACAACGCGGGCTTCGCCACGAACGGGCGCTTCCACGAGCTACCCATCGAAGAAGAGGAGCGCGAGATCCGTGTCAACGTGCTGGCGCTGGTGCGCCTCACGCATGCGGCGCTGCCGGGCATGCTGGCGCGCAAACGAGGCGGCATCATCAATGTCTCGTCGACGGCGGGGTTCGTGACCTCGTCGCGGGGCGCGACGTATAGCGCGACCAAGGCCTACGCCACGAGCTTCACGCAATCGCTTGCCACGGACCTTCACGGGAGCGGAGTGCGCTTGCAGGCGCTGTGCCCCGGCTATACGCATACCGAGTTTCAGCAGCGCGCCGGAATGGAGGCCGGGCGGATACCACGCTGGCTGTGGGATTCACCGGAGACGGTCGTGGACGCTTCGCTCAAAGCGCTTAGCCGCGGGACCGTGGTGTGCGTGCCGACGCTGAAGTACCGTATCGGCGTTTGGGCGCTGCGCCTGCTGCCGCGGAGCGCCGTCCGGAACGCGGACCGGTTCCTGCGCCGCCGCTGAGTCCTGCCGGGGCTCCTTTCGTGGCGCGGGCGATTGGCCTAGGCTTGCTGGAATGGATAACGCAGGTATTCGCGCGGCCGCCAGCCAGCTCTTTCCGGGCGGCGTGAACAGCCCGGTACGCTCCTTCAGGTCCGTGGGTGGCGAGCCGCCGCCAATCGCGCGAGGGCAGGGCCCGTTCGTGTTCGACGCGGATGGCACGCGGTACATCGACTACGTTGCTGCCTTTGGCCCCCTGGTGCTCGGGCACGCCCCCGAACCGGTGGTTGCCGCGGTGCGAGAAGCGGCGGGCAACGGCACAGCCTTCGGCGCCCTCACTCCCGGTGAGGTGGAGCTCGGACGGCGGGTGACGGAGGCGACGGGCCTGGAACGCATCCGCTTCGTCAACAGTGGCACGGAGGCGACGATGACCGCCATCCGCCTCGCCCGGGCCGCCACCGGGCGCGCCATCGTCGTGAAGTTCGACGGCTGTTATCACGGACACTCCGACGGCCTGCTCGTGAAGGCGGGCAGCGGCGTCGCCACGCTGGGACTCAGCGACTCCGCGGGCGTCCCGGGAGGCATAGCTGAACTCACGGCCGTGCTTCCTTACAACGACCGGGCCGCGCTGGAAGCATGGTTCGCTGCTCACCCTGACGACACCGCTGCCGTGATCGTCGAGTCTGCCGCAGGCAACATGGGACTGGTTCCGCCCGAGGCGGCATTTTTGGCAGCCCTCCAGGAAGTCCCTCGCCGCCACGGGGCGCTCCTCATTGCGGACGAAGTGATCACGGGCTTCCGCCTGCGCTACGGCCTCTCGAACCTGTTGCCCGGCGCGGACCTGGTCTGCCTGGGCAAGATCATCGGGGGCGGGCTGCCGGTCGGCGCGTTTGCTGGACGCCGCGAGCTGATGGCGATGATCGCGCCGGAGGGTCCGGTCTACCAGGC
>CAYYSD010000025.1:23969-27069 GCA_964474285.1 uncultured Anaerolineaceae bacterium | reverse complement strand
CGAGGTCTCGCCGGTCGCGGAGCATGATGGCGACGACCTGAACGTGCGGGTGCTCGATCGCTCGGGCCGCCTCTGCGCCTCGGGCAAGGCTGGCCGTGGCGCCCGGACACCCTGGCTCACGAGCGAAGATGGGACGCACGGCGCAGAGTCGGTGCTCCCGGGCCTGGAGATCGGCACGGAGTTCACTGCGGAGGCATTCTCGGTCATGCCGCGCGATATCGAGCCGCTGCTCAAGGGATCGGGCGAGGGTTCCGAGTGGTACCTGACGCGCTCGCCGTGGGGCGGGCCAATCGCTCCACCGGAACGCCTCCAGCGCGTCGCGCTCGACCTCACGCGCACGCGCAAACTGCCATTGGAGGGCGTGCAGAACCCGGGAATGTGGGCCGGCCACGCGTTGGTCATGCGGGAGCCCATCTTCCTCGGCCGCGTCTACCGCATGAGCGAACGAGTGGTGGATAAGGGCCGTTCCGGACGGACCGTCTTTCTCACGTACGAATTCGAAGTCACGAATGGGCAGGGCGACTCTGTGGCCACGGGCCGCCACAAGGTGAAGTGGCTCGCGCTACAATCGTAGTATCACGACGGGCGAGGCGCCGATGTCCGGGAAGTCTGCGGAAGTCAACCCCGAGGTCCTGCCGTTGCGGGACATGGTCAGCTACCAGGCCGGCGCCGTGGTGAGCCGGACGCTTCTCAACCGGCCGTCGAGCACGATCACGCTGTTCGCGTTCGACGAGGGCCAGGAGCTTTCGGAGCACACGACGCCATTCGACGCGATGGCGCAGATTCTCGACGGCACAGCGACAATCACCATCAGTGGCGCGGCCTACGACCTCGCGGCAGGCAGCGCGATCATCATGCCCGCCAACCAGCCGCACGCGGTGAAGGCGACGTCACCGTTCAAGATGCTTCTCACGATGATCAGGGGTTAGAGCGGCCCGCCACCGGCCACTTCGACCAGCGCCACGGGACGTGTCACCACCAACCGGAAGCGGCCGCGGGCAACCTTCTCAATGCGGAGGTCGGCGCTCCGTTCCTCCAGGCGTTTGCGGAGCAAGATCAGGCGCGCTTCCAGGTTGTCCTTGATGTCCGGCAGGTCCAGCGACTGATCAAGCCGCATTTCCTTGTTGCTGAACTCGACCCGCTGTTCGTCGCGATACATCTGCAGAAGCCGCCAGAGGATGCCCCCGGCGACCCCTTTGATCAGGTATTCGTTGTCGATGAAGACGCTGTCGTCTTCGCGATAGTGCTTGACCTGGATGGTACCCGGGGCGTCGGCAGGAGCGGCCGCGACGGGCGATGGAGCGGCCCGATCGATCGCATCGATCGCGGCCATGGCCATCGCCACCTGGTTGGCGACGATTCCGGCAACGCACTCATCCGACGCCGAGAATGCACCGGGCTCTTCGCTCTGAACGCAGAGCACACCGACCAGCCGCCGGTGTGCCAGCATCGGCGTGACCAACTGGCTCTTCACCACCGGGAGCGACGGAACCGGGATCACCTGTTCGAGCGCGCGTGGGAGGGCAACGAGTCCTGAGTCACGTACCGCATGGGAATAGGTCATGTCCCGCGCCAGGTTGCTGATGCGAATCGACTGATGGCGAGCGGCTGCCAAACCGATGAGGCCCTCGCCAACCCGGACCTCCGAACCAGCCCCGGACGCCGGGAAGCCTGCGCTCTCAACCGTGTAGAGGCGCTCGCCGGCTTCGTCGACAAGCATGATGAACGCATGGCGATAGCCAAACAGCGCGCCGCAAGCCTCCAGAGTGGCTTCGAAAAGTTCGTCGAGGTCTTCGACGTCGGCAATGCGGCGGGAGAACGCCTCAACGCGCGAGAGGTTCACATCGCGAGGAGGCTTGCCTTCGGGGAACTTGCAGGGAACGAGCGCCGTGGAAAGCACACGGCAGATGTCGACTCCGCGCAGGCGGAAGATGTTGGTGAAGCCTTCTTCGGCCGCGACAGCGTCGAGCTTGGTGCGCAGTTGCTCGAACAGCGGCCCGCTGGTCTCGGTTCTTTCGAACAGCAGGTCCAGGTGGAAGCTGCGTCGAGTGTCGGGCTCCACCACGTTGACCTGGGCATAGGGGTTCACCGTCGTGTTTTGTTCAGTCTTGTTGAAGAACTGGCGGGAGAGCGCGACGTGGTTCTGGTCAACGCGCTGGACGAGTGAGAGATAGGTCACATTGGGAGTTCCGTCGGCGGACACCGTGCAGATCGACGAGGGAATCACACCCTCGAAGCAACTCTGAATGGACTCCAACGGAATGGCCAGGGGTTCGTCGCTCATAACGGCTTCCCGGCATCGGGGCCTGGCGTCTGGTTGAAAGCCTGCTCCACGGTGCAATCCAGCCGCACGATGTCATCCATCCACTGGTTCCTGGCCCCGTCCTGCGGGTCGCCAACGAGGGCGATGGCGGTGGCGAAGGCCTCACGCTGGCGTTCCACCCAGAGGCGATCATCGTCGTCGGCCTCGGCCGAGCCTTTCCAGCGGCCCTTCAGTTGCACCGAGTGGTAGGAAACAGGGTGGGCGGCGGTCACGGCAATCGAACCCTGCGTCGCGGCATTGGCGAGTGTGGTCGAGACCCGCGCGCGTTCGATGAAAAACGAAACCGAACAACGGTCGTCGCCCACACGAAGGCCGCTGGCATACATCACATGCGGCCGCCCACGGCTGTCCGCGGTGCCGACGACGGTCGCGACACCCGACTCGAGAAACTCCTTCAGCTCGTCGCCGATGAGGAACATAGAGCCCAAGAGCGCGCGGTCTTGCGCACCAAACCGTGCGACAGGCGCTCCTTAGCGATCTTATCGGATCCCCTTAGGAAGCGCTTAGCAAAACGTAGCGAGCATTTAGGAACGCGGCCCGCATACGCGAGTCATCCTCAAAGTATCACTTTCAAGGAGACCTCCCAGTGGTCGCTCCCGCCCTCATCCGCCCCTTCAACACCGACCCGGTCGACGAGCTTCGCCGCAGAATCCTGGGCCAAGTCCTAACGCCGGACAGCGACGGCTACGACGCCGCGCGCCGCATCTATCACGTCGCCATCGACCGCCACCCCGCGCTGATCGTTCGCGCATTGCACGCCTACGACGTGGTGGAGGC
>CAYYSD010000025.1:0-23959 GCA_964474285.1 uncultured Anaerolineaceae bacterium | reverse complement strand
TTCGCGAACGTCCAGCAGCTGCCCCTGGCCGTGCGCGGGGGTGGTCACAGCCTTGCCGGCCACAGCGTGATCGACGGAGCGGTCGTCGTGGACATGTCGCTCATGAAGAACGTCAACATCGACCCGGTCCGCCAGACGGCGCGGGTCCAGGCGGGCGCCACGTCCGGTGACCTCGCCGGTCCCGCTCACGCCTACGGCCTCGCTCTTTCGACCGGCGACACGTCCACCGTCGGGATCTCCGGCCTCACGCTCGGTGGGGGCATCGGCTGGATGGTCCGCAAGTACGGTCTCGCCATCGACAACCTCCTGTCGGTTCAGCTGGTGACGGCCGACGGACGCTACATCACGGCGAGCGCTGAACAGCACCCGGATCTCTTCTGGGCACTGAGAGGTGGCGGCGGGAACTTCGGCATCGTCACCGAACTCGAGTTCCGGTTGGCCCCGGTCGGTTCGATTGTCGGGGGCCTGCTGGTCCTCCCGGCGACACGCGAGGTCTTGCGGGCCTACCTCGACTATGCGCCCACCGCGCCGGAAGGCCTTTCGACGATCGGCCAGGTCATGCAGGCGCCGCCGGCCCCGTTCATTCCGGAAGGGCTCGTCGGAACGCCGGTGTTCTTCCTCCTTGTCGCCTGGTCGGGCGATGAAGAGGAAGGCCAGCGCGCTATTGCTCCGTTGCGAGCTCTGGCGGAGCCAATCGCCGACCTGGTCAGCCAGATTCCCTACCCCGTGATGTTCACCTTCACGCAGGAGGCCAACACGCCGCACGCCTCGGTCATCCGGGCGATGTACTCCGACGCACTCGATGACGCTTCGATCGATGCGGTGCTGGATTCAATGCAAAACCCGCCGTCGCCCGTGAGCATGGTGCAGTTCCGGGGCCTTGGCGGCGCGATGTCCCGCGTGCCAAAGGAGGCCACCGCCTTCGCCCACCGCGACGCGCGCCTGATGGTAACGGTGATCGGGATGTGGCCCGACCCCGCGGAAGACCGCACGCCGTATGAAACCTGGGTCGGGGGAATTTGGAACCAGCTTCGCGCCCAGGGCCGCGGCGTCTATGTGAACTTCCTGAGCGACGAAGGAGAAGCGC
Source organism: uncultured Anaerolineaceae bacterium (assembly GCA_964474285.1). Lineage (GTDB taxonomy): Bacteria > Chloroflexota > Dehalococcoidia > Tepidiformales > Tepidiformaceae > JACRBT01. The sequence goes on along the minus strand of CAYYSD010000025.1, from coordinate 22,872 downwards.
GGGTGCGCGAGGCGTACTCCGAAGCCCACCTGGCTCGACTGGCCGAAGTGAAGCAGCGCTACGACCCGGCCAACGTCTTCAAGTTCAATCAGAACATCCGCCCCAGGGCGTAGCCGTTCCCGGGGGTCATTCGGACGAAGCCGCTCACCTGAGCGGCTTCGTCGTTTCATGCGTTGAGGCGTTCGCCGATGGCCTGGAGCTGGCGCGTGTGGTCCAGGTCGTGGATGCGCATGAACAGCAACCATTCCCGCCAGGTGAAGTCCCCGAAGGACGGGTGCGTGATCTTCACTTCCGGGTGCTCGTCACCGCTTGCGCTCGCTGCGCGGGCCAGGAGCTGCTCTCTGCGCTCCTGGTGGATTCTCCAGTAGTCTTCGGGCGTGGCCAGGTCGTCCCGAACGGCGCCGGATATTTGGTCCCGGATCCTCGGCGGCACAGCGCCCGAGTCGAGGATTCCTTCGATCGAAGCGGCACCGATCTCGTTCATCTGAAGGATGTGCGTCCACACTTCCGCGCCGGACCAGTCATCAGGCGCGGGCCGTTCGCCGAAGCGGGCCAGCGGAATCGCCGCCGCGGCGTCGCGAAGCGGAAGAACATCGCGCCGGACCTTTTCGATGAGATCGGGCAGGCTGAGCTTGTTGGCCTGCGTGACGAGGTAGCTGCGGATGCGGGCGGACTCTTCGTCCATTTCGGTCATGTCGGCGCTCCGTGCCAGTGAGTTGCTGAATGCAACGCACCCTACGCGGTGTGCGTAGTTTCGTGCAACTCACCGGCGTGGTAAGAATCGTCGCATGCGCGGTATCTCACTTTCGGACCTCAACTGCTCTATCGCCCGTACGCTCGATGTCGTGGGCGAACGCTGGACGTTGCTCGTGCTCCGCGATGCCTTCAACGGGACCCGGCGATTTGAAGACTTCGCCGCAAGCCTGCCCATCGCGCGCAACGTGCTCACCGACCGTCTTGCCACGCTTGTCGACAACGGCATCCTCACACGGGAGCGCTACCAGCAGCGGCCTGACCGTTTCGAATACCGTTTGACGCCTCGTGGGTTCGACCTCTACCCGGTCCTTATCGCGCTTCTGCAGTGGGGCGACCGCCACCTCGCGGGCGAAGCCGGGCCGCCGCTCTTCCTCGAACACCGCGATTGTGGCCATCCGATCTCCGCGACGGTGACGTGTTCCGGCTGCGCGGAGGTGCTCAGCGCCCGCCAGGTTCGGCGAAGCCGCAGCCAGCCCTCAGCGAAGGGCTGAAAGTGCCTCAAGCGGCCCAATACTGTATAATTTGGTGAGCGGTATGGGTTCCGCCTCGGAGTTTTCATGACCTCCCCAATCCCTCCCACGAGTAACATCCGGCCCGTCGGCATCGAGTCCGAAATGCGGTCGAGCTATCTCGATTACGCAATGAGCGTCATCGTTTCGCGTGCGCTCCCGGAAGCGCGCGACGGCCTCAAGCCTGTCCAGCGGCGCATTCTCTGGGGTATGTACGACGGCGGGGCGCGGGCGGGCGCCGGTTATCGCAAGTCGGCAGGCATCGTCGGCGACGTCATGGGCCGCTATCACCCCCATGGCGACAACCCGGTTTACGAAGCCATGGTTCGCATGGCCCAGGACTTCTCGCTGCGCTACCGGCTCGTGGACGGACAGGGCAACTTCGGCAGCGTCGACGGGGATCCGCCCGCCGCAATGCGCTACACGGAAGCGCGGATGTCCACCATCGCCGAAGAGATGATGGCCGACATCGGCGAGAACACCGTCCCCTTCAACCCAAACTACGATGGACGCTTCCAGGAACCGTTCATCCTGCCGGCACGCCTTCCGAACCTGCTCCTCAACGGCTCCACGGGCATCGCCGTCGGCATGGCGACGAATATCCCTCCCCACCACCTCAACGAACTCTGCGACGCGATCGACGTGCTCCTGGATAACCCCGAAGCCACGCTCGAAGACCTGTTGGAGAAAGTGAAGGGCCCGGACTTTCCGACGGCGGGCATCGCGCTCGTCGGGAAGAACAGCGAACAGGTTCGCCTGGCCTATGGTGAAGGCCACGGCCGCATCACGATGCACGCGCGCACGCACGTTGAGGAGTCCGCGCGCGGCGGGAAAACGCAGATCATTGTCACTGAGCTGCCCTACCAGGTGAACAAGGCCACGCTCATCGAGAAGATGGCCGAACTCGTGCGCGACAAGAAGATCGAAGGCATTGCCGATCTTCGCGACGAGAGCGACCGAAACGGCATGCGCATCGTCATTGACCTGAAGAAGGACGGCACCGTCTCGCAGGTCAAGAACCTTCTCTTCAAGCACACTGCGATGCGTTCGACGTTCGCAATCAACATGATGGCGATCGTCGATGGCGCGCCCCGCCGGATCGGACTCAAGCGGGCACTGGAAATTCACATCGACCACCGCCGCGAAGTGATTCGCCGGCGGAGCGAATATCGCCTCGAGAAGGCCCGCGACCGTGCCCACGTGCTCGAAGGCCTGATCAAGGCCATCGACGTCCTGGACCTGGTGATCAACACCATCCGCGGCGCCGACTCCGCAAACGCGGCGCTGGCCCTCCTCCAGGGCGAAGGCACGTTGCCCGAACGCGCACAGCCGTTCCTTACCGCGGCCCAGCGCCGCGCGGGCGTCGTCAACCCATTCGAATTCAGCGAAATCCAGGCGCGAGCCATCCTCGATATGCAGCTCCGGCGCCTCGCCGCCCTCGAGCGGCAGGCGCTGCAGGACGAATACCAGAAGGTCATCGAAGAGATCGCCTACCTGGAAGACCTTCTCGCGAACCCGAAGAAAATCGACTCGCTCATCAAGGAAGACGTCGCCGACCTGAAGAAGAAGTACGGCGATTCCCGCCGCACCGAGATCGTCGAAGCCGACCCTGAAGATTTCCGCGAAGAGGACCTCGTCGCCCACGAGGAGAGCGTCATCACGCTCAGCATCCGGAATTATGTGAAGCGCATGCCGCTCGAGGCATTCCGGACGCAGCGTCGCGGTGGCGCGGGCGCAAAAGGCGCCCCAACCCGCGAAGAAGACGCCGTGATGAAGCTCGCAGTTTGCGACACGCATGACAACCTTCTCTTCTTCACGGACAAGGGCAAGGTCTACCATCTTCGCGGCTTCGACGTGCCGGATGCAAAGAAGGATGCGCGCGGCAAGCCTATCGTGAACCTCATTGAGTTGGATGCCTCCGAGCGCGTGACGGCCATCCTCACGGTGAAGGACTACGATCGCGACTTCATCCTCCTCGCGACCCGCAAGGGCGAGATCAAGAAGACGCTGCTCAAGGAGTTCGAAGAGGTCCGGCGCAACGGCAAGATCGCGATGAACCTGGAAGAAGGCGACGAGCTCATCGCCGCACGCCTCGCCAAGAACGAGAGCCAGGTGCTGCTCGTTTCGAACAAGGGCCAGGCGATCCGATTCAAGATAGACGACCTTCGGCAGGCAAGCCGCACGAGCGGAGGCGTGCGCGGCATGCGTCTGCCGGACGGCGGCTTCGTGGTCGGGGTGGAAACGATTGACGACGGCGACCAGCTGCTCGCCATCACTGAACTCGGCTTCGGCAAGCGTACGCGGCTCGTCGAATACCCGACGCACGGACGTGGCGGCCAGGGCGTGAAGACCCTCAACATCACCGAACGCACCGGCGATGTCGCCGCCTGCCATATCGTGAGGCCCGGCCAGAAGCTCATGCTGGTATCGCGGGACGGCATCGTCATCCTGACGAACGTCGACTCGATCAGCGTCCTTGGGCGGAACACGCAGGGTGTGACCGTGATGCGTGTCGCGCAGGGTGACCGCGTCGCGAGCATCGCCGCCTTCACAATGCAGGACGAAGGGCCAAATCGCGCTGAACGCCGCCAGGCGGAACTCGATGCAAACCAGCCGGTAGCGAACGGACACAACACCGCCCCGCTCAACGCCACCCTCCCCCTCGGCCTCGATGAAGACGAGGACGAAGAGGACGAAGCGATCGAAGACGAGGAGTAGGCGGGACGGTCAGTCCTCCCCAACAGCCCTCTTCCGTGGAGGGCTGTTGTGTGTGCGCCTCAGGGACGCATTCCGAATGTGCGCTCTCCCGACGTGAGCAACGGCTCGGCGAGGTTCGCGAACTCCACCAGCAGCTTCCTGGTATCGCGGGGATCGATCATCTCTTCGATGGCGAAGCCCTCCGCGGTTCGGAACGGGGAGCGGAGCTTCTGCAGGCGGATCTCAATCTCTTTGAGCTTCGCATCGGGATCGTCGGCGGCGTCCAGGTCGGCGCGGTAGGCCGCTTCGATGCCTCCTTCCAGCGGGAGCGATCCCCAACGCGCCGAAAGCCAGGCGTATCGCATCGCGAACCGCCCTGGCGGGACATTGACGCCGCCAGCGACACCGAAGGCGTTACGAACGATGAACGTGCACCACGGGACGGTTGTGGAACCGACCGCCGCCATCGCTCGTACGCCGTGGCGAATGGTCGCGGCCTTCTCTGCGTCGAGGCCGATGTGGAATCCCGGGCAGTCGCAGAAGTAGACAATTGGGATGTGGAAGGTCTCCGCCATGTCGACAAACCGGACGATCTTCTTGCAGGCATCCGCTGTCCACGCCCCGGCGAGGTGGTAGGGATCACTCGCCAGCACCGCGATGGGAAGCCCGTCGGCCCGGGCCAAACCGGTGATCATGGAGCGCCCGAACTGCTGGCCCATCTCAAAGAACGAGCCCTGGTCCACGACCGACTCGACGATCGTGCGCATCTTGTAGACGCGGCGAGTGTCGCGCGGAATCACGTTGAAGAGCGACTCATCGCGGCGGTTGGGATCGTCCGTGCTCTTCACGCGCTTCGGCACGTCGTAAATGCTGTTGGGCATGTATGAAAGGAAGCGGCGGGCCGTCGCGAACGCGTCTGCTTCCGAGTCGACCGCATTGTCGACCGCGCCCGCGCGTGTCTGAATCTGCCAGCCGCCAAGATCTTGCTTTGAGATTGGCTGCCCAATGCGATTGACGACGGGTGGACCGGCGACGAAGACGGCGCCGGTGTCCTTGGTCATGACCGAGAAGTGGCTTGCCGTGAGCCGGGCCGCGCCCAGGCCAGCGACCGAGCCAAGGCCCAGAGCCACGACGGGAACCGTGCTCATGTTGGCGGCCATCATGTAGTTGCCCATGGTGCCGCCCACGCCGCCAGGCAGGTTCGCGCGGCCACTCGTCTCAATTGTCTTCACCGAGCCGCCGCCACCAGAGCCTTCGATGATGCGCACGATGGGCAGGCGAAGGTCGTGGGCCATGCGCTCCGCCATCAGCGGCTTTTCGCGAATGGTGGCGTCGGCCGAACCGCCACGAATCGTGAAGTCGTCGCCGACGACGACCACGGGCCGCCCGTCGATTGCGGCGCGCCCCATCACGCAATTGGACGACGTCAGCTCGATGAGGTTCGCATCGGCGTCATAGGTTGCCTTGCCCGCAATGGCGCCTACCTCGTGGAAGCTGCCGGGGTCGATGATTCCGTCGATGCGTTCGCGGATCGTGAGGCGGCCGCCTTCGTGCTGCCGGAGCACCTTGTCCGGCCCGCCCATTGCCCTGGCGAAGGCTTCGCGGGTGCGCAGTTCATCGAGTTCAGGCTGCCATGTCATGCGGTGCTCCAGCGGCGGTGGCCGAAGCGTACATTACGCACAGGAGCCCTCAGTGTCCCGCCGGAAGTCAGCGGACGCACCTCGGGACTCCCCGGTGCCTAATATTCCTGGAGCGACGGCCAGGAGTCTTCGAAGGGGAGGCCGCCACCCCGCTCGGCCGCCTTGAGCGCCTCGCGCTGCTGGCCCTCCGGGAGCCCGCCCAGGAGAAGGGCCGGGCTGGAACTCACACTCCATGCCAGGTCTTCGTGCCGCTCCATGAGGGCGCAAAACTCATCAAACAGCGGCCGGCGGTCCAGGTACGTTTCGAAGACGAACAGGGACAGATCATCGAGCCCGTCCTGGTCTTCCGAGATGGATAGACGGTCGTAGGCGCGTCCCAGCCACTCCGCAGTGTCGGCCCAGGCGGATGCCGCTTCAGGGCAGCGCTTCGCGTCGAGCGCTTCCAGGGTGGACATGAGCATCACGAGGAACGTGGGCAGTCCGCGCCGTTCGTATCCCAGGCGGGCCAGGGCGACCCAGCGCATTTCTTCGACGCAATCCGCCTGCGGGCGCTGGGCCGGGATGGCCCCCGCGAGCTCGTTCGCCTCGGGTTCCGGCAGCGTGCGTACCCAATCCTCGACCGTCGGTTGGGCGACTTCGGCCAGGTCGATCACGGAGAGCGCAGCGAGGCGCCGATCGGGCGAGCCGTCCTGGATCTCCATCACGAGCTCGGGTGTGCTCAGACGCCGGAACCCCGGTTCGTGTGCTTCCCAGCCCGTGTATTGCGGCGGCAATCGACGATTCATCTCTCCATAAGGATACGACGGCCGGGGCCGCGGTCTACATAGGGAGGAATGCTAAACTCGTGCCATGGAAGCCAAGAACTTTCGCCGGCACCGGCGGTTGCGCAGTTCCCCCGCGATGCGCGGACTCGTTCGCGAGACGGAGCTCACTCCCGCGCACCTGGTCTACCCGATGTTCATCGAGGCCGGACTGACTGGCCGGGCCCCGATCCCATCGATGCCGGGCCAGGACCGCCTGGGTCTGGACGTCCTGAGGGCGGAGGCGGCGAACCTGAAGTCTCTCGGGGTGCGCTCGGTGTTGCTCTTCGGCCTTCCCCCGGAGAAAGACGAAACCGGAAGCGGCGCGTGGGATGACGACGGAATCGTGCAACGGGCCGCGCGCGTGTTGAAGGACGCCGACTCCGACCTCGTGATCATCGGCGATGTCTGCCTCTGCGAATACACCTCTCACGGGCACTGTGGCATCGTTCGCGCCGACGGAACAGTGGACAACGACGCGACACTCCCGCTGCTGGCCCAGGCCTCCGTGAGCCTCGCCCGGGCCGGCTGCGACATCATCGCGCCAAGCGACATGATGGACGGCCGCGTCTCCGCCATTCGTTCTGCGCTCGATTCGGAGGGGTTCAGCGAAACCCCGTTGCTGTCCTATGCCGCCAAGTTCGCCAGCGCGTTCTACGGCCCGTTCCGCGAGGCGGCGGAGAGCGCGCCGGCCTTCGGCGATCGCCGCGCGTATCAGATGGACCCCGCCAACGGTCGCATGGCGATGGACGAGGTCCTGGCGGATCTGCAAGAAGGCGCGGATATGGTCATGGTGAAGCCAGCCCTGCCCTACCTCGACCTCGTCCGGCAGGTGCGAGACAGCGTCGACGTGCCTGTCGCCGCCTACAACGTCAGCGGTGAGTACAGCATGCTCATGGCGGCCGCCCAAAACGGCTGGATCGACGGCCCACGCGCCATCGATGAAGCGCTCACCTCAATTCGCAGGGCCGGCGCCGACATCGTCATCACCTACCACGCCAAGCAGTGGGCCGAATCACGGAACAGGAAGTAGCTGCGACGTCCGGCTAACACTTGCGATCAAGCCGAACGAGCGTTAGAACGAGAATCGTGGACGACACTCAACGAATCCAGCTGTCTGAGATGCTTCTTGCGCAGGTACCGCGCGATGGTTCGGCCATCGGCAATACTTCGCTGCGAAACGCGCTTGGGTGGCCGGAACTTCAATACGACGAAGTGCGGCAAGATTTGGTGGCGGACGGGACACTCCGATTGGGCCAGGGGCGCGGAGGATCTGTGAGACTCGCTGTGCCGTTCTCTCGGTTGACTGACGAGGAAACCGCAGCCTACGAAACGGAGATCCTGTCGCTGTTACCGCCGGATGGTACTGGGTTGAGCACCCGCATCCTGAGCGAACGCATTGGATGGCCTCCTGCCCTCGAGGACCGAATCGTCAGTCGCTTGTTGGACAGGGGCATTCTCGCACGCAGTCGTGGTGGAGGAGTGGGAGGCGCGCTTCGTCGAACGGACGTTGCCGACGACGTCAGCCTTGAGCCCAACGCACCGATTCCTGAGGAGGGGCGGTCGCCGCATCGTGGCCGCGAAACCGACACCTATCCAGGCTTTCTGGTTGGGTTGCAGAAGTGGGCCAGAACCAACAACTGGGCCGCAGTGGAAGTGGAGCAGACCGCTCACCAAGGTCGACGAGACACTGGCGGTCCATGGACCCGGCCTGACTTTGTCCTGGTCGCATACAAGAATTACGACTACACACCGGGCCGAATCCGAGACATCGAGACGTTCGAGGTCAAGCTGCATGACTGCACGATAGACGCGGTCTTCGAGACAGCAGCGCATTCCCGATTCTCAACTCGAAGCTACCTTGCGGTGCAACGTAGGAACGGGATGCCCTCAGAACGAGACTTAAGCCGCATCGAATCGGAGTGTCAGCGCTTCGGGCTCGGTCTCTTACTTTTCGACGATCCTGCCGCGAGTGAATCCTGGGACTTTCGCGTCAAACCGGTGCGCCAAGAGCCAGACCCGGACTACCTTGAGGAGTTCGTGCGTCAGCAACTGAGCGACACGATACAGGCCAAGCTTCGAAAGTGGTTGCACTGACCAGTCCAGACAGTGGGCCGCAGCACAGTAGCTACTTCCTGGGCAGATATGTCGCCAGTCCTTCGGCGAGGGGGGTGAAGGGCAGCCCGAAGACCGCCTGCGCCTCACCGGTGTCCACCTTGCCGTCCATCGTGATGAAGTCGATGGCATCGGGCGTCAGGGGCCGCCCCGGGGCGTGCTGAATGATGGAGGCCACGAGCTTCATCAGCGGCACCGGCTGTGGCAACAGGAAGCGCTTCTTGCCCGCAGCCTTGAGCGCGGAACGGATGATCTCGTTCATCGTGAGCACCTGTGGGCCACCGAGTTCGAACGGGCCGCCCTTGGGGCCATTGGCGACGGCCGCGGACACGTGCGCGGCGAGGTCTCCGATGAACAGCGGCTGGATCTCCGTCCCTCCCCCGAACACCGGGATGAACGGCAGGAAGCGCGCAAAACCGAGGAAACGATTGAGCGACACGTCGTCAGGGCCGTAGATCCAACTCGGACGAAAGATGGTGTAAGGCACACCGCTCTTTATGATGTGCTGCTCTTCCTGCCACTTGAACCGCTGCCAGTGGTACCGGGCAGACTGGGCAGCACCTGCGCCCGAGATGCCGACGAAATGCCCGACGCCCGCGGCTTTCGCGGCATCCACCAGGTTCTTCGTGCCGTTCAGGTCGATGTTCTCGAAGGTGTAGCCCTTTTTCGGATTCTCGATGGGTGAGTTCGGAAACTGGACCGCGTCGACAACGGCGTCGGCGCCGGCCAGAGCGGGGCCTAGCGTTTCGGGCCTGATCACATCGCCCTGCGTCCATTGCGCGCGCGAATCGAGGCGCGAAGCGCCCGGCTGGGAGCGCGACAGGACGGTTACGCGGTGCCCCGCATCCAGTAGTCGATTAGTTATGTCTCGTCCGAGGAGTCCGGCTCCTCCTGCGACCACGACGTTCATGGGTCCTCCTTCAGCCCTCCGGCTGTTCAGTGATGGGCGATGGCGGCAATGCGTGCCGCCGCCTCAATGAGTGAGGGACCGCCATACACGGCGCCCTCCAACACTGGCATGACCTCGCCTGAATCGATTGCAAGCCCGCCTACGACGAGGGTCGAGCCGGGACATGCCTCGCGCAGTGCTCGTGCGAGATCCGGGAGCGTCGCAGCAGATTCGTCCGTCGTGACGCTCAAGGCCACGGCCGCGGGCTGGATGTCTTCAACGGTCCGCAGAAGATCCGCCTGCGGGAGGTCGGCGCCAAGGAAGACCGTCCGCAGGCCTCGCAGACGCAGCAAGATCGTGAGCATGAGGAGCGGCAGTTCATGACGTTCGCCCGGCGGGCAGGCGAGAACGATTGCGGGCGCCCCCGCCGGGGGAAGCAACTGACGGTGAATCTGCTCCAGCCTTCCACGCAGGAAGGTGCTCGCGAAGTGCTCCTGGGCGACCGAGACTTCTCCCGCATGCCAGCGTTCACCCACGTCCGTGAGTAACGGCCCGACATAGCCGGACAACAGTTCGACAACGTCCGTGCCTTCGAGCAAGGAGCGCCAGGCTTCCAGCGCCGCCCGCTCGTCGAAGTCGAGAAGTCCCGAAAGGAGCGCAGCGTAGGAAGGGGCGAGCGAGCCGGGACCCGCTTCAGCGGGCGCTTCCGCAAGCGCAGTCCGGGCGGCGGTGGCCAGGGCGACCCCGCCGTTCGAAAGGTCGCGCATGCGCCGAACGACTTCGACGTCGCGCATCGAGTAGAGACGCTGGCGCCCCTCGGAACGTTCGGGCGCCGGGACGCCATACCGGCGCTCCCAGACCCGCAGCGTGTGAGCGCCGACGCCCGTCATTTTCGCTACCTGCGACATTTTCAGGCCCTCGGCAGATGGCGATTCACTCATGGGGCAATCATAGACATCTTGTTCATCTCTTGTCAATGTATAGAAGACTGACACGGGGGACGCCCGGCGCTAAGCTCCTCGGGGAGGGGTCGCCCGTGGAGCGAACGCAGATCGGGATCGTCGGCGCGGGGCCTGCCGGCCTTGTCCTGTCACACCTTCTTGCGCAGGCTGGCGTCGAATCGTTCGTCATCGAGAAGCACTCGCGCGACTACATCGAACACCGCGTGCGGGCCGGGCTATTGGAACACCGCACCGTCGAACTCCTTCGCGAGCGCGGGCTCGCCGAACGCATGCTGGAGCTGGGCCAGCCGCATCGCGGCACCGAGCTACGCTTCGATGGCCGGCGCCACCGCATTCCCTACAGCGACCTCTACGACGGCCGCACGATGCTCGTCTACCCTCAGCAGGAACTCGTCGCGGACCTCGTGCGGGTGCGTCTTGCCTCCGGCCGGCCCATCGCTTTCGAGTCGGACGATGTGACGCTTCATGACTTCGAGACTGATAGCCCCACGATTCGTTACCTCGAAGCCGGAGAGCAACGCGAGCTGCAGTGCGATTTCGTCGCCGGTTGCGACGGCTTCCACGGCGTTTCGCGGCAGTCGATTCCACCTGGCAGGCTTACGCAATTTGACTTCGATCTGCCCTTCGCCTGGCTTGGCATCATCGCCGCCGTGCCCCCGTCCACAAGCGAAATCATCTACGCGTTGCATGAACGCGGGTTCGCCGGCCACATGCTCCGGACCTCCGAGATCAGCCGGTTCTACCTCCAGGTCGAGCCGGACGACGACATTGCGAACTGGCCCGACGACCGCATCTGGTTCGAACTGCGCACCCGCCTCGCCACCAGTGACGGCTGGACGCTGAAGGAGGGGCCCATCCTCGAAAAGTCGATCACCGGCATGCGCAGTTACATCGCCGAGCCGATGAGGCACGGGCGCCTGTTCCTGGCCGGGGACGCCGCGCACATCGTGCCGCCTTCGGGCGCGAAAGGGATGAACCTGGCGATCAGCGATGCGCGCGTCCTGGCGGAAGCACTGACCGCCTGGTACCGCGACGGCAACGATGCGTTGATGGCGGCGTACTCCAGCACCTGTTTGCGGCGCGTCTGGCGGGTGCAGGAGTTCTCGAACTGGATGAGCTGGATGATCCACAACATCCCCGACCACGTCCCGGATGCGCCCTTCCGGCGCCGGCTGCAACGGGCTCAGCTCGAATACGTGACGTCGTCACCCGCCGGCGGCGCGATGTTCGCAGAGAACTACGTCGGGCTGGAAAGCGTTTAAATCCGTCCCGGGGAGCGCCGGATACGCTACGCTACGTGCCGCCGGGCCGATCGAGCCACGCGGAGGACAGATGGACAGAGGCAGCGACGGCGTGGAACGCGAAGAGTCCGTGGATCCGCCGTACCTCTACGAAGGCTACCGCTCGACCACGCTGCGCGCGCCGTCGCGCCCTCTCGTACCCATCGCGCCGACCCTGTCAGAGATCACGGGGCCCATCTTCGGCGCGGCCCACGCCGCCCTCGGCGACCATGACCTCACGCGCCAGTCCAGCGGCGAGCCGCAGGGCCAACGAATCATCGTCGCCGGGCGCGTCTTCGATAGCGAGGGCACGCCGCTTCCCCAGACGCTCGTAGAGATCTGGCAGGCGAACGCCGCGGGCCGCTATGCCCACGCGGAGGACCAGCACGATGCACCACTCGACCCGCACTTCACGGGCGGCGGACGTTGTCTGACGGACGCTCAGGGCGGCTATCGCTTCGTGACCATCCATCCCGGAGCGTACCCGTGGTTGAACGCGCCGAACGCCTGGCGGCCCGCGCACATCCACTTCTCCCTGTGGGGACCGTCCTTCGCCACACGGCTGATCACCCAGATGTACTTCCCCGGGGATCCGCTCATTCCGCTCGACCCCATTCTCGCCTCCGTTCCCGCCCATGCCCGGGAACGGCTGATCAGCGCCTTCGATCTGGACCTGACGGAGGAAGGCCGGGCGCTGGGCTACCGCTGGGACATCGTCCTCCACGGCTCGATGGCCACACCCATGGTGGACTGACAATGGCCGAACCGACGCCTTCGCAGACGATCGGCCCCTTCTTTGCCGTGCTCCGGCCGGTGGTTGGCGCCGAACTCGCCGCACCAGGCACACCCGGCGCCATCACTGTTACGGGCACCATCGTCGACGGCGCCGGTCAGCCTGTGCCTGATGCACTCGTGGAGCTCTGGCAGGCCAACAGCGAAGGCCGCTACAACCACCCGGCGGACACACAGGAGAAGCTGCTCGACCCCGGCTTTCTTGGCTACGGGCAGTGCTACACGAACGCCAACGGCGTGTATCGGTTCACCACGCTGATGCCCGGCAGCGTGCCGGGCCCGGGCGACACGCACCAGGCGCCGCACATCAACGTGGGCATCTTCGCGCGCGGGTTGCTGAAACGGCTTGCCACGCGGATGTACTTCCCTGGCATGGAACGCAACGCCGAGGATCCAGTGCTTGCCTCGATCGGCAGCGAACGGCGCGACACGCTGATCGCGACGGAAGAGGCGCCCGGGACGTTCCGTTTCGACATCCGGCTCCAGGGCGAAGGGGAGACGGTGTTCTTTGCCTTCTAACGGGCTCTTCGCGCCGATGTTCTCCACTCCCGCGATGCTCGATGCGGTTTCGGACCGGGCGTGGCTCCAGGCGATGCTCGACGTGGAGGCGGCGCTCGCGCTCGCGCAGGCAACCCTGGGCATGGTCCCGGAGCCGGCCGCCCTGGCCATCGCGGAACGCTGCCAGGCGGAGCTCTTCGATATCGACGCGCTCGGCGCCGGCGCCGTGGCAGCGGCGGTACCGGTCGTCCCTATGGTCGACGCCCTCAAAGCGCTGGTCCCGCCGGAGGCGGCGATCCACGTGCACGCGGGCGCCACGAGCCAGGACATCCTTGACTCCGCGGCGATGCTCGTCGCGCGCAACGCCCTGGACCTGATCGACGCGGACGTAGCCCTCCTCGCGGACGGACTCGCTGCCCTCGCTCGTGAGCATCGCGAGACCATCATGGCCGGGCGGACCCTGATGCAGCAGGCGGTGCCGATCACCTTCGGACTCAAGGCGGCCGGGTGGCTGACGGCGGTGCTCGATGCGCATGACGGCCTCCTGCGTGTGCGGCAGGGCCGCCTTGCGGCTCAGCTCGGCGGAGCGGCCGGGACGCTCGCCGCCTTCGGACCGCGTGCGCTGGAACTGAGCGGGCAGTTCGCACGGGAACTCGCCCTTCCGGAACCCGCCCTGCCCTGGCACACCGCACGAGGACGCATCGCCGACATCGCCTCTGCATGCGCGATAGCCTCAGGCGCGTGCGGGAAAATCGCGCTCGACGTGACGCTGCTCATGCAATCCGAAGTGGGCGAGGCCTTCGAACCCGCGGCGCCAGGCAAAGGCCGTTCTTCGGCCATGCCGCAGAAACGCAACCCGGTCGGCGCGATCGAAGTCAACGCGGGTGTTCGACGGGTCAACGCCCTTGCCGGTGTCATCTTTGCGAGCATGGCGCAGGAGCACGAACGGGCGGCGGGCGCGTGGCAGGCAGAGTGGGACACGATCTCCGATACGTTCGCACTCACCGCGGGAGTCGTGGCACACACGCGGGAGATCATCGGGGGCCTCGAAGTCGATCCCGTACGCATGCGCGCCAACCTGGACGCGGGACGCGGATTGGCGATGGCCGAGCAGGCAATGACCACGCTCGCTGCCGCGATGCCACGCGGGGAGGCGCGCGCACTGGTGGACCGTCTCTGCGCATCCGTGCTGGCCCAGGGCCTAACGCTCCTGGAGGCGCTCCAGAGCGACGCCGCGGTGACCTCCCGGTTCACGCCCGACGAGGTTCGACGGATGGTCGACCCCGTCCACGCGCTCGGCGCCGCCGCCTCGCTCACCGACCGCGCGCTGGCCGCTTACGACACTCGGCGGAACGGTTAACACCTGGTCTGAAGGAAAGGTGGTGGAACTGGAGGGATTCGAACCTCTACCTCACAGTGCCAGGTTCCCGTGAGCCTTTCCGAGACATGGCTGCCCTCATCGCCGACGCGACGACTCCCGAGTTTCGACTATGCACGCATAACGACGGGGGCTGTGGTGATGCCCGACCGGCGCGCCCCGGCAGTCACCGCGCCGGGAGAGCAAAGGTGACGGCGGTTCCCTGGTCATTGGTTGGATCAATCCAGATCCGTCCGCCATGCGCCTCGACGATACCCCGGCAAATGCTCAGCCCAAGGCCACTTCCTCCACCCGCCCGGCTTCGCGATTTCTCCACTCGATAGAATCGATCGAAGACACGGGGCGCATCTTCGGGAGGTATCCCCTCGCCCGTATCGGCGACAGTGACCAGGACTTCGCCGCCGGATGTTCGAGTAGAAACGACGACGCTGCCATCGGGAGGTGTGTGCCGTATGGCGTTCTGAAGCAGATTGGCGAGGACACGGGTGAGGCGGTTGGGGTCGAGCATGAGGGTCGTGGGAGGACCGGGTTCAACCAGGACGGCGACGCTGGCCTGTTCAGCGCTGACACGCGCCGCATCGACGGCGGCTGCCACCACTTCCTCCATCGCAACGAGTTCGAGCCGGAGTTGGAGAGCGCCGCTATCGATCGTGGCGAGCTCAAACAGGTCGTCGATGAGGGTGGATAGCCTGCCGACATCTCCCGACAGGTTGGAAAGATAGCGGCGGACGGTTTCTTCGTCGGCCACGACGCCATCTGAGATGGCTTCGACCATCACACGGATGCTTGAGAGAGGCGTGCGCAGGTCATGCGAAATAGAGGCGAAGAGTTCGCGGCGAGAATGCTCCATTGCATCGCGCCGTTCGTCGGCCGCTTGAAGTTCCGCCGCCATGCTGTTGAAGGCGGAGGCAAGGCGTGCGATGTCATCGGCGCCGGATACCCGGACGCGCGTGGAGAGATCGCCTGAGGCGATCTGTGCGGCGCCGATCTCGACAGCGCTCAGGCGCCGGCCGAGGTCCCGTCCGATGATGAGGGCAGGCACCGCGGTAGCCGCCATGGCGTATCCGCTGAGCACCAAGAGCAGCTTCAGGTCATGGGAGGAGATGAACATGAACGCGGCGGCAACCGCGATGTTGGCGGCAAATAGCCCGATGGCGAGCGCAAGAAAGAGCAGGATCCGGCCGCTGGACCCCATGCCACGGGACCACCGTCGCACCACCCATGCAAGCGCGAGCCCGAACCAACCAGTGGCCACGAGCATCCCGCCGAACGTGCCCAGGTCGTCGGCGCGTGTATTCGCGAACCTCACGGCAGCGAACGAAGCTGCCGCCGCCGCCGCGACGATGGCCAGTGCCGCCAGCAGCGGCGATGCCACGCGGTAACGAATCATGCGTCCCACCGGTAACCGACACCCCAGACTGTTTTCAGGTGGCGTGGGTGTTCTGGATCCCGTTCGACGCGTGTGCGAAGGCGGCGAACATGGACCGTGACGGTGCTTTCGTCGCCGGGCCATTCATACTGCCACACCAGCTCGAGGAGCTGGCGCCGGCTGAACACGCGAGCCGGGTGCGTGACGAAGAAGCGGAGCAGGTCGAACTCACGAGCCGTGAGATGTACCGGCTCCGATTCGACCATGACTTCACGAGTAGCAGAGTCCAGGGTTATGGCGCCACAGGTGACCAGGCCGGCCGAGAATTGGGCCGGGTCGAATGAGCGCTTCAGCACTGCACGGACCCTCGCGACGAGTTCGCGTGGGCTGAAGGGCTTCGCGAGGTAGTCATCCGCGCCTACTTCGAAACCGGCAATCCGGTCCATTTCGTCGCCGCGCGCGGTGAGCATGATGACCGGCACCTGTGAGGTGCGCCGGATCTCCGTGCACACTTCCATGCCGCCGAGGGCGGGGAGCATCAGGTCGAGGATGACCAGGTGGGGTTCGCTCGTCCTCCAGGCCTGCAGGGCGCTGGGGCCGTCGACGGCCGTGGTGACGGAAAAGCCCTCCCGCGAGAGGTAGAGCCGGACGACTTCGAGCACCATTGGCTCGTCGTCCACCACGAGTATCTTCGGCGCGTTCATCCGGGCCGGCGGCCCACGAGCCGCGATGCGAGCAGAGACACGCCGACACCGGCGCCCACCCCGGCGAGAAGAGTGGGCCAGGCGAGAAGCAGCGAACTTACGAGTACCGCCTCGCTCGAAGGGGCCTGCGAGAACAGCCACGCGGTGTAGGTCGCGAGCATTCCCAGGCCCGCGATTGCTCCCGCGATGAAGCCGAACCTTGCCGGTGAAATACGCGACACCATGACCCTCCCCAGCACCAACAGGATACGGTAGCCCGCCTTGATCGAACCTGTCAGCGTTCCACTGACCTTCGACTGGCCCCCAAATCGGTGGCGGTACCCCGTCTCGATTTCCGTGATGGGTTCGCGCATCGCGGCCCCCTTTGCCAGCAGCTCAACCGTCCAGCCGTAGGTCTGTTCGCGCGGGGCGATGCGACGGAGCGCATCGGCACGGATGGCCTTGAGCGGCGACAGGTCGCGGATGCGGCGGCGCCAGGCGACGGCTATCAGCAACCCGCAGAGCCAATTCCCAAAGCGGGCGGCGGGCGCAATCGAACCGGGTTGCACTTCGGCTCCCGTGCGTACCGCGAGCGCGAGCGAAGCGCCGTCCGCGATGGCAGCCAGGAGGGCCGGGATTGTGCTCGGAATGTCGCTGCCGTCAGCATCCATGAAGACAAGGACATCTGCACCCGCCCTGGCGCTGACGCCGGCCATACAGGCACGTCCATATCCGGCCTGAGGTTCGACGACTACCACGGCCCCCGCAGCAGACGCCACTTCAGCGGTGTGATCGCGGCTGCCGTTGTCGACGACGATAATCTCGCCGGGGAAGTGCTGACGCGCTTCTGCGACAACCCGGGCGATGCACGCCTCCTCATCGCGAGCGGGGAGAATGAGCACTGCCGTCATTGCTTCCTCCTGAAGACTTCGACCCCATCCGCGGAGTAAACGAGGTCGTACGACCGCCGGACACGCGCCAACTCGGTTTCGAACCCGGAATCGAGGGACTGTGAGCTGCGGAAGCCGAACCTGTCCACGATTACCCAGTCGGCACGACCGCTAAAGCCCGGAAACTCATGCGCCTCGACACGTTGGGAGAGTCTCGGCAACAGGCCCGATTGCGCAGAGACAGAAACGTGTTCGTCGGCCGGCACCAGCGCAATTGCGGCGAGAACTGCCGCGCGATGTCGTTCGTTGGGCGGCGTTCCGTGCGAGGCGCCGAACGGGTTGAGCACCACGGCGGCCAGGAGCGCGGGGGCGGCGATGATGCCTGCGAGCACGAGACGGTGGAGACGTTCGCCGAGCGATGCGGCGGCGAGCAAGGTCACGACCATCGCAGTTGGCACGAGCTCGGCGGCGTAGTGAAGTTCCAGGCGGCGCTGGGGTTCGTGGGTGGAGAGAAGAGCCAGGGCGAGGCCGGGCACAACGGCCACCAGGAGCCTGGGCTTTGCCAGCCCAACAATTGCGCTCGAGGCGAGAAAGAGACCGGCTGTCCGGAGCTGGGCGGGATGCAGGAGTTCGGCGAGCGCCCGAAGCGGAGTGCTCGCAACATTCGCGGTGCCTCCCCCTTCGGGCAGGAGGTATCCGTAACGCGCGACAAGGTCACTCGGCTGACCATCCCGTATTGCGGGCATGATGAGGAAGACGGCAATGATCGCGTAACCGAGACCGACGACCGCTGTGCCGGCCGCGGGTCGTCGTTGGCCGCGAAGCCACATGAAGCCGGCAAGCGCCAGCACGAGGAACACGGTGTCCTCTTTGAAGAGGAGGAGCGATAGCGTGGCGGCGACGGCGAGCCTCGTCCGTCCCGAGGCAATTGCCCATGCCGCGGTGAACGCGGGCAACGCGGCCATCACCTCCGGATGAAAATCGAAGCCCACCGCGCGAAGCAGGTACGGATTCGCAAGGTAGGCGGCAACCGAGGCGACCGCGATTGCGGAACTCAGTCCGAGCCTTCGAGCCAGGTGGTAGAGCGGGAAAGCGGCGGCAGCAGCGACGGCCGCCTGGGTCGTCGTCAGCAGAAGCGGCCCGCCGCCCAGCCAATAGCCCGGAACGAAAGCGAGGAGGATCGGCTCCAGGTGCTGTCCTGCGAAGTTGTATTCAACGAACGATGTTTCGAACCAACGCCCCTGCGAGGTGTTGAAAACAATCTGGTCGAAGAAGGCCAGGTCGAACGCATTGGTTTCGAGGGACTGCCAGCGAACCACCGCAAGGGCGATGTAGGCGGCTCCGGCAGCGAAGGCAAGAAGGGCCGTGAAGGAGATCGCGAGGGCATCGCTCCGTGAACGGCCTAGAGTGCCCAGGCCGATCCACAGCCGCGGCACGCATGAGGCGGCTCGTCGCCCTGCATGCTGGAGCGCCATTCCCGGTACTGTTCGCCGTTCCATATCTCCTCCAGGCTCAGCCGGTTCGTGTTGCCCATGACGAGCGATTCGTAGGGCGCATCGGTAAACGGCGCGATACAGCAGGGAAGGACATTGCCGTTCGCCGTGACGTACATGAGGGACGTCGGCCGGCGGCAAGCGCTCCATGGGCGTGAGGCCAGAGGAAGTGCCTTTTCGGGAGGGAGAGCTTCGCTCGATCCGCGCAGGACAACGCCCAACTCAGTGGCCAGCGATTCCGCCGCATGGAGGCCGGCAAGTTCAGCCGGGCCCATCTGCCCGTAGAGGGCTTCGTCTTGCTGTGCGAGGTTCCGGCCGGAGAACACCAGTCGCTGGACGTACACTTCGTCGATCCCCGACGAGTGGGCGATGCGAACCAGCTCCGGCAGTTCGCGAATGTTCGACTTGAGGCCGGTCATCCAGAGCGAAACGCGTGGCGAAGGCGAGTCGAGCTCGCGTTTGGTCCGATTCAGGGCGGCCGCGTTGGCGATGACACGACTGAACATGTCCGCTCCACGTACGAGCCGGTAGGTCTCGGGAGTTGCGGCATCCACCGAAATGCGGACCTCATCCAGACCGGACTTCACGAGCCCCGCCAGCAGCCGGCCACGCAAGAGAAGCGCGTTCGTATTGAACAACGCGTAGGCGCCGCGCGCTTTGACCACGGCGATGATCTCCGCCAGCCGCGGATTGAGAGTCGGTTCGCCGATGCCGTGGAGCACGACGCGGCGAACGGCAGGCAGCTGTGAGAGCAACGCAGCTGCACGTTCGGGCGTGAGGTCTGCGGACTCTTCGGACATGCCCCACGATTGGGGACACGTCGTGCATTTGAGATTGCAGCGATTGGTGACCTCGAGGTAGACCTCCTCCGGAAGAGGCCGGCGTGGCAGTGCTGATTCGAGAACTTCGACGAGGCCCAAAGCGGTCATGATGAACCCTCCGGTTCTGTGCGGCGCGTCACGACCTTGAAGTCGGGGGCGAAGATTTCTTCATCGCCCCGGACAAAGATGCGGTCGATCTGCTTGACCATGTTTTGGCCCGGGTAGCCCGGGACGATGAGGCGGACGGGGTAGCCGTGGTAGGTGCTCAGTGGGGCGCCGTTGACGTGCGTGGCGAGCAAGGCATCGTTGTCGTTGAGGCGCCGGCGATGCCAGGTGAACCCGTATCCGCTGAGGCTATGGAAGGAAACCGATCCCGAACCAGGGCGCTCCCGCGCAAGCGCAAGGACATCCCGGACGCGAGGCCCGCGCCAGGTTGGAACCTCGGTCCATCCGCTCACGCAGCTGAGACGAATGCGGCGTTCGTGGGAGGGGAGGCCGAGCAGTTGTTCGTAGGACAATGCCAGGGGTTCTTCCACCTCGCCTTCTACCTGAAGACGGTAGCTGGCGATATCGACGGGATCCTGGCGGCCGAAGAGCGTTTCCACGGGGAAGTCGCCGGGGCCGCCCCGTTCTTCCGGAGGGACGTGTCCGATGAAGAGGTTGGCCACGCGCCAGCTTCGTGCAGCGGAATTCTGGAAGGCGAGGGCAAGTGTTACGCCGGCGAGCCCTACGCCCGCGAGGAGGCTGCGCCGCGTGAGCACACCGCGCGCGTCTTCGGCGTAGCGCGAAACGGCAGGGGACGCCGGGTGTTTACCGACACCGGTCGCGCGCCAGGCCGCCCCAAGGTGCCACACTAGGTGAATGGTAACGAGCGGCGCCCCGACCATCGCTGCCCAGAGATGGACTTGCACTGGCCTGGCTTCAAAGGGCCAGATGTTCGTTGTGGTGTAGTAGTAGTGAAAGAGCATGTAGAGGCCGCTGAAGTACAGAACGAAGAAGTCGGCGGCGAGCAGGGGTGAGAGGGTTCGGGGTACCAGTGCCGGGGGCCCGGCCACTTTGAACCGAGGGACCCGGAGATAGTAGCCACCGAGCCGGACGAAGGTGCTTCCGTACTTCGCGACAAGGAAGGGAATCGATGCGAGACCAACATAGAAGTGAGCGAATCGGACCGCAGTGAACCACGGCGGCACGTCGTAGTTGAACACGAAGAGATAGAACCAGGCGCCGCTCGCAAACATCACCGCCAGCATCACGGTGAGCACGAGACCGAGGTACGCGGTCAGGCGCGTGCTCGTGTACGGCGGAACCTCGTGCCTCACGCCAGCACCTCCAAATCGAGACCACCGAGGACTTCACGCGTGCGAGGCGCCAATGAGCCGGCAGCGATTGAGACGGCCGCACGCCCGAGGCTGGCCGCGTCGTCGATATCGCAGATGGTGTCGAGGTACTCGACACGAAGCCCCATGCGCGAAGCGTTCTGGTGGACGTCCCGGGCGACAGAGGCAGTGCTCCATACAACGCCGCCGAACAGCCCCGGGTGGACCTGCCTGACGCCAATCAGGTAGAAGCCGCCGTCCTCCGCCGGACCAAGGACCACATCGGCGCGGGAAAGCGCGCTGAAGGCTTCATCGATGAGCTTCGGTGGCAGATGAGGCGTATCGGTGCCGATGAGCACCACCCGGCGAGCTATCCCGCAAGCGTGGCCCAGGGCATCGGAGATGCGCGTCCCAAGGTCGCCTTCAGGCTGTTGTCTGAGCGTGGCCCACGGCGCGCGATGCCGAAAAAGCCGCTCGGCTCGACCCGGCGTGAACGCCAGCAGAACATTCCTGGCGGTGGTCCGCGCAACTTCAAGAGTGTCATCGAGGAACGCCGCAGCCAGTCGCTGGACAGCGGCATCACCGAGTTGGGCCGCGAGGCGAGTCTTCGATTGGCCGGCGAGCGGAGCTTTCGCCAGCACAACGAGACAATCGTCATCTAAGGGAGATGAATTCGCGACGAGATCAAGCGCCCGGGCGAGATCTCGCGCCGAGGCGAAGAGGCTGATACGGAAGCCTTCGATGGCACCGAACGCGCTCCCCGGGACGAGGAACAGTCCGGCTGCATCGAGCCGGGCGAGTTGCGCTGCATCGACCCGCGAAGGTGGCGTCGCGAAGAAGGTCCAGCCACCCTCCGGTCTCCGGAAGCTCCAGCCGTGGTCCCCAAGGACGTTGAAGAGACGCTCGCCGTTCGTGCGGGCGAACGCGTCACGCTCAGCGTAGATTCGATGATAGTCCCGGATGGGTTCGATGGCTGCACGCATGGCCGGCAGACTCGGTCCGCCGGTGAGCCGCTGAACGCTGCGGGAAATCCTGCCGAGCGCCGAACCATCACGGCTGGCGACCCAGCCGATCCGCAGGCCGGGAAGGCCAAGCGGTTTGGAGATGTCGCCAACGCTGAGGGCAGTGACGGAAACGGTCGCCGCCGGCGCGGCAGGGGCACCAGGACGGAGATCGAGGTAGACCTCATCCGAAACGATTCGCGCTCCGAGTTCTTCGGCGATGGCTGCCGCGCCACTCATGTCGGCATGAGTACCGAAGGGGACGCCGGGGTTGTTCAACAGCAGAAGTCTCGCGCCCCGAATAGCGTTCTCCCCGTGGACGAGACGGGCGCCCAACCGTTTCGCTACATGGGTGAAGCTGGGGTAGGCGCCGGGCGTTGCAACAACGAGGTCGTCGCGGTCGAGGAACGAGAAGGCGATCGCCGAGAGGGCTTCGGAAGCGCCATTCGTTACAACGACGTTCTCGGCACTGAATCCGGGATAGAGGTCGGCGATGGCTTGACGAAGTTCGATGATGCCACCCGGCGCCGGGTAGTCTGCATCGGCGCCGGCCCGGGAGGGCTGGGTTGGCGACGAAGACGACAGGTCGACCATCCCATTCCGAAAGCGTGTCTCGTAGTGGCCAAGGACATCCTGGCTTGTTCGCATTGGTCCATCATCGAGCGACGCGGTCCGCGAAAGATTACGGAAGACTTACGGGCCGTCCGGATCCAGGAAATTCGAGCTGAGAACCGACACAACTTGCGGCGCCACACGGTCACGTGCGTCGAACATCGCGACGGCCGGGGGCAGCAGACCAACGAGCCGCACCCGCAGAAATAACCCCCGGTCCGACGCCCATCGGGCACAAGTGTCCCGAGACGCCCGATTCAAGGGACCTCTTGCCCAGGTTGGTCTCTGTTTTCGCTCGAACGAAGGCATGAAAACGACCGAAGGCGACTCCAACGGCAGCCCGTTATCGTCGCCTCCAGATTCGGAACGAG
>CAYYSD010000024.1:26104-27194 GCA_964474285.1 uncultured Anaerolineaceae bacterium | reverse complement strand
GAGGTCCACGTGAGTGAGGATGGCCCGGAGGCGCGGCGGCAGGCCCGTTGAGGCGGGTCCCGCACTGACGGGCTCGACGAGGGCCGCGGCGTCGGGCCCGCGCGCGCGCAGCCTTTCTGCGAAGTGGTCGACCAGCGCCGGTTCGTCGTGGACCACCGCCACCCGCAACGCGGCGGCGAGCCGCTCGATGGGCGTGACCGGCGTGAACAGCGCGTCGCCGAACAGGGCGTCGTAACTGCCCTGGGTGTGCTCGGAGGCGGCTGACCGTTGTTGCCGCAGCACGGCCAGGCGCGACCCCGGTGCGATTTCCAGGAGTTGATTGAGCACGTCTTCGCCGTTGTTCGCTGCGTCGGCCATTGCAAACACCCTCGCCTTCCGCTACATCCTATGCGCTGAGGCGCACCGGTTGCGATGGCTGGGGAGTGCTGATGCCCGGGGACTCATCGAATGGCCCAACCGCGAGCGCGCGCATCCGTACGCTGACCATTGTGGCTCAGCGGACGGCCGCCGCCGCCTCAGGGCAGGGGGAGATCGGGGAGACGCCGGGCTGGTTCCTGGTCGATTCGCAGACAGGGATTGGGGCGCTCAATCACGCGCTGGTGATGGACGTTGACCTGGCTGCCGCGCACCTATCGACGCCGGAGGATTGGTTCGGGCGACGGGGCGAGGGCTTTCGGGTTATCCTCGCCATGCCGGGCGACGCCACGATACAGCTCGCGCTCGCCGGGCAGGGGTACGTGCCGGAACGCAGGCAGCCGGTGATGGCACGCGCCCTGCCGCTCGATGTTTGGCCGTTGCCGCCCGGCATGGCGGTCCATCCGGTGACCGACGCGGCCAGCGTTGCGGCTTACCTGGCCGCCCGCACAGGCGCCTCGCGCAACCAGCCGCCCGACGACGTGGAGGCCGCGTTTGTCCTGAAGCTGGTCCGCCAGGGCAGGTACCGCTATTTCGTCGTGACCGAGGGCTCCAAACCGGTGGCAACCGCGATGAGCTTCGAGGACGGCGGCGTGGCTTCAGCGGCTAACGTGTTCGTCGCGCCCGATTGGCGAAAGCGGGGGCTCGGCGCGGCAGTCACGGCCGCGGCGTTCAA
>CAYYSD010000024.1:0-26004 GCA_964474285.1 uncultured Anaerolineaceae bacterium | reverse complement strand
CGCCCGATTGGCGAAAGCGGGGGCTCGGCGCGGCAGTCACGGCCGCGGCGTTCAATGCATGGCCGTATGCGAAGCTGGGGTGCCTGGAGGCGTCCGCTATGGGTGAGCCGGTCTACCGCCGGATGGGGTTCGAACGCGTCTTCGACTACGTGCGTCTTGCGCCGCCGGCAAGGTGAACGGCCGGTTATACCGTAAGCCCGCCCAGGCCCTGCACACCACGGACGTACTCGATTTCACCCACGTGACGATAGCCGTGGCTCAGGCAGATGCCGTAGATACCGTTCCAGAGCGACATTTCGCCAAGCGGCTTGATCGTGACTCTGCGGGTGTCGAAGTCCTCCGGCGACATGCCGGCAAGGTAGTGGTCCGTCGCAACCCAGACCTTCTGCTGGTATCCGTGCCAGGCGTCGACATCGGAGATGCGGACCGCGTTCGCTTCCTCCGTTGTCATGCCGGTGCCCTGGCTGTTTCGTGGCAGGCCGAACATATCGTTGTACCCGCCATCGAGCCAAACGGTGGGCTTCCGCTGGGTGACGAAGTTGATGATGTTGTCTTCCGTGCGAACGTAGTGCCAGAGGCTGAAGAAGCCGCTCACGCCGCCCTCGCTCGGGCGGAAGTTGAGCTGTTCGGCGGTCATGCCTTCGACAGCCTTGTCCAGCAGTGAATGCATGGAAGTCAGGCTGCTGCGAAGGATGGCGTGTGGTGTGTTCATGGCGGCTCCAGGGGCGTCACGGTTGGGTGCCGCCGATTCTGGGGCCGCGCGTCGTGTCCGTCCATCGCTCGCTATGCGGCGCGGGCCGGTTCCTCCAGGGCATAGCCCGAACCCCAGCGGTTCACGATATACGACGGGTGACTGGGGTCGTCCTCCAGCTTCTGGCGGAGGTAGCGGACGTACAGCCGCAGGTAGTGTGTCTCGCTCGAGTACTGGTTGCCCCACACGCGCGCGATGAGCGCGCGCGATGGAACAACCTCGCCCGGCCGCTCCGCCAGCGTAACGAGCAGCCGGAACTCGGTGGGCGAAAGCGGCACGAGGGTGCCGCGCTTCCTCACGGTCTGGCTGCCCGTGTCGATTTCGAGTTCGCCCACGCGCATCACGGAGTCGCCGTTACGCTCAGGCTTCACGGTGCCCGCGGACTTCAGGAGCCGGAACAGCGCTCGCATGCGCAGGTCGATCTCTTCGGTGCTGGCCGGCGGGCGGCAGTAGTCGTCCGCCCCGGCTTCCAGGCAGCGTGACATCTCAGATGGGGAGCCGTTTGCGCCGACGACCAGGATGGGCACACCGGTCGCCGTGCGGACCCGGGTGATGACGTCGACGAGCGCGTTCTCGCGACCGAGGTCGAGCACGACGACATCCGGCTGGAACTCGCCGATGAACGCGGGCGCCCCATGGACATCGCCCGACGCCGCGACCCGGTAACCAAGGTCGTCTAGACCGCGGGCACGGTCATAGCCGCGTTCGAGCCCCTGGGAAAGGATGACGACGCGCGTCCCCACGAGCGGGGGCAGCCCCTGGCAGCGGTCCTGGTTTTGTCCTGTCACTCCCCGTCTCCGATCGCAGAGACCCCGGTAGGGGTCTTTCCCTATGCGGTGCGGTCCTCATCGTTCGACACACAAGGTGTGCCTCGGCTTACACCACTACCGTTGTTCGTAATCGCCGGAATCTGCTGCTCACTGCTCGGGTTCCGCGCCCAACTCGGGCCGGTCGCGAGCGCACAGGCAGCGTCCTCAGTAACTCAGGGATCGACAGGAACTTCTGCTCCTGATGCGGTTGTCACCGAACCGCAACCAGTTCTCCCGGCGAATGGCGCCGTTGCCGGAGCGGTCGCGCCCGCGGAGCGAGTGAACGCGGCGCAACTGTCCGCGCCGGCGTCTTCCGAGACGGGAGTCATCCCGGCGGTGTTGGTACTCCCGGTCGCAGCGGGCACCGATTCGCCCCAGAAAGCTGCAGCCATGCTGGCGCTCACCAACGGAGCGAGGAAGTCGGAAGGGCTGGCCGGCCTTGAGCGCGATCCGCGCCTGGATGCCGTCGCTCAGGCTCGCGCACAGGACCTGCTGGTGAAGGGCTACTTCGACCACTTCGCGCCGGATGGGAGCAGCGCCTTTTCGGAACTGGCGGCGCGAGGCATCACCTACGGCTTGTCTGGTGAGAACCTCGCCCGCAACACGTTCCCGGCGGAGGAGACGGTCTCGGTGGCGTTCGAAGCGCTCATGAAGAGCCCGGGCCACCGCGCCAATATCCTCGAACCGCGTTTCACGCGCATCGGCATCGCGGCGCTCCAGGCCGGGCGCACCTGGCTGTTTGTGACCGTGTTCATGGACGGCGGCTAACCCGAACCGCTACCCCGCGTCTCCCCCGTAGGTACCTCCGATGTGTGTCCGGTTTCACAGAGGGCGGACAGCCTTCCGCGGCACGATGAAGACATCACAAACGGAGGTAAGTCCAGCCATGATCGACATCGAACTGTTCGCCATCGTCAAACGAGAGGAAGACCTGCGGTCCTTCCGGCAGGCGGAACGCTCGGGCGTCACGTACGACCCGGTGGTTCCGCAGACACGCGCGACGTGGCCGAACATGGACGGTTGGCGCGCATTCTTCACGCGCCGGCAGTCCGACGGCATCCAGCTCGAACGCCCGGCATACCTCGAATGAGGGGTGCGGCGAACCGGCACGCAACGAGAGGGCCATCCCGAAAGGATGGCCCTCTCCGTTTGCAGACTGTCAACGTGGTGGGCGATGAGGGGCTCGAACCCCCGACCCCCTCGGTGTAAACGAGGTGCTCTAGCCGACTGAGCTAATCGCCCCTGGAGCCGAGTATACGGTCGGATGCGGTGATGGGAACCGCTACACGTGGGCGACGGCAGGCGAGCTGGCGCCCGGCGTCTGCACAACCGGGAGCGGAATCGCGTGATCCAGGTGCATCTGAACGTTGATTGGGTACTTGCCCGTGAAGCACGCGTTGCACAGGTCGTTAGCCGATTGGCGCGTGGAGGCGTTGAGGCCTTCGACGCTGAGATAGCCGAGCGAGTCCGCCCCGATATGGCGGCGGATCTCCTCCAGGGTCCTGTTGGCTGCCAGGAGCTCCGAACTCGTCGCCATGTCCACGCCGAAGAAGCACGGCGAGACAATGGGCGGCGCGGTGATGCGCATGTGGATCTCTTTGGCGCCTGCTTTGCGGATGAGACCGACGACGTGCGGCGTGGTTGTCCCCCGCACGATGCTGTCGTCCACCACGACGACGCGCTTACCGGCGATGACATCGCTGAGGGCGTTGAACTTGAGCCCCACGCCTGCCTGGCGGATGCGCTGGTCCGGCTGGATGAATGTCCGCCCGACATAACGATTGCGGACGAGCCCTTCGCGATAAGTGATACCGGCCTCGCGGGCATAGCCGATGGCGGCCGGAATGGCGGAATCCGGCACGCCGATGACGATGTCGGCTTCCACCGGGTGTTCGCGGGCGAGTTGGGCGCCCATTTCTTCGCGGACGGGATAGATGAGCTGGCCGAGGAACCGGCTATCGGGCCGTGCGAAGTAGATGAATTCGAGCGTGCAGGCGGCGCGCCGGGCAGCGGGAGCGACCGGGAAGAAGCTGCGGATCCCGGTGGCATCGATCTGGATAACCTCGCCCGGCTCGACTTCGCGCTCCATGGTGATGCCCAGGTGTTCGAGCGCGCATGATTCGGAGGCGACCACCCAGCCGTTGCCGAGCTTGCCAATACAGAGCGGGCGGACGCCGAGGGGGTCGCGCATCGCGAACAGCGTGTCCTTTGTCATGATGGCGACGCTGTAGGCGCCTTCGATCCGGCGCATGACGTAGTGGAAGCGCTCTTCCCACGTCCCGGAGGGCGCGATGGCGAGCAAATGGGCCATCAGTTCGGAATCCGCGGTCGAATCGATGGCGACGCCCTGGGCCTGGAGGTCTTCCCGAAGGACCTCGGCGTTGGTGAGGTTTCCGTTGTGCGCGAGGGCGATCTCGGCGCCCGTCAGGCGATCGTGGACGACGATCGGCTGTGCGTTGCAGGCGAGGGAGCCGCCGGCGGTGCTGTAGCGGGTGTGACCGATCGCCATGTGCCCGCGGAGGAAGGCGAGGTCTTCTTCATCGAAGACGTGGGAGACAAGCCCCATCCCGGTGCGAAGGCTGAAGGGATCAATTCCGTTGGTTGTGGCAATGCCTGCGCTCTCCTGGCCTCGATGCTGCAACGCGTAGAGGCCGTAGAACGTGAGCCTCGCAACGTCCTCACCGGGTCCATAGACTCCGAAGACGCCACAGGCCTCCCGCGGATTGTCACTATCCGGCATCACCAGGCGCAATGGCCTCCGAACGGAGTCCCAGGCGGGCACTTTGAGTATAGCTGGCGGGCACCCGCTCCGGCAAAACCCTTATGTTGGAGTTTTCAATCTGCAACAGGCGTCCCGTCTATGCCTGGCAGGGCCGCGTCAAGGGCGAGGATGTGGCTGGCCACGAGCTCCGGCGCCTCCATCGGGATGAAGTGAGAATGGAAGGGGAGGTAGACGTCTTCGCCGTGGCGGAAATGGCCGGCGAGGCCGGGGCTGGTGGGTGATCCCGACAGGTCGCGACCCGGGGCATCGCCGCGGCTGCGAGCGCGCAGAATCCGGACGGGGATATCGACGTTTGCGATCGCGTCGTAGGGGTCGGTCATTGGGGCGCCCATGTATGTGGCAGCTTCGAGCTCCGGCGGGCAGGCGAGAACGAATCCGGCGCCCTCCGGGTTGGGCGAGAGGCCGAATTCGCAATAGTCGCGGAGCACAGCCGGATCCCAGGTGTTAAACGGTGGACGCGGACTGAAGCTCTCGAACATCTCCTGTGGCGACGCCCATTCGTTACGCCGGCGGGCGGCGAAGTGGCCGACTGCCTGGTCGGGCCGGCCGTAGGCCTCGCGCGGCAGGACGACGGGGTCGACGAGCACGAGGCTGGCGAAGGCGCCGGGGGCGAGACCTGAGGCGACGGCGACGGCGTATCCACCCTTGGAATGCCCCGCTCCGATGGCGCCGCGCAGGCCGAGACGTTCGAACAGGGCGACGATGTCGGCGGCGAAGTCCGCCCAGTCGTACGGGGGCGGGACCTTTTCGCTGCGACCGTGACCGCGCATGTCCAGGGCAACCACGCGGCGTCCGGGCAGGTGCGCGACCACCTGGTCCCAGCACCGCGCGTGGAACCCGGTGGCGTGCGCGAGGAAGATGGGACGCCCTTCGCCAGGCCACTCGAAGTAGCAGAGGTCGATGCCATTGACGTGGACGTGTCGTTCGAGAGGGCCGGCCATCACCACCACCCGACCTTGTAGAACCAGCCCTTGGTCTCACGGCCTTTCGTCCCGGCTTCCTTCAGGCGGGCGAGGTGCTTGCGGCACAGCGGCACGGTGATGCGCTCGCGTTCTTCGCCGCGCCACTTGAGCACGGCCGTGTCTTCGAAAGGTGGTTCCATGCACCACAGGCAGCGAGGGCGCGGCATGTCGCGGTCACTCCGGTTCGACGTGTGCGTACCATCGTCTGGTGCCGGGGCGCTCACGTCTATCTCGCGTCTGGTTCAGGGCGGGCTGATGTGCAGTTCGAAGCCCCATTCAGGGCTCTTCCAGGGGTCGTCGGCATAGCGGAACCGGTGGCGCCGGAAGCCCATGCGTTCGTACAGCGCGTGGGCGTGGAGGAAGGCCACGTCGGAGAACAGCTCGAGCCTGGCGCAACCTCGCGTGGCGACGAAGTCGATGACCCATTGGACGAGCCGCCGGCCAAGGTCGTGCCCGCGGGCCTCGGCCAAGACGTAGAGGCGGTGCAGCTCGTAGTGTCCGCCGGGCTCCTGACTCACCGCGACGCAGCCGACCACTTGCCCGTCTGTGCTTTCTGCGACCGCGAGCCAACGCAGGACGCCGTCATAGAAGGCGGCGGGGTCGCGGAGGTCCGCGTCATAGTCGCCCAACTCGAACTCGAAACCGTACTCGTGGAAGACCGCTCTCACGACCTGCCAGGGTCCCGCGCCATGGCGCACTTCGTACGGCACGACCGAGAACGGGCCGCTCATGCGCGTCAACGGTTAGTCCTCGTCGTCGTCCGAAGCCATCCCCATGATGTTGTAGCCGCAATCGACATAAAGGACTTCGCCGGTGATGGCGCTGCTCCCCGGGCCCAGCAGGAAGGCGGCCGCTTCGCCAACCTCTTCGGTGGTCACGTTCTTGCGGAGCGGAGCAGAGGCGGCAAACGTCTTGAGGTAGCTGCGGAAGCCGCCGATGCCGCTTGCGGCGAGGGTGCGGATCGGCCCCGCGCTGATGGCGTTCACGCGGATGCCTTCCGGGCCGAGGTCCGCAGCGAGGTATCGCATCGTCGCCTCCAGGGATGCCTTGGCCACGCCCATGACGTTGTAGTTTGGGACGACCTTCTCGGCGCCGTGATACGTCAGAGTGACGATGCTGCCGCCGTTTGGCATCAGCGGCCTGGCGGCCCGCGCGAGGCCAAGGAGTGAATAGGCGCTGATGTTGTGCGCGAGCAAGAAACCGTCGCGGCTGACGTCCACGAAGCGGCCCTTGATGTCCTCCTGCTTCGCGAACGCCACCGCATGCACGACCATATCGACCGTGCCGAAGCGCTTCGCGGCCTTCGCGAAGATCTCGTCGATATCCGAATCGCTCCCGACATCACACGGCTCGATGAAGTCTGAACCGAGGCTCTCCGCGAGGGGGCGCATGCGCTTTTCAATCGCCGGCCCCACGTAGGAGAAGCCGAGCGTAGCGCCCTCCCGATGCAGCGCCCGGGCGATGCCCCAGGCGATCGAGCGGTCGTTGGCGAGGCCAAAGATGAGGGCAGTCTTTCCTTCGAGGTTTCCCATGTGCCCAAGAGTATACGCCGCCGGGGAACAGCCAAACCTTGTGTGAAACAACTCACGCAAGCGGTGGAACCAGGTCATTCCCCCTGGCGTTGGAACGCTTGTCTACTCTCGCGGCGTACCATTGGTACGTCGCATTGCATACCGAGGAGGTCGTCAATGTTCCTACGAAGCCAGCTACGCCCCTGGCCCATCATCACGGCGCTGTCACTGCTCGTGGCCGTTGTGGCGGTGATCATCTCTATCCGATCGGCAGGCGCCGATGATGCGTCACCTGGGTCCAACGACGGCGATTCCGTTGCCGCCCGCGACATCGCTCCGGTCATCTTTCCCGGCTACCCGGTTGCGCGCCCGGCAGAGCTGGCCTCCGCGAGCGTGAACGGCCAGGCGTCCGCCGGGTGGTATGGCCCGAACGACGTCATGACCAAAGGCGTGGACTCGCGCAGCGCTATCTACCCGGTGGGATGCCAGGCAGTCCTTCCGCTGGCGCTCGGGCCGACGCTCGATCTCAGCAGCCTGGGTCTGGTGCCCGGCAGGCTGAGCGGCGCGTTTGATCTGCTTTCCATCTCTATCCGCTCCAACGGCGATTGCACGGACGGGCGCATCGTCGACAAGGGCAGGCCGGTCATCGATACCCAGTGGCGGCACCGCGAGAGCGAGATCTGGCTTTCGATAAGCCAGTCGGTCGAGCCAGCACGCCAGGCGAATTTCATGGGCCGCGGATACGCCACCGTCTGGGCGAACGGCCAGCTCTACAGCATCAGCGCCGGTTCCTACGGTCCCTACCCGATCGGCATTCGTGAAGGCCGCGGAGGAAGCGGTGCCAGCACGCCTGCGATCGCACCCGGTGAACCCTACCCGAACGGCAACGATCCGCGCGTCGCGGACGTGATCGCTCTCGCCATCGCGGACCTGGCACCTTCCGTTTCGAAGGAGTGCTTCGCACGCGAGGTCGTCGGCGATTGGCCGGCACTGGCGGACTTCGGCTTCGGAGATCCGCGGGCCGCGCTTCCTTCGGGCTTCACCCAGGCGTATATCGACCTTCGCTACGCCCAGCCTGCGCCAGTGCAGTGCGGCGAGCCCGCCCTCACCTTCCCCCAGAGCGGCGTCCAGTTCGTCGTCAACTTCACGGATGGTCGCGATGGCAATCTGGGAATCAACATCTATCCGTTCAACCCTGGGACGGAGGTCTACCCCGGTTCCCTCAACGACTACGGCGCAAACTGGGTGAGCAAGAACCACCAGGTCTCCATCTACGGGAACAAGAGCAACGGCGGCCTCGGCGTGGACGCCCTTCGCAAGATTGCGAAGGCGCTCGACCCCACCTTCAACGAGACGTGTCTGATGGTGGAGCGCAAGATCACCGAAGGCGACCTGGCGGCCCTTGGACTGGGGAAGGCGACGGCCCCCAACGGCTATTCGCGCGATTCCGCCGAAGGCCGTTCGGCAGGTGTCTCCCCGAGCTGCACGGATGAGAAGCTGAAGCAGTACTCGAATGTCTACTTCCACTGGACGTTCCGCAGGGACGACAACGTAATCGAAGCGAACATCTCGCGCAGCACGCCCAACGAGCCGTCGCCTGCCCAGGGCAACATCGGCGAGGGCTACATCAACTGGTACGACGGCAAGGGCACGTGGTACTCGGTCAACGGCGGCTCCCGTTCCGGCAAGGACCGCCCGGCGCAGGACGATCTCATCGCAGTGGCGAAGAGCATGGACCCGTCGCTGGACATCTCGACGCTGACGGAGAGCGATGGCGGGCCGATTAAGCCGCTCCCGGTCGACGCGCCCGCCGCGGCCCCTCCCGCGCAGCCGCGCTAAGCGGCAAGGTCAGGCGATCGGCGACGGTCGATCGGCAACCTGCGGCCCGGGACTATCGGCCACAGGCGCTGAGGCTTCGGCCCGGCGCCCGTGGCCGCGTACGGGGCTGCCGCTGCGCACAAGGGCCAACCGCCTGCCCGCCACGAGGATGGCGACGCCGGTCACGATGAGAATGGCCAGGCCCTGGACGAACAGACCCGGCCGGACGCCCAGGTTCGAGACCAGCAGGCCACTGGTGATGGCGCCGAGCGGGATGAGCCCGCGGTCCAGGCTCATCAGCGACATCACACGGCCGTGCATTTCCGGGTCGCTGTTTTCCAGGAGGATTCCGTTCGTATAGGCCATGTAGGTCACGGTCATGCTCCCGGCCAGCGCCAGGAAGACGGCTGCGCCGATGACCGTCGACTGGAGGGACATGCCCACCAGGGCGACGCCGAAGATCACAAGATTGATGAGGAGTTGGACGCCCGGACGCCGGACGTTGCCCTTCCAGGCAACGATGAGTGAACCGATGACGGCTCCAACACCAGTGCACCCCTGCAGGAAGCCGACGCCTGAATCGCCGAGATCGAGCGTCTGTTTCGCCATCAGCGGGACGTAGACCTGTTGGTAGGGCATGCCGAAGAGGAAAATCACCAGCGCCAACGACGTGACCAGTGTGAGGTTGGGCGTTCGCTTGATATAGGCGAAGCCTTCCGCGAGGTCCGCGACCAGGCTCGTCTTGGGCTTGTTGGACTTCTCGCGAGGCGGGAAGCGCATCATCTGCGTGGTGAGAATCACCAGCGTGTAGACGGCGGCGATGATGAGATAGACACCGCCGACATCAAAGGTGATGAGCAGTACGCCCGCGATGCTGCCGCCGCCGATGCGCATAAAGCTCAGGGCAGTGGAATTCAACGCGACGGCGTTCATCAGGTCCTCACGGGGGACGGTCATGGGGATGAGCGACTGGCGGACCGGCTGGTTGAATGCCATGGCAGTCCCGGCCACCAGCGCCGTGGCGAACACCATCCACACCTCGATGACCCCCGTGACAATCACCACACCCAGGAACACGTGGGTGCCGAACGTGACGGC
The DNA here is from genome assembly GCA_964474285.1 of uncultured Anaerolineaceae bacterium. Classification (GTDB taxonomy): domain Bacteria; phylum Chloroflexota; class Dehalococcoidia; order Tepidiformales; family Tepidiformaceae; genus JACRBT01. The sequence continues at coordinate 16,273 of CAYYSD010000024.1, read as the reverse complement.
CTGGCAAAGGGTCAGCATTCGCTTCTTGTCGGAGCGGTCGGCAATCGCCCCGGCAAGGAGACCGAAGAGGAGGATGGGTACGAGCCGCGTCGCGATCACGAGGGACAACATCAACGGCGAGTTGTCGGTGAGGCCGAGGATCAGAACGGCGCGTGCAACCTGGTCCATCCACATGGTCGCCGAATGTCCCGTCTGTCCGAACCAGAGAAGGCGATAGTTCCGGTGGCGGAGAGAGCGGAGTCCGTCTGGAAGTTGCACGTTCCAAACCATACCCTTACGCGAACGTAAGGTCACGGCCGGTTCGCATTCGGGACGCCGCGCCGCTACGCTTTTGGCCCCGGAGGTTCACAAATGGAACGGCGACGAGTTGGCGCAGTGGAAGTCATCGCGCTCATCGACAATGTCCAGGGCTACGCGGCGCCCTCGGTCTATCCTGAAGCGGGCGACACGCTTTCCCGGTATAGCGGCTACCTCGACGGCGAGGGCAAAGTCTCCCTCAACTTTGCGTCGTTTCTGTTGGTCGATGGCTCAACCACCGTGCTGGTGGATACCGGGTGGGGCCCCGAGCACGCCGGACGGTTGATGGAGGAGCTCGCAGCTTCCGGCGTGGCACGAGAGGCAGTGGACCAGGTCATCTTCACCCACCTCCACGGCGACCACACTGGCTGGAACCTCGATCGCGCGACAGGCACGCCCCTCTTCCCGAGAGCGACCTACATAGCTCCGAAGAAAGACTGGGAGTTCTACAGCGCCCGCGACCCACAGCCGGCTTCGTTCACGCGCGACATGGTGCCCCTCGAAAGGCTCGGGCGTCTGGAGTTCCTGGACGGGGAGCGGAGCCTGTCGACTTCGCTCACGGCGATCCACACGCCGGGCCACACGCCCGGCCACACGAGCGTGCTCATCGCTTCGAACGGAGAGCATGGGGTGGTGCTCGGCGACGTGAACATCTCGCCCATCGACGTGGAGGAGCCGGACTGGCCCATCTCGTTCGACTGGGACCATGCCATCGCCGCTCAGACGCGTCGCGCAATGATGTCGCGAACCGTGGTGTCGAATGCGCTCATCGCTGCAAGCCACTTGCCAGTGCCCGGTTTCGGGCGCTACGCGTCCACGGGCTCGGGGCACCGCTGGGTGGCCGGATAGGCATCGTCGTGGGCGCGGCTCTGGTACGCTGATCCGGCATGATTTACCTCGATCACGCGGCCACCACGCCACTCAACCCCCGCGCCCGCGAGGCCATGATGCCGTATCTGGGCGAGCACTTTGGAAACCCGAGCGGCCTGTATGCCGTTGGCCGCCAAGCGCAGGCTGCCGTCGATCACGCCCGCAATACGGTTGCCGGGGTGCTCGGGGCGCGGCCGTCAGAGGTGCTGTTCACGAGCGGCGGGACGGAGAGCATCAACAGCGCACTTTCGGGCATCGCCTATGCCATGCGGCGTGCGGGGGCGGGCAACCACGTCATCTCGACGGCAATTGAACACCACGCCGGGCTCCACACCCTCCAGGCGCTCGAAGAGCTCGGCTTCGAAGTGACCTATCTTGGCTGCGACGACTCCGGGCACGTGCGCGTAGAGGACTTCGCCGCCGCGCTGCGCCCGACCACCGTGCTTGCCAGCGTCATGCTCGCGAACAACGAAGTTGGCGCTGTGCAACCCGTGGCGGCTATCGCCGAGGTGATTCACGACTACGCGCTTCGCCGTTCGCACCGCGTGATCCTCCACAGCGATGCCGTCCAGGCGCCGGGCTGGATGCCGCTCGACGTGAATGCACTTGGCGTGGATGCGCTGAGCCTTTCGGCCCACAAGTTCGGTGGCCCGAAGGGAACGGGCGTGCTCTATCTTCGCCGCGCAACGCCGTTCCGTCCCCTGCTCCATGGTGGTGGCCAGGAGATGCAGAAACGCGCCGGCACCGAGAACGTGGCAGGCATCGCGGGCACCGGGGTTGCGCTGGAGGACGCCTTCGCGGGCCTGGCTGCGCGCTCGGCCCGGGTCCGGGCACTTCGAGATGAACTTCGAGAAGGCATTCTTGCAACGGTGCCCGCGGTGTCCGTCAACGGCTGCCAGGTGGAATGTCTGCCGAACAACCTCAACATCGCCTTTGACGATGTGGAAAGCGACGTCCTGGTGTCGGGCCTCGATGCGCGCGGAATCGCCGCCAGCTCCGGAAGCGCATGCTCGAGTTCCACGTGGGAGCCTTCACATGTGCTGATGGCAATGGGTGTGCCGATCCGTCGGGCTGTCGGAAGCATCCGCTTTTCGCTGGGCGAACGCACCACGTCCGCGGATATCGCCGGGGTCCTCGCTGTGCTCCCCGAAGAGGTTGAGCGGGCCCGCGTGGGTTCGCTGAACCTGTCCCACATCGCCCCTGCGGAGAGAATGGCACCGGTCTGATCAGGAAACCCTGAGTGCCGCTCGGGCCTGTTGCCTCGCGCGGGTGAGTTGGAAGACGACCACCACAAGGGCGGCTGCGGGCACGACGATCGTGACCTTCAGGGCAAGCGCGATGGGCACCGCTCCGCAGACGACGAGTGCCGAGCCAATTTTCTGGTGGGTCCGAATCGGGCGCGACCCGGCGACGATCATCGCCCCGCAAACCAGGCACCACCCGGCGAACCAGGCCAGCTGGTTCAACGGACGGTTTTCGTTCGCGTGCATGGTGACAAGGACGAGCACCCCCACGAGCACGTAGCAGCCGGCGAGCAGGGTTGTGAGGCGCGGCAGCCCGCGCTCCACAATCCAGCGGGTCGAGCCTTCGCCCGACGCGAGCAGAGCGGCCACGATTCGTCCGGGCGCCCCGGCGATCGATGAGCGCTCCAGCCGCCAGGAGATGTCTGAGGGCAGGCCCGAGATGCACCGGGCCAGGATGGCCGCCTCGCCGTCGCCTGCGGTGCGCTGCTCCCACGCGTCCGATTCGACCTCCGCCAGGCGCTCGCTGCGGACGCCGGGCCCCAGCCCCCGCGTGTAGAGGCGCACCCACCAAAGGACGAGCCGGGTCATGCCGGGGCCGCCTGCGGGGATGTCGGCGTGGCGGGCGCCGGGCGGAGGGCGGTCTCGTAGGCTCGCGCTCCTTCGGCCGTGATGCGATAGAGCCTCCGGCGCGGGCGTTCTTCGGCAGCGGCACTCTCGGGATCTTCCCAGCGGCCCTCCAGCAGCCCGGCCATGCGGAGGCGATCGAGCGCTTTGTAGAGCGTTCCGTGGCCTGTGAGCGCACGGGCGTTCTCCTCTTCCTTCAGCAGGCGAGCCGCCTGGTAGCCGTGGAACTCGCCGTCTCCCTCCTGGAGGGCGCGCATGGCAACGCCGAGGATTCCGATTTCCAGTTCCAGGAGGGTACCGGGCTTTCGTCGCATGGCCTTCGATTATAGGAAGATAGGGTCAGCGTGTCATTTCCAGCCCGTCGGTTGACACGTTAGATTCGAGCGATATCATGCGGTAGGCCGCTAAATGCGGATCTGTATATGCGGTCACACATTTTTTTGGCCGCACACCCGGCCGATTGTGCCGGGTGCGGAGGAGGAACCATGGAAGCCTATTGCCTGTAGTGCCGAGTCAAGCGTGATATGAAGGACCCCAAGCCGATCACGATGAAGAACGGCAAGCCAGCGACGGAGGGCTCGTGCCCTGTGTGCAGCACGCGCATGTTCAAAATCGGGAAGGCGTAGTTACCTCGGCCAGGGCGATCATGTCAGCCGGTTAGCGAAGCGGTGCTCCGGCCGGCCGGCCGATCGCCCTGGTCCCTGGTCCCATTCACTGCGAAAGCCGGGATGCCGTGGAGGTTCCTCTTGGGGGCCGGCGGCCCACGCCCCTTTGCCGTGAGCGCGCCCGTCTCGGGCTCGGCGATTCGTCCCGATGAGGTGCCTGCGGCCACCTCGCCCACTACACTCCGACGCAGTTCGTAAGGAGTGTGTCGATGGTCAACGCGTTCACCGTTGAGGAAGTCATCACCATTCTGCGTCGAACACCCGAGGCCCTCCTCGAGGTCATGGATGGTGCCTCCCCTGAGCAGATGCGCGCCGCACCCCGCGCTGGCGAGTGGTCAGCACATGAGGTGTTCGCGCACCTGCGCGGCTGTGCTGATGTCTGGGGCAGTATCATCAACGAGATGCTTGCCCGGGACCGGCCCCGGCTGCTTGCGGGCAACCCGCGGTCATCGAGCAGGATTGCCGGCTACCTCGAACTCGACTTCGTGCCCTCGCTGAACGCGTTTGCCGAGCAGCGTGCTGGACTCCTTGCGACCCTGGGACAACTCACACCGGACGGCTGGGCGCGCACGGCGATCGTGAAGGGCGCCGGGAAGGCGAACGAGCGACCGGTTCTGACCTACGCGCAGAAGCTGGCCGGGCACGAAGGGCGGCACCTCCGCGATATCTCGCGCATTCTAAAGAACGTCCGGGGCTGACCGCGTTGGGTTACTCGCGGATCGCAGCCAGCACCGCGTCGTGGAGATGTCCGTTGGTCGCGACCGCGCTCCCTCCCGGTCCAGCCTCACCATCCCAGGTGGTGATCCGCCCCCCGGCTTCGCGAATCACCGGGTAGAGCGCGGCGACGTCCCAGAGGTTCATCAGCGGGTCCAGCATCACATCGGCGCGGCCGCTGGCGACCATCAGGTAGCCGTAGCAGTCTCCCCACGCGCGCACGAGGCCGGACGCGTTGAGCATCCGTTCGAAGCCAGCCGGGTGGTAGCGGGGCATCCGCTGGAAGCTCGTCATGGTGACCGTCGCCTCTTGGAGCGAGGCCGTGCGGGAGACGCGCGCCGGCCGGTCGTTGATGAAGGCGCCGAGCCCTGTGGCGGCGTACGCCGTTTCGCCCGCGGCATGGCAGGCGATGACACCAACCACCGGCTCGCCGCCCTCCATCAGGGCGACAAGCGTGCCGAAGAGGGGCACGTGGTGGATGAACGACTTGGTCCCGTCGATAGGATCCAGTACCCATCGGTAGCCGGAGGTGCCGGGCCGTTCGGGGAACTCCTCCCCAAGCACGCCATCCGTCGGCCGTTCACGTTCGAGGAACGCGCGAATCGCCTCTTCAGCGTTGCGGTCGGCCAGGGTGACGGGAGTGTTGTCGGACTTCAGTTCGACGGATGTGCCGCTCTCGTAGAGCGGCATCACCACGTCGCCGGCGATGGCCGCGGCCCGGCGTGCAATCGCCAGGAGTTCCGCCAACTCGGTCGTTGATGCGCTCATCGCGGGCTGTCGCCGCGCCGGTATTCGGCGGTCAGATCGTCGAGCTGCTGCTTGAGGGCAGGGTCGAGGCTGATCTCTGCGGCCGCGAGCGAATCTGCCAGTTGTTCCGGGCGGCTCGCCCCGATGATTGGCGCGGTGATGGTGCGGTTGGCAAGGACCCACGCGACCGACATCGTGGCCAGGCTCATCCCGGCGGACTGCGCGAGCGGCCGAAGTTCCTCGACGGTGTCGAACATGCGGTTGTGCCAGTATCGCTCCTGGTAGCGGGGACCTGCGTTGCCGAGGGTGAAGCGGGAGCCCTCTTCGGGGCCGGCGTCGCGGTTGTGCTTCCCGCTCAAGAGGCCGCCGGCGATGGGGTTGTACGGGATGACGCCGATGCCCTCTTCGCGGCAAAGGGGAAGCATCTCGCGTTCGATCTCGCGAAACAGCAGGTTGTAGCGCGGCTGGATGGAATCGAAGCGGACGACGTTGAGGGCCTCGCTCCGGCCGATGGCGCGGGCCACCTGATAGGCGAGGAAGTTCGAACACCCCACATAACGGACTTTGCCCGACCGCACGAGGTCTTCGAGCGCGCGCAGGGTCTCGTCGATCGGTGTCTCCGGGTCTGGCCCGTGGAGTTGATACAGGTCGATGTAGTCCGTCTGAAGGCGCCGCAGGGAACCTTCGACTGCATCCAGGATGTGCTTGCGGCTGTTGCCCTGGTCCCACGGGCGCGCGCTCATCGCTCCGAAGCACTTGGTCGCGACCACGAAGTCGTGGCGGCGTCCGTTCAGCCAGCGTCCGACGATTTCCTCCGTTCTCCCGACGGTTTCGAGGCCGCCGCCGAGGGGGTACACGTCGGATGTGTCGAGGAACGTGATTCCGCCTTCCGTTGCGGTGTTGAGGATGGCATGTGAGGCGGGCTCATCGCACTGCAGTCCGAAGGTCATCGTGCCGAGACAGAGCCGCGAAACCTTGAGGCCTGTACGGCCAAGGCGTGTGTAGTGCACCTGGTTCTCCGAGGGAGGATGGGTGGACCAATTCTACCGGACGCTCGACGGAGACGTAGCGACCTCCCCCGGAGAGCCGAATCAGGCGCCCAGGTGCTGCCGGAACCAGGCCAGGGTTTTCGCCCAGGCATCGGTCGCTGCTGTCGCGTTGTAGTTTGTCCCGGTGTCGTTGAAGAAGGCGTGGTTCGCGCCGTCGTAGATCTTGATCTCGAATGTCTTCTTCGCCTCGGTGAGCTTCGTCCGAATCTCCTCGGCCTGTCCCGTGATTCGTGTGTCGTTCGCACCGTAGATTGCGAGGACGGCGGCGTTCGTCTTGCCGAGGTCGTTGATGACGCGCGTGGCGCTTCCGTAGTAGGGCACCGCGGCCTTGATGTCCGGGCTCGCGACGGCGAGCTCCCAGGTGTAGCCGCCGCCGAAGCAGTAGCCCACGACGCCGATCGAGCCGGCCCGGACCGACGAGTGGCCCTTGAGGTAATCGACGCTCGCCTGGAGATCGGCGACCAGATTGAGCGTGTGCTGGTCGGCAGTCGTGGATCCGTCGCCGCGGCTCAGGAAACCCATGTTCGCGGTCGTGTCGGACGTGCTGCCTCCGTAGCGGGAGACGAGGTCGACGGCGAGGGCGACGAAGCCCTCCTTCGCGAACCGGCGCGCCACGTCCTTCGTGTGATCGACGAGACCGCGGTTTTCGTGGATGACAATGAGGCCGGCGGACTTCGCACCTGCCGGCTTTTCCGGCACCGCGAGGTAGCCCTTCATGTCCTTCGCCGGGCCTTTGTAGGTCACGTCCTGGGCGGGGGCAGGCGTCGGCGGCAGCGTGGTCGGGCTCGTGGCCGCGGCCGGGGCGCCGGTCGCGCTCGACGCCGGCTGCGACGTGTCTTCGTCATCGTCGTCCCCGCCGCAACCGAGGGCGATGAGGGACGTGGCCGCGAGCGGGATGCTCCCCGTGATCAGGAGCGCCCGCCGGAGGAGTTCGCGACGGGGCATGTTGTGTTCTTTGTAGTCGTCGGCGAATTCTTCGAGGAGGTATTGCTGATGCGCGTTCAGGGACATGGTCTCACTCCTGGCATAGGCTTGGGGCGCCCGTGTCATCGCCATCTGGTGTACGCCAGCTGGCCGGTAAGCAGACCTCTTCGAAGGTAAATGTCAGGTCAGGACGACAATAGGGCTTTGGACCTCAGATCGGGAGCCAGCCACGCCGGGCGGCGATCATGACGGCCTCGGTGCGGCTGGCGGCGCCGAGTTTGCCGAGGATGGTCCCGACGTGGAACTTGGCTGTGTTTTCTGAGATGCCCAGGCGTTGCGCGATGGCCTTATTCGGCAGTCCCAGCGCGACAAGCCGGAGAACTTCGTGCTCTCGCGGGCTGAGTGATTCGCCCTCGCCGCCGGGGGACGCCGGGCCCCGGCGTGATGTGAACGAGCGCGCCGCGATCTGCGGGGCGAGGGCAACGAGCCCGGCGGCGGCCGTACGGACCGCTGCGGCCAGCTGTTCGGCGTCCGAATCGCGCAGAAGGACCCCGGCCGGGGGCCTGTCGCCCGCAAGCAGAGCGAGGCCGGCTTCAACGTCCTCGACAAGCGCCACGAGCGGCAGGTCGTTGGTCCTGGCCGACTCGGTCGTGGCGTCGTCGGCGCCGCCGACGTAGACAAGCAGAAGGTCGGCTTCCCCGGCCCAATCTCCGACCGCCAGGCGGGCTGGATCAAGTTCCGCCGTCACTTCGATGCCGTCGGCGGGCGCGAGGAGCGCCCGTAGCCCGGCGCGCATCGCGGGGAATTCCGCGACCACCGCGACCCGGACTGTGGCGCCGTTCATGGTCACGCGGCTTCTACCTCCGGACGCGCGATTCGGCCGAGCGCTTCGGCTACGAAGCGCTCGACGACAGCTGCGGGCACCGCGAGCGCCATGCCCCCATCGACCATCGCATTGATGCCGAGCAAACGCCCGGCAGCATCGGCGAGTGGGCCGCCGGAATTGCCCGGCCCGAGACGGATGTCGGCCCGCACGAGGCTACGGCGTGTCCCCCGCCAGCTGGAGATGGAAGCACCGGACACGACTCCCCACGTCACCGCCCCGCGCTGACCCCAGGGGTGCCCCACCGCGAGCGCGATCTCTCCAGGACGAGCGTCGTCCTGTTCGGGGCCGAGGGGAAGGGGCTGCGCGCCGAGGCCCTCGATGCGCAGAAGGGCAAGGTCGTTTTCTTCGTCCCGCGCGACCACGATGGCTTCGATCCCGCGGCCACCGGATGAGAGAACGTGGGCGCGACCGCGCGGAACAACGTGATGGTTTGTCACCACAAGCGTGTCGCTCCATGCCGTGCCGGCGCCACCGCCGGTCTCGCTCCGCACCACCAGGGTCGCGGCCTGTACGCGCTCAACCACGGTCGCGAGGTCGATATGGGGGAGACTCGTCATGGCCGTTCCCCGACGGTGACGGCGAGTTCCCGGGGTTCGCCGCCACGAATTACCGTCATGCGCAGTTCCCTGCCAACGGCGCCACTGCCGAGCTGACGTTGCAGATCCCCCGGGTCGGCGATGGTGGTTCCGCCCATCGCGACCACGATATCGCCGAGGACGAGGCCGCCGCGCGCCGCGGGGCTCTCCGGTTCGACGGACATGACCATCAGGCCGGATTCGCCTGCCTGTGCGGCGCGCGAACGCATCCCTTCCGGGACCTGGACGGGCTGGGTGGTAATGCCGAGGTACCCGCGACGAAGTCGGCCACCCGAAAGCAGTGCCGTTGCTATCGTGGAGACCGCGTGGGAAGGGATGGTGAGACCTGCCCCTCGGCCAAGCCGTGAACTGTTGAGGCCGACGACCCTTCCCTGGACGTCGATCAGTGGGCCGCCGCTAAAGCCCGGGTAGAAGGTGGTGTCGCTGCGAAGATAGCCATCGACGGTGTGGCCGCCGCCGGTATTCCAGGGCCCGCCCACAACGCTGATGACGCCGTTCGACACCGTGACGCCGCCCTCCTCCGGCCGCCCAACCGCAAGGACAAGCTCGCCGGGGCGTTGAGTGCCCGGAGCCAGGGTGGCCTGCGCAGGCGTGCCTTCCACTCGCAAGACCGCGATATCGCTTCCAGGATCCCGCCCGGCGATGCTCGCCTTCAGGGTCGTGCCATCGCCGAGTGCGACCGTGATGTCTTCTTCGCGTTCGATGACGTGGTCGCTCGTGACGATGACGCCGGGCGTGCCGGGCCAGGCGATGCCGCTTGCGGGGAAGCGCCGCCGGGCGTTGACGGTGACCACCGCCGGGGCCGCCGTCTCCACGGCGTCTGCAAGTGCGGAAGAGAGGGCGGAAAGCAGGGCTGAACCGCTGTCGTGGTTGGTCAAGGTTGGCACCTCCGTCCGGCGGCTTTGTAACGCCACCGGGAACTGGGTTCAGCGTGCACCAGAGCCCTGGCGAACACACCACCCGGAAGGGTAGCCACCGGCCCACATCCGGGCGGCAGGAGGATGGCTGCCGGTCAGGGAGATGTAGGCAGGCGGCCATAGATTTGAGCCAGCGAACGAAGCCATTCCGTGCGTTCCGGAGCGAGCTTGTCCCAGCCAAAGCGCCAGCCCCAGTGCCCGGATTCTTCGCCCGGGATGTTCATCCGGGCTTCCGAACCAAGCCGGGCGATGTCCTGCATCGGCACGATGGCCGTGTGTCCGACGGAGGAATAGGCGGTGCGAATGAGGTCGTCGACGATGTTGGAGCCGTCGCGGGCGAGGTAGTCGCGAACGCGGGCGCGGTGCCATTCGGGCAGCCTCTCCCACCATCCTGCTGTGGTGTCGTTGTCGTGGGTGCCCGTGTAGACGACGGTGTTGGCCGCGTGGTTGTGGGGCAGATAGAGGTTCGCCGCGTCGTCGCCGAAGGCGAACTGGAGGACGGTCATCCCGGGAAAGCCCAGTCCGTCGCGTAACGAGCGCACCTCAGGAGTGATCATCCCCAGGTCTTCGACGACGATGTCCGTGCGTCCGATGGATGCGGCCGCGGCTTCGAAGAGGGCCGCGCGCGGCCCGGTGCCCCAGGTGCCCTGTTCGGCAGTGGGGCTTTCGACCGGGATTTCCCAGGATGCTTCGAATCCGCGGAAGTGGTCAATGCGCACTTCGTCGACCATGGTCAGCGTGTGGTGGAGGCGGCGCACCCACCATTCGAAGCCCTGCCGCTCGTGTGCGCTCCAGTCGTAGAGCGGGTTGCCCCAGCGTTGGCCCCGCTCAGAGAACGCGTCAGGCGGCACCCCCGCGACGACAGTGGGCCGGCCGTCTTGCCCGAGTTTGAACAGCCCCGGCTGAGACCAAACATCGGCGCTGTCATAGTCCACGAAGATCGGGATGTCGCCGATCAGCGAGATGCCGCGGGCGCGGGCGGCAGCGTGGAGGTTGGTCCATTGAGAGAAGAAGAGCCACTGCAGGAAGCACTGGTGACTAATCTCCGCTGCGAAGCGCTGTCGCGCCTGAGCGATGGCGGAGGGCTGCCGCGTTCGGAGTCCCTCGTCCCAATCGCACCATGAACCTTCGCAGTTGGAGCGCAGGGCGACAAACAACGCGAAGTCCGGGAGCCACGCGGCGTGTTCAGCAGCGAAGGACTCCATCTCCGGGAGGCGGCCGGCAGCCACGAATCGGTCGTGCGCGAGGCGGAGCAGCCGTTCGCGTGATTCCGTGAGCCATCCGAAATCGATGCGGCTGCTTTCGTCATAGCGGGCGTCTTCGAGGTCGGCTTCGTCCAGGAGTCCATCACGGACGAGCAGGTCGAGCGAGATGAGCATGGGATTGCCCGCGAACGAAGACCGCGCAGCATAGGGTGAATCGCCCGGTCCCGGAGGATTCAGCGGGAGAAACTGCCAGCAGCGTTGCCCTGCGGCGGCCAGCCAATCGAGGAAGTTGTAGGCCTCCGGGCCCAGGTCGCCGGCGCCATACGGTCCCGGCAGGGAGGTGAAATGAAGGAGCACGCCGGCGCGGCGGTTTGGCGGCGATGAAGGTGTCACTCAACCAGTATTGGAGAAGGCTTGCGCGGAGTCGATGAGGTTCGTGTTCGCGCGCACGAGGCGGCAGGTGTGAGTAGAATCGGGCGGCACCGGAGGTTTCCAATGACGGCAGTGCAATCGGTCCTCGGCCCGATCGAAGATTCCCAGCTCGGCGTCACGTTGAGCCACGAACACGTCCTCGTCGGGATGGGCGAAGACAACCACCACTATCCCTGGCGCTTCGACTGGGATGCGACGCGCGCAAATGCCATCCGCGAACTGCGCGAAGCGAAGTCCGGCGGCGTGGACACGATCATCGACCTTACAACCCCGGACCTCGGGCGCGATGTCGAATTCATTCGCGACGTCTCGCAGGCGTCGGGCATGAACGTCATCGTCGCCACGGGGATCTGGCGGGACGTTCCGCGTTCGTTCTGGGAGCGCGACCTTGACGAGATCGCGAACATCTTTGTCCACGAAATCGAAGTGGGCATTGGCAACACGACCATCAAGGCCGGCGCGATCAAGGTCGCCAACGATGCCGGGGGCGTGACCCCGGCTGGCGAGCGCATCCTTCGCGGCGCGGCGCGAGCTTGCAAGCGCACCGGCTGTCCCATCAGCACCCATCACTGGGCGCCCGAACAGGTGGGACGGCGGCAGGTGGAGATCTTCGCGCAGGAAGGCGTGCAGATGGATCGCGTCTGTATTGGACACAGCGCCGACACGACGGATGTCGGCTACCTTGAGTCGCTGCTGCACATGGGTGTGTACCTTTCGATGGACCGCTACCCTGGCGGGCCGGGACGAGCGCAGTGGAAGCAGCGCAACGAAACCGTGAAGGCACTGATCGACCGCGGCTGGGGCAACCGGCTGATGCTCGGGCACGACTACGCGCCGGCTCCCGTGCTTGCCGGCCGCCCCGCACCGGCCACGTCGGGCCCAACGCGGTACCTGTTCGTGAGCACTGTCGCCGTCCCGGCTATGCGTGAGGCGGGCGTGTCCGAGGAGGCAATCGACATGATGCTGCGGGAGGTGCCGCGGCGGTTTCTCAGCGGGCAGAATTCATGACGCGACCGATGGAGTTCGGAATCCAGACCGGGCCGCAGCACGTCGCGTACTCGGATGTGCTCGCGGTCTGGCAAACCGTTGAGCAGGCTGGCTTCGACCACGCGTGGACGTTCGATCACTTCATCCCGATCTTCAGCAACCCGAACGGACCCTGCCTGGAAGGGTGGACAACGCTGACCGCCTTGCTCGCCCAGGTGCCGCGCCTTCGCGGCGGCACGCTCGTGACGGGGAACAGCTACCGCAACCCGGCCCTGCTGGCGAACATTGCCGCGACGCTCGACCACGTGAGCGGGGGACGCCTCGAGATGGGCATCGGCGCGGGCTGGTGGGAGATGGAGTACAAGGCCTATGGCTTCGACTTTCCCCACGTCTCGGACCGCATTCGAGCGCTCGAAGAGTCGGTTCAGATCATGCGGTCGCTCTGGACCGAGCCACGGACCACGTTCCAGGGCCGCTACTACACCATCACCGACGCACTCTGTGAACCGAAACCGCTCCAGGCGCCGCATATCCCGTTCTGGATCGGCGGTGCGGGACCAAAGCTGACCCTGCGCGTGGTCGCCCGCCACGCCCAGGGCTGGAACACGTTCCTGATGGCACGAGAGGACTACCAACTCCTGCTGGGCGCGCTCGAGGGACACTGCGAACGAGCCGGGCGCAATCCGGAGGACATTCGAAAGTCGCTGGCAGCCTCGCTGGTCATTGATCTCAACCCGGGGCGATTGCAGGCGAAGCTCGATGCCGTGGCGCGACAACGCAACCAGACCCCCGAACAGGTTCGGCAGCGCACCCTCATCGGAACGCCCGACGACATCGCGAGTCAGCTTCTCGGGCTGGCTGAGCAAGGCGTCGATCACATCATCCTGAGCATTCGCCACCCGTACCCGCACGATGATCTGCGGCTGTTCGCAAGCGAGGTCATTCCGAAAGTGCGAAGGGCGGGTCATTAGGATTGCAGGCAGGCAACTGAGGAGGAAGGGTCCGTGACCTACAGGGACATTATTTTCGAACCGGGACCGGTGGCGCGCCTGAAGCTCAACCGGCCGCGCTACCACAACGCACAGCCGCCGCGGATGATCGAGGAGATGGACGATGCGTTCCGCCGCGCTGTCGATGACCCGCAGACGAAGGTCGTCATCCTTTCCGGCGAAGGCAAGCATTTCTCGGCCGGGCACGACATCGGCACCGAAGACTCGCTGAAAGACCGTGCGGAACGGGGATGGGAGCGCGAACCGGGCGTCAGCCGCTACAACACCGGCCGCGGCGCCTGGTATGAAGCGTCGATGCGCTGGCGCAATCTTCCCCTGCCGACGATCGCGATGGTGCACGGCTACTGCATCTACGGTGGCTGGATATTTGCGTCATGCATGGACCTCGTGTTCGCCGCGAACGACGCCCTCTTTCTGCCCGCGCATTTGCAGTACTTCACGGTGCCGTGGGACCTGGGCGGGCGCAAGACGAAGGAGTTGCTCTACGAAGGGCGCTTCCTGACGGCGCCCGAGGCCCATGACCTCGGCTTCGTGAATCGCCTTTTCGCGCCGGAAGACCTCGAACGAGAGACGCTTGCCTATGCGAACCGGGTCGCGGAGACATCACGCTTTGGCCACCAGATGGTGAAGTTCTCGGTGAACAACATGCTGGACACGCAGGGGTTCACTGCGACGGCGGATGCGGCTTTCCAGACGTTCTACATCAACAACACCATGCGGAACGACGGCGCCGGCCGCGACCCGGACGTCCGCCGGCTGCCAGGTGTGGGACAGGCCCTGGACCTGCTGAAGCGCGGCTTCCCTGAGGTGCCCGGGCGAGTGGAAGAGTAGGGGGGGTTAGAACGCGGCGATGTACGTCGTCGGGCCGTTTTCGGGAAGCATCCGGAGTTCCTGGCGCTGGAGATCAGGTTCGAACCCGAGCGATTCCAGGGGCACGACCCCCAACAGGGGCAACGACCCGGGCGGGAGGGACACGCAGGGCAACAGCGCGGTGCGCCCCTCGATCTGTACGAGTGCGCCGTCGTAGTAGTTCGCGGTGGCCGGCCCGGTGGCGGTCTGAAGCGAGATTTCGCGGCCCCGGTCAAGATCGAGGGCTTCGATCATGTCCTGCGGGAGCGAGAGATGCGTGGCGCCTGTATCGACGAGGATGCAATCAAGCAGTATCGACCGCACCTGCGTTGCAGGGAGCTCCCCACGGTTCGCCGCCCGGACGTCATACGCGTTGGAAATCCTCACCGCCGTTCTTACGAGCCCCACGGTCTGCTCCTCAAAGACGATTGGCTCGAACGCGATGCTCATCTTCCCAGCGTAGCGGACATGACGGCGGGAGACATCCCGCATGATCCCGGCGCCCGCGTATTATCCCCTTGGCAGCCCCAGCCCGCGGGTGGCGATGATGTTGCGGTTGACTTCCGAGGTGCCGGCCGCGATGGTCAGCGAGACGCTCGAGAGGTACAGCTCGGCGACACGCGCCTCGAGAGGCGCGAGAGTCTCACCCGCGCGGAGCTGGCCGTGCAGGCCGAGGGCCGTCAGGGCGGTGCGGGCGAAGCGCTGCGTAAGTTCGGTTCCAAACGTCTTGGCCATGGAGGCTTCGTAGTTCGGGACAAGGCCCTGGCTCTGCATCCACGCGACGCGGTAGGACATCAGCCGTCCCACCTTGTAGGCGATACCGATCTCGGCCAGCTGATGGCGCGTCGTGACTTCGTCGAACATGGTCTTGACGCCCGGCTGCCGTGAAGGCGCCTGCTTCACGTGGTCGAGCACTTCTTCGTAGGTCTTCAGGCTGTTGATGACGCGCCCGATGCCGGAACGTTCGAAGTCCAGGGTGGCTGTTGAGACGTACCAGCCGCGGTTCACTTCGCCGACGACGGCGTTCGCGGGAACGCGCACGTCTTCGAAGAAGACTTCGTTGAAGCCGGCCTGCCCGGTCATCTGCACGAGCGGGCGCACGTTGACTCCCGGGGACTTCATGTCGAGCAGAAAGTACGTGATGCCGCGGTGCTTGGGTGCATCCGGGTCGGTTCGAGCGAGGAGAATCATGTAGTCGGCGCGCTGCGCGCCGGAGGTCCAGATCTTCTGGCCGTTGACGATGTAGTTGTCGCCGTCGCGCACGGCGCGCGTCTGGAGCGAGGCGAGGTCGGAGCCGGAGCCGGGCTCGGAAAAGCCCTGGCACCAGGTGATTTCGTCCTTGATGATCCGCGGGAGATACTCGGCCTTCTGTTCCGGGGTCCCAAAGAGGATGATCGTTGGGCCGACGCGATCCGTGCCCATGGTCTGGCCGGGGGCGCGGTGATAGGCCATCTCCTCGTTGTAGACGAGTTGTTGCATGTGGTTCGCGCCCTGGCCGCCGTGCTCCTTGGGCCAGGACATCGTAAGCCACCCCTTCGCGGCCAGCTTCTTCGTGAACGACTCACCTTCGCGAACCCTGGGGTGCTCGCTCAGGATGAACGAACGGACCTCGTGGCGGAACGATTCCTGCTCGGGAGTGAACTTGAAGTCCAAGGGTGCATTCCTTTCGGCGGCGCGTCAGACCGTCCGCCACTGAACAAGTGTGTAAGGCTCGGGCAGGTCATGGTCTTCGAAGACCGCCTCGACTTCGGCGCCGATGGTGATGGCCTGCTGAGGATCGCCCAGCAGGTTTCCGAGCATGCGCACGTTGCCTGCCTGCGGCAATTCTACGAGAACGGCGATATAGGGCACCCCGTCACGGAGGGCCGGGTGGACGGGGTACCAGGAGCGCTCCCAGCTGTAGATGCGCCCGCGGGTCGAGATCTGCTCCCAACCGACATCGAACGAGAGGCACTTGTGGCAGCAGTACTCGGGGCCCCACTGGTAGTTCTTGCAGCTGTTACAGCGCTGGACGAGCAGTTCATGACGCTTCGTCGCTTCCCAGAACTCGGCGCCGAGGCCATCGACGGTTGGCGCCGGGGCGGGAAGGCCTTCGGGGAGGTAGTAGCGGCGGTTCGCGGCGGTCTCGGCCATGTCAGTTCCGCTCCGATGCGAGGATAAGGTTGCTCACCGGCTGGACCATCGGTCCGCTCGTGACCATCGAAACGTTGACATCCTTCACCTGGCAATACGAGGTGCCGCGCACCTGGCGGATCGC
>CAYYSD010000023.1:0-27280 GCA_964474285.1 uncultured Anaerolineaceae bacterium | reverse complement strand
AGGTGGTACCCGAAAATGATGCCTGCCGCCGAGCGGGCCGTCCCCATCCCGGGGTCCGTTCCGCGCGTGCCGGTCGGCGTCGGCGGCGGCGCATCCTGAACGCGGCCGGGCGGAGGGTTTGCCTGTGACCGTGAGCGCGTTCCAGTCGTTGAACGAACTGGCCGAGATCGCTCGCCTCCCCGACCCGGGGCGGCGCGATGTCGATATCGAGGGCGAAGACCCGGTCATCGCTTCGCAGTACCGCGTCGGCACGGCGGGAGCCGCTGCGATTGCCGCGACGGGTGTGGCTGCCGCCCGGCTCTGGAAGCTGAAGTCCGGGTGGCAGCAGCAGGTCATCGTGAACGTCGGGCACGCGGTCGCGGCGCTCCGGAGCACCAGCTATCTGCGCCTCGACGGCGAGCGCCCTCCGCCAGCCTGGGACCCGCTCAGCGGCTTCTTCGAAGTGAAGGACGGCCGCTATGTGAACCTGCACTGCAACTTCCCGCTCCACCGTGACGCCGCTCTGCGCGTCCTTAGCGTGGGACCGGATCGCGCGGCGATGGCCGCCGCCGCCGCAAGTTGGGACGGACAGGCGCTCGAAGACGCCGTCCACGCCGCGGGCGGCTGTGCGGGGTTCGTTCGCAGCCATGCGGAGTGGGCGCAGCACCCCCAGGCCCACGCCGTCGCGGAACAGCCGCTGATCGAAATCGTCCGCATCGGCGACGCACCACCCGAACCGTTGCCCCAAGGCCGCCGCCCGCTCTCCGGCGTGCGCGTGCTCGACCTCACCCGCGTGCTCGCGGGGCCTACCTGCGGGCGGACGCTGGCCGAGCACGGGGCGGAGGTCTTGAAGATCACGGCGGAGCACCTGGCGGACTCCGGCGCGGTCGAACTCGACACGGGTCACGGCAAGCTCTCCGCCCGCCTCGATCTGCGCTCGCCGGAGGGTGTCGAGCGGCTGCGCGAACTCGTGCGCACGGGCGACGTCTTCTCCGAGGGCTACCGGCCGGGCACGCTGGCGGAGCGCGGCTTCGCGCCGGAAGACCTCGCGAAGCTGCGCCCGGGCATCGTCTGCGTCAGCCTCAGCGCCTGGGGCACGACAGGTCCGTGGGCACCTCGGCGCGGCTTCGACAGCATCGTCCAGACCGTGAGCGGCATGGCCGACGCGACCGGCGCGGGCGGTCCGCCTCGCCTCCTCCCGGTGTCCGCTATCGACTACGTGGCCGGTTACCTGATGGCCTTCGGCGCGATGACCGCCCTGGCCCGGAGGGTAGAGGAGGGCGGCAGCTGGCTGGTCCGCGTCTCCCTCGCACGCACGGGCAAGTGGATTGTGGACCGCGGGCTGGCAACCCCCGAGGAGCTGGCATCCTCGCGCGGGGATGTCACCGAAGAGGAGTTCGCCCCGTACCTGCTCGAATCGAACGGGCCGGCCGGGCGCATCGGCTTCCTCGGCCCCGTCGTCCGGATGTCGAGCACGCCCGCGCGCTGGGACCGCCCGGCGGTCCCGCTGGGCTACCACCCGGCGGAATGGCCGGAGCGGGAGTAGCGCCGCCCATCAGGCCTCGCGAATCTTCGGCAGTACTTCCTGGAGGAAGCGGTCTCGTGCTTCGGCTGTCTTCCCCGGTTCGCCCCTGTCGCCGCCGCCGAGGATGACCAGGCGTCGCACGCCAAGGACGGTGATCGCCTTGATCCGTTCGATGCAGTAGTCCGAAGGGCCGAAGATGCCGAACTCCGAGGCGAACTCAGGCGTGATCTGCGTCGTCTGGGCGCTCCCGGCCTGGGTGTGGCGCGTCATGTCGTAGGCGTCGTGGATGGCTTCCGTGGACTGCTTCTGGGCCTCGCTCGCCGGGCCGACCATCTCGCCGAACATCGCCTGGAAGCGCCCAAACACCGAGAGGGAGCCTTCGCCCATGCGGCGGGCTGTCTCGGGGTCGTCGTGGACGACCATGTTCACGTAGGCGCCGAGCGCGAGGCCGTCAGGGTCCATCCCGGCCTGCTCCCGCGCTTCACGCGCCGTGCGAATGCCCCACTCCATGCGGCTCACATCGGCGCCGACCGCGAACGTGATGCGGTCCGCGACCTTCGCCGCCATCCTGATGACGCGCGGCCCCGTCGCCGCCACATCGACCGTGATCTTGGGGAACCGTCCCGGCCGAAGCCAGAGGATTTTCGATGACGTGGGCGTCGTCGCGAGGTTCAGGACTTCGAGGTTCGAGTCACTCGCGAACGGCATCTCCTCACCGTTGAGGTAGCCCTGGAGCCGCTCGAGGTAGTCCTTGAACACCGGGATGGAGGCGGGTGCGTAGCCCAGGTGCGCGAGCGCCGAGTCGCCGCGGCCGATTCCGAGGACCGCGCGACCGCCCGAGACCGCGTGGACGGTCGCGATTGCGCAGGCGGTGACCGCCGGGTGGCGCGTGTACGGGTTCGTCACACTCGTCGCGAGCTTGATGTTCTCCGTGGCCGCGCCTGCCAGGGCGAGCGCAACGTAGGGGTCGCCCGAGAGGTTCTGCGAATCGACGATGGTGATGCCGTCGAAGCCCGCCTGCTCGGCCTGCTGAGCCCGGTGCACGAAGTCCCTGGGCATGCCCGCCCCGTTCGTCCAGATCTCGACTCGTTCCATGGTTCTGCTCCTGATTGTGAACGCGGACCGCCCGTCGCGTGGACTTACCGTGGCGGGTAAGGCTAGCGCGGGAACGGTTGGATTCGCAAAGCCGTCAGGGATTGCGTATCTTGCCCGGGTCCGGGCTTCAGCCGGGCGGAGGGTTTCATGAAGCTTGCCAGCCAACTCGTCGCCACCAAGCCCGAAGACGTGGGCATCGACTCCGAACGGCTCGACGCCGTGTTCGCGCGGGCGAAGCGAGATGTCGACGACGGCACACTGCCGTCCGCTTCGGTCGCAATCGCGCGCCACGGGAAGCTCGCCGGCTTCCGGGCGTGGGGCTCCGCGGTGCAGGGTGGCGCCGAAAAGCCGGTGACCGAGGACACGCTCTTCGTCGTCTATTCGAGCACGAAGGGCATCGTCGCAGCCGCGGCGTGGACGCTCCTCGAAGACGGACTGCTGAAGCTGGACGAGCGTGTGGGCGACATCATCCCGGAGTTCGCGACGAACGGGAAAGAGGTGGTGACCGTCGAACAGGCCTTCTGCCACATCGGCGGCTTCCCCACGGCCCCGCTTGGCCCGCCGGCCTGGAACACGCGCGAAGGACGCCTGGCCGCGTTCTCCCGCTGGCGCCTGAACTGGGAACCCGGCACGAAGTTCGTCTACCACGCCACCTCGCTCCACTGGGTCCTGGCCGAGATCATCGAGAGGCGCACCGGCATCGAGTGGCGGCAGTATGTTCGCGACCGCGTCATCTCGGCCGCCGGGCTCACGGACCTCTACGTCGGCCTCCCGGACGAACTGAACGCGCGTGTCGCCGACGTGTGTTACGTCAAGCCGCCCCAGGAGCCTGAGGGCGGCTGGGGCGAAGTGAACCCGCTGACGATTTACAACTACAACAAGCCCGAGTTCCGTGCGGTGGGCGTTCCCGGCGCGGGCGGCATCGGGCGGGCGGCGGAACTCGCGCTTTTCTACCAGCCCCTCGTCAACGGAGGCGTGGCGGCGAACGGGAAGCGCATCCTGAAGGCCGAGACCATCGAGTTCGCGACCCGAACGCGCACGAAGGACTTCCACATCAACGTGGCCACGGGGAAGCCCGTCGGGCGAGCGCTGGGCGTCGTGGTCGCGGGCGACGACGGCTTTGCGGCGGCACGCGGTTTCGGCAAGCTGGCGAGCCCCCGCGCCTTCGGTCATGGGGGGGCCGGCGGGCAAATCGCCTGGGGCGACCCCGCCAACGGCATCAGCGTGGGCTACTGCACGAACGGTTTCGCCGATGCGGACATCATCGCGAGCCGCCAGCGCGACATCGGGACGTTGGCCATGCAGTGCGCAATCTAAATTCCGCTACCGCCTCACCTGTCGGATGAGCCTGCCGAGCCACGCGCGCACGCCCTGGGGTTTCGCGGTGGCGGGGCCTTTGGCCGGTTGCGCACGTGGGGTGGCGAGGCAACCGCCCTCGACGATCTGGTTCTTCATGTCTCCATCGTATCCCAACGCATGGCGTAGCAGTGGGCAGGCGAACCGCCACGGCGATGCCCGGCGAGGTTCGGTTGGGGCCGCGTTCGTACCTCGACTGGCGCAGCACGAACGAATCCGTTCGTGGCTCGATGCCCTTTCCGGCGCGTGGCATGGTTCGGGCGGGGCCAATGGGCACCTGGCGGGAGAACGTGGCGTGGACGGTGATCTCGTGACCAGTGCCCACTGAGGGGCACGGCTCCAGGTTCTTGTCGGTGGAGGGGCACGGCTCCAAGGGGCGCGCCGGGGGAGGTTTCGCTGCCATACCTCCGCGATGCCGCGCCGAATACCATGATGTGCATCGTCTGCATCGGGGGCCTCTACCCTCCACCGCCATGATCCGCGGTTCACGGTAAACATGGGGTTCTCCCGTAGGCGGTCCGCCCGATACAACGCCCGCACACTTTTTGGGAGGATCTGCACGCGCGGGGGCAATGAGGTAGGGAGATGTCTCAAAGCCAGGTAGTTCGCGGTCCTTGTCCTTTGTGCGGTCGCATCACGCGCGCGCACTCAGAAATCACTGTCGCCGATGTCGAAGGCGCCGGTGGGGGCCGCCCAACGCGGTATTCGATGGTCGTCTGTCGCGACTGCGCCTTTGCTATGGTCGTCCGTGTGACGGCAGTCAGGAGCAGGGTCAGCATCGCGGCATAAACCGCAACGCATTCGCAAGGGGGCTGTCACGGGTCGAGCCTGACAGCCTCCATCGCCTCCCCCTAGAATGGGCGCAGCGTCCCCAGGGGCGCTGCCCAACGGGAGGGGCACGTGATCAACGTCCTGGCCATGATCCTCGCGGGCGGACAGGGAGACAGGCTCTCGGTCCTTTCCGAACAGCGCGCCAAGCCGGCCGTCGTCTTCGGCGGGCAATACCGCATCGTGGACTTTGCCCTGAGCAACGTGGGCAACAGCGGCATCTCGAAGATCGCCGTCCTCACGCAATACCGGCCGCGTTCACTCGTAAACCACATCGGTTCCGGCCGTCCCTGGGGCCTCGATACCCTCGAAAACAGCGTCCAGATCCTCCAGCCCTACCTTGGCCGCGCCGACATGGACTGGTACCAGGGCACCGCCGACGCGGTCTATCAGAACCTCTATCTCATCGAAGAATCCCACGCCCGCGAAGTCCTCATCCTCGCCGGCGATCACATCTACCTCACGGCCTACCGCAACATGATCGCCTATCACCGCAGCCAGGCGGCCGATGCGACCGTTGCCGTGTATTCCGTCCCGCGCGAAGAGGCCCACCGCTTCGGGGTCCTCGATCTCGACCGATCCGGCCGGATCATCGACTTCCAGGAGAAGCCGAAGGAGCCGCGTTCGCCCTGGGTTTCCATGGGGATCTACTGCTTCAACAAGGATGTGCTCGTCGAGCAACTCCAGGCTGATGCCGACCTGGGCGACAAGAGCAAGCACGACTTCGGGCGCGACATCATCCCGCGCATGTACGAAAGCCACCGCGTCTATGGTTACCAGTTCCAGGACTACTGGCGCGATGTCGGCACGGTCGAGTCGTACCACTCGGCCCACATGGACATGCTCGCCCCAAACCCCCCTCTCGACCTCGACCATCCGGAGCTGCGCCTTCGCACGGCTGGTTCGATCTTGCCGCCGGCCCGCGTTGGCGCGCGCGCCCAGATCATGAACTCGCTCATCTCACCCGGCGCCCAGATCGAAGGCATCGTGGACCGTTCTGTGATCTCGCCCGGCGTGATCATCGAAGAGGGCGCGGTGGTGCGCGAATCGGTAATCCAGCACCGCTGCATTGTGCGCTCCGGCGCCGTCGTGGACCGCTGCATCATCGATAAGGAAGTCACCATCGGGCACCGCGCGATCGTCGGGGAAGGCGACCCGGGCATTGCGAACTTCGAACGCCCGGACATCGTGAACACGGGCATCACCATCGTTGGCAAACGCGTCACGATCCCATCGGGGCTGCACATCGGCCGCAACGTCGTCATCGGTCCCGGCGTCCGGGACGAATACGGGGACACCTCCGTGCTCGAGAGTGGCTCGTCCGTCCACCCGACGCACATGCCGCTCCACCTGTTCGTGTAGCGCAGACGCCACGAGCATCCGGCGGAAGGAATGCCGGTCTAGCGCCGGTTTGTGACGCCTGAAACCCGATCAGCGATGACCCGCACGACCACGCGGCCGTCGTTCGCGAGCCGCTCGGCGTACCCTTCGGGCGGCGTGAACTCGCCTCCCCGCATCGCCTTATTGATGAGGATGTGGCCGGGCACGACGTCCCGCGATTCGATCGTGGCGGTGCCTTCTATGGTCACGAAGCCGAACGGCGCACCCTCATCGAGCACGGTGAACGCCACACGGCTATCCCGCTGAATCGTGCGCGCCTTCAAACGGCCCTGCGTCGTGCTGAAGATGAGCGTGTCACCATCGCGCGCATAGAACACGACCGAGTTCGCCGGGCTCCCATCCTTCCGGAGCGTCGTGACTACAGCCCACTTGTTGCGGTTGATGAATGCGTCCTGCGCTTCGTTGCCGATCATGCCTAGCCTGCCACGCCTCGCGGAAGTTGCTGGTCTTCCATGGCCATCACGGCGGGCTTCACACTGACCTCCAGGAGCTCCGCGATATCGTAGGCGCGAATCGTGCGCTTCTCTTCATCGGGCTGCACGGCGGGGATGCCGTCTTCGAACATCTGGATGCAGAACGGGCATGCGGTCGCGACGATTCTCGCGCCCGTGTTCGCGGCCTCGGCAGCACGCAGGTGGTTGACGCGCGTGCCCTTCTCCTCCATCCACATATTGCCGCCGCCGGCGCCGCAGCAGAGGCCCTTTTCGCGGCTGCGGGGCATCTCCACCAGGTTCACGCCGGGGATCGCCTCAAGCACTTCGCGCGGTGAATCGTAGATGCCGTTGCCCCGGCCGATGTAGCAAGAGTCGTGGAACGTGATCGTCGCGCCGTTCTGGTCCCTGGGCTTGAGCATCCCGCGCCCGAGGAGCGTCTGCAGGAACTCCGAATGGTGGGTCACTTCGTATTTGCCGCCGAAGTCGGGGTACTCGTTCTTGAAGGTGTTGAAGCAGTGCGGGCAGGCCGTGATCACGCGTCGCACGCCAATCTCGTTGAACGACTCGGCGTTCCCCTGCGCCAGGGTGGCGTAGAGGAATTCGTTGCCCAGGCGCCGCGCGGGGTCGCCCGTGCAGGTCTCCGTCTGCCCCAGGACACCGAAGCTGGTGCCGGATTCGATGAGCAGCTTCACCACGGACTGCGTGATGGGCACGTTGCGCTCCACCAGTGAACCCGAGCATCCGACCCAATAGAGGTACTCCTGCGTGCCATCGAAGATCGGCACCTCGATGCCCTGCTCCTGGAGCTGGTCGATCCAGGTCGTGCGGGTCAGCTGGGTTCCCCGCCAGGGGTGGCCGCGCTGTTCGATGTTCTGGAGCGCGGCCTGGGCGGTGGCGGGCACGCGGGCCTGCTCCATCACGAGGTAGCGGCGCATGTCCACGATCGAAGGCACGTGCTCGATCATCACCGGGCATTCCTGCACACAGGCCATGCACGTGCGGCACGCCCAGAGCGATTCGTCTTTGATGTACCCGCCCACGAGTTCCTGCTTGAGCTCCGTCGCCGGATCCTTTCCAGCGATGAGCAGCGGTCCGGCGTGATTCATGTAGGTCTTCATGTCCTGCACGATCGCCATCGGCGAAAGCGGCTGGCCCGCGGTCCATGCCGGGCAGGCGTCGGTGCAGCGCCCGCAGCGCACACAGGTATCGGCATCGAAGAGCTGCTTCCAGGTGAAGTCCTGGAGCTTGCCCGCGCCCAGACCGGCGCCCTCCTCCATCAGCTTCTCGAAGTCGCCCATGGGCGCGAGGTAGGCCTGCGTCTGGGGGCGCTTGAGGAAGCCGTTGACCGGCGCCATCACGATGTGCCGGAACTTCGTGACCGCCATGAGGCTGAGCAGCACGAAGGCGCCGACGACGTGGAACCACCAGAAGCCCTGGTGCACCGTCTCGGCCCCACTCTCGCTCATCCCTCCGAGCACTTTCGCCACGGTCCAGCCGGCCGGCGACCAGTACGACCAGTTCTCGTTCCCGGCCGGGATTTCACTCGCGTGGATGCGCAGGCCCTCGACCAGGATCCCGGTGAACAACGTGAGGCCGAGCAGCCCGACGATGATCGCGTCTTCGTTCCCGCGGCGGTCCCAGGTCAGCTTCGCCGGTGGCTTCGAGTAGCGGCGGTAGACCGCCATGCCCACACCAACCAGTCCGATGAGGCCGAAGAGGTCCCCGACGAGGCTATAGCCCAGGTACACGGGGCCCTTGAGGAAGAGGTGCTCGGCATCGCTGCCGAAGATCAGCGGCACGTAGTCATCGAGCGCAAGCAGCAAGGTGACGATCGTGAGCATCACGAAGCTGGAATAGATGCACCAGTGCATCACCCCGGCGAAGCGGTCGTTTTTCACGCGGCTGGTGCCGGCGCCCATCGTCAGCGCATTCGTGATGCGCGCCCCAAGGCGGTCGAACACGGGCTGCGGCTTGCCCAGGCGCCAGATGCGCGCCCGCTGGACGAACGAGCCGACGATGAAGACCACCGCCGCAGCGAAGACGAAGTACATGATCGCGGGGGTCGAGATGTTCCAGAAGACCTGCCGGCTCGCACTGGTGGTGCGCGCCGTTTCGAGTGCAGAGATCGCCCCGATGAGGGCAATCGGGACGAGCAAGCCGCCCATGCTTCCTCGGAGCCGCGTTGCGCGGCCGGTGGTTTGTGCGCGGTCGCTCGCCTGCTGCTGCATCCCGTCTCATCCCCGGTAAGAGTGGGCGGCGCAGAGCCTGCGCCACCCGGTAGTTCCGGAATCCTAAACCACCACCGTTCCACGGGCGAGCGAGGCTGTTCCGTCATCCAGGCGCGCCACCCGGGACGAAATGGAAAAGGGCCGCCACCCGTCGCTGCAGGTGCGGCCCTTCAAGACGCCTTGAGTCGTGGAGTTCAGCCGGCGCGCGCCGCTACCTTCGCTCGGGCAGCCGACTTATCCGTGTACCACTCCGCATTGATCTCCTTGAAATCCGCCTGGTCACCGGGGAGGTCATCTTCGGCGAAAATCGCGGTCACAGGGCAGGCCGGTTCGCAGGCGCCACAATCGATGCACTCATCGGGGTTGATATAGAGCATCTTGTCGTCGCCCTCATCGAAGTGGATGCAGTCGACTGGACAAACTTCGACGCAGGCCTGGTCCTGGACATCGATGCACGGGGTTGTGATGACGTAGGTCACGCGGCTTCCTCTCCCTTGGTCGCGGTCGGATACGGTGGTCCGCTTCCGAGACCACGATAGTACATTCCTTGTGGAGTGTCAGCTTGAAGCGGGGTGGGGCAATTCGCGCGTCGGAATTGGAGACCCGGACCGCAGATCCACCGGGTAGTAGCGCCCGTCTTTCAGTGCCCGGATGAGGTCGCGCTCATCGCCGATCGGCCCTTCGAAATAGGTCGCGCACTTGCCGATGTCGCTAATCGCGTGTGAATCCGTCCCCGCCGTCCCGGGGAAGTGGAGCATCTCCGCCAGGCGCCGGGAGAATTCGTTCTCTTTGTCGCTCCCGCGGCCGTTGAGCTCTTCGAGCGCCTTCACATACTGGTAGGCCGGGTTCCGGGCCGCCTTATCCAGCGAGGCCTGGTATTCCTCTTCGGTTCGGCTGAACCAGGGCATCTGGCGGCGATAGGGGTGTGCCGCGACCATCACGCCCTCGGACTTTTCCACGTAGCTGTGGAGCTCGCGCACCCGGTGCATCCCGAACACGTACTTGTCGATACCGAAAACGAGCATGTGCCCGTCATCCGTGCTGATCTCCACCCCGGCCAGCACCAGGAAATCGTGCTTGGCCTTGATTTCGTCCAGAGATCGCTGATCCCAGACGGTGTCGTGCTCGGTGAAAACAATGCCATCGAGGCCGGCCTGCTTGGCCCGGACGATGAGGTCATCGGGGTTGAGAACGCTGTCGTGGGACCGGGGCCATGTGTGCGAGTGGAGGTCGATGAGCATCAGAAGAAGGATTACTATACCCACGCTTTTCTCGGGGAGGCAATCCGAACATCTCCGTAGGGAATCCCGCGCGGGGGTACACTGGCTCCATGTGCACTTCGCCACGGACCAGGCGCTGAGATGCCCGCCCCCTTTCCAGACATCGCCGGCCTCGTTGGCGATACGCCTCTCGTCGAATTGCGCAGCCTTTCACCGCGGCCCGGCGTGCGCATGTTCGCCAAGCTCGAGGCCCAGAATCCCACCGGCTCGATCAAGGACCGCATCGTCCTTCGCATCCTGCAGGATGCGAAGGCGAGCGGAGCGCTTGAGCCTGGGCGGCGCATCATCGAAGCCTCCACCGGCAATACGGGCGTGGCCCTCGCCATGTTCGGCCGCCTCTTCGGCCACCCGGTGGACGTCTGCGTCCCCGAAAGCGTCTACCCCGAAATCGAGGAACTGCTCGCGGC
Organism: uncultured Anaerolineaceae bacterium; assembly: GCA_964474285.1. Lineage (GTDB taxonomy): Bacteria > Chloroflexota > Dehalococcoidia > Tepidiformales > Tepidiformaceae > JACRBT01. The sequence continues at coordinate 16,747 of CAYYSD010000023.1, read as the reverse complement.
CTATGGTGCGCGCATCCGGCGCGTCCCACGGCAGGCCGGCATCAAGTCCGCCATCGAAGTCGCCACGGAGCTGGCGGCCCGTGACGGCGCCTACCTGCTCAACCAGTTCGGCAGCGATGTCAACGTCCGAACTCACTACGAAACCACCGGGGCGGAAATCCTCCAGGACCTGGCCCGGGTCGACATCTTCGTCGCCGGCATGGGCACCGGCGGCACCATCACCGGCGTCGGGCGCCGGCTGAAGGAGGCCAACCCCTCGTGCAAGGTGTTTGGCGTGGAACCGCGGCTCGGCGTGCACGTCCAGGGCCTGAAATCGCTCGACGACGGCTTCATCCCACCGGTGCTCGATGAGTCCGTGCTGGATGGGAAGATCATCGTCGGCAACCGCCATGCCTTCAGCCACGCCCGGCGGGCCATGCTGGCCGAGGGCATCTTCGGCGGCATCAGCAGCGGCGCCGTGCTCCATGCCGGCCTGCGCGCTGCGAGTCGCATCGAACACGGCAACATCGTGATGGTGTTCGCCGATGGCGGCTGGAAGTACCTGGGGACGAACCTCTGGCAGGCTGACGATACCGACCCCGCCGTCGAAGCCCACGACGACCCGCTCGACGACATTCTCTGGTGGTGAGTGCGAACCTAGGCGCTGAGTGCGGAGCCGAATTCGCGGAGTACCTGGCGCAGTTCCGCGAGCCCGAACGGCTTCGGCATCAGACGCAGCCCGTGACGCGAGACAAGCCGGATGACGTTCTCCTCCGTCGTCGCGCCGGTGACGATGACGGTGCGATCGACGAGTTCGGGCGCCTCTGAGGCAAGGATCTCCAGCACATCGTCGGCACGCACAGCGCCGAGCCGGTAATCACAGATGACGAGGTCGAAGCGCTCCTCCCGGATCGTCGCCCGCAGCTCGGCCGTTCCATCGAGGGCAACACACCGATGACCCATCCGGCCGAGAAGCCGCTGCGAGAGCTGGCGGATGCTCGGTTCGTCGTCGATCACCAGTACGTTCATGCGATGGCCGGCAATGGCGTGTTCAGGAAGGGTGTTCTCCCCGCGGGCGGCTTCGGTCCACGGCAACGCGACGCGGAACGTGGAGCCTTGCCCCGGCTCGGATTCGACCGTCAGCTGGCCGCCGTGCGCCGCCACGATGCCATAGGAGATGCTGAGACCCAGGCCGTTCCCTTCGCCGTGCTTCGTGCTGAACAGCGGTTCGAAGACGCGTGCCTTCACTTCTGGGGGTATGCCCACCCCATTGTCGGTGATGCTGACAACGGTCTGGCCGTCGCCATCGGCGAGACGGATGCGAATGCGCGGATTCGGCTGGCCGCGGAGAGCGTGCTCCGCATTCGTTATCAGGTTGAGGAACACCTGGGTGAGCTGCGCCTCAGCGCCCGCCACCACGTGCAGGCCGCTCGGAAGCTCGAGCTCTGCCTCCAGGCCCGCCCGGCGCCACGCCTGCCCCCGGAGCCGCACAATGTGCCTGAAGAGCTCCGGCAAATCCACCGGACCGCGCTCCACGACAGGCGGCCGCGCGATGAAGAGCAGGTCCCGCACGATGTCGCGGGCACGGAGAGCTTCCCGACGCAGCATCCGAAGGTCATCCACCCAGCGGTGCTCTGATGACGCTTCGAGTTCGATGACATCGGCGAAGCCGACGACAGCGGTGAGCGGATTGTTGAGTTCGTGGGCCACACTGGCGACCAGTTCGCCCAGCGCCGTGAGCCGCGCGGCCTGCTCCAGCTGTTCCTTGTGCAGCGCATCGCGAGTGAGCTTCTGCATGTGGGCAAGGCTCTGGCTGAGCAAGCTCGCCAGCACATGCAGGAATCGCCGTTCGTCGCGCCGCATCGGGCGGTCGTCGCTGTGCGCGATTCCAAGCACTCCAAGTGGCGCGGTGTCGTCGCCAAGCACTGCCAGTTCCACACGTCCCCAGCCGTCGGGAGGCGCGAGGTCGGGACGCGGCCAGGCGGCGCTGCGATATTCGCGAAGCACCTGGCCCTTAGTGCCGGCGGCCAGGCTGCCGATCGCCAGCCGGTGCATGAATGCGGACGACGCGGGATCGCCGCCGCCTCCGATCACCCGCAGATCCTCGCTCCCGTTGTTGTCGCGCACGCCCAGCCAGAGGTAGTCGTGGTGGAGCACCTGCGGGAGCGCCTGCGCCACCTGGGCGAAGAACGCCGGCGGGGACCCATCCTGCTTCAGGCCGAGAGCGAGGTCATTCAAGACCGTCGCAAAAGCCGCCTCTCGTTCGAGACGGCCGACGAGTTGTTGCGTCGCGATCGACTGCGAAAGCATTGTGCCGAGCAGATCGAGGAAGGCGATTTCTGTATCGCTGAAGAGTGCCGGCGACCTTCGCGCAACGCTGAGGATGCCCAGCGGTGCGCCATCGTGCGAGAGCGCGAGCCCGATCCCGCGCTTCAGCCCTGCCGCGGCGAGTTTCGACGGCGAGGGTCCTTGAACCAGCCCCGGCTCGTACTGAGCCCAGGTCCTTCCCGTCGCAACGATGGCTTCGTACTGCGAATCGGCAAGGGAAATGAGTTCGCCGTTCTTGTTCACGAGTTCGGGATAGGAAGCAAGACGAGAGAAAAAGCCATCCTGGCCCGACGGAGCAATGAGCGAGACATAGTCGAATGGCACCGCCGCCGCCAGGCACTGGTACAGCTCTTCGAACACTTCGTCGATCGGCTTGCCGCCGTGCAGCAGTACGCCGATGCGGTTGAGGAGGGCGGACCTCGCTTCCGCGGCCCGCTCACGATCGAGCCGCTCCCGGTTTTCGACCGCCTGCCCAAGGAGCGTCACCAACAGGTCCAGCAGTGCGACGTCCTGCGGTGAAAACGGGATATGGGTCTGGCGGCCGATCGTAAGCGTCGCGACGATCCGCCCGTCGCTCAGGGCCAGTCCCAGGAGGACGCGCCCGATGCCGGCTTCGCGCAGGCGGTCCGGCCAGAACCCCGCGACGCGATCGGTCCGGTACTCCGTCACCCGGCTCCCGAGCGCCAGAACGCGGCTATAGTCTGCTTGCCCGTCCGTGTACGACTCACCCGGGCCGAGGAAGAGCACCGGTTCCGCGCCAGCCAGCACGTAATCGCCCGCCGCGTTCCTGAACGTGAGGTGGGCGTAGTCATGCGGCAACGCAGCAGGCAGCGAGTTCATCATTCGCGCGAAAACCGCGTCCGGCGATTCCGAACCTGCCGGCAACCGGGAAAGATCCTCAATGAGCCTTCGACGGCTAGCTTCGCGGGAGAGGATCGCGTCCTGGTGGATCAACGCCATCGGATGCGCAGCGTTGGCAACCGCTTGCCGCGCGATCGCCAGCTCGTTCTCGCTGAACGGCTCGCTCCCCGGCTTGCAGAGCGTGACCATCCCGTAGCTCACACCGGCGCTGATCAGCGGAATGGACCACGAGCTATCGAGCCCGGCGTTCGCCAGCTCCATTGCTCCTCGCGCGTTGTTCCCCGTCAGGCGATACGCGACGCCATGGGGAAATGATGCGACAGCGTCCACACCCACTTCCACCGACGGGCGGCGCCCCGGCATGAAAACGGAGCCCGTCGTGTCTCGATTCACCTGGTTCACGAAATTGCGGTCGGCGTCGTAGGCGGTGAGGGCAACAAATTCGTAGTGGACGCCCCGCAGCCCCTCGACGATTTCCTGGAGCAGCGCACGGAGCACATCGTCGAGGCGTCCGGTTGAGGGCATCATGGCGGCCATTCGCTGTCATCCGGCGGGAGAGATGCGCTCAGTAAAGATCTCGACAGCGAACCTGTACACGGACCATCGGTGGATTCCCTCAACCTCAACGCTGAAACGCCACCTCGCGCCCGCGAAGCGTGTCCCGAATGGACTTGCTCAGGTCGTCGTAGGCCACGATGAGCCGTTCATCGAGAATCACGCCGTTCCCATAGATCGCGATCGCAACGCGATCCACGGGATCGAACTCAAGCACGCCCGAAAGTCCATTGTGCCCCCAGCGTTCGCCGTGGATCCGGCTATCTTCCCGCCAGCACGGGCAGAAGGGGTAGGTTCCGAGACCGGCGTATTGAAATTCCGGCCCGAGGAAGTTGGTCATCTGGTCCAGCATCTCGGCCGAGACCACCCTGTCGCTCCCCCAGAGATCGAACGCCCATGCCGAGAGGTCGACGACCGTGGACCATATCCCCGCTGAAGACCATAGCCAGCCGTAGTAGTCGATGTCCGGCATCAACAGCTCGCGGGGCCCCGTAGAAGACCGAAGAACGCCGGAGCCGGAGGGGAACGTCCCGATCGGCTCCGGGTGGGTCGAGTAGTCCAGTGGATAGAGTTCTTCGTCCATGAAGGTGTTGCGCAGCCCGAGCGGATCGAGCAGGCGTTGATGGAGGGCGACCGTGAAGGGCTTGCCGACGACTTTCTCGATCACGAGCCCGAGGAGGAAGTAGCCCGGTGACGAATACTCGAAGCCCGTCCCCGGCTCAAAGCTCAGGCCTACTTCGGTTGCGGCCTCGAGCGCGATGTTGGCCGGTACATCGTCGGTCGCCATCAGCCCGCTGGTGTGCTGGATCAGGTTTCGAATGGTGATAGCGTCGCCATGCGGGAAGTCGAAAAAGCTCGAGAGCCTGTCATCCAGGGAGATGTCACCCGACTCGACCAACTGCAAAATCATCGCGACCGTGAAGGTCTTGGTCACACTGGCCGTGTTGTAGGCGGTGTCGGGGAGCAGGCCCTGGCCCGTCCGCAGGTCCATACCGGAGGCCCCCGACCACGACTCCCCGTTCCGCACGCGGACTCCAACGGCAATCCCCGGGATGTCGTTGGTCCGGTACCAGGCGTCGAGAAGCGCCTGCATCTCGCGTGCCGTGACCGGACCGCCGGAGATCGGCGCAACGGCGCGCGGCGGGGCGGTATCGGTGATCACCGCGTTCTGGGTGCGAATCGCCAGGCCGACGCCGGAAGGCGGGACAACCCGGGCAACAGACACGTTCACAGCCGCCGGCTCGTATCGCTCGACGAACATCGCCCCGATGATCGTTCCGAAACCAAGCACGGCCGCGAACGGCACAAGCAGCCGGCCGGCGATGCCTGGCTTTGGCACCTCCCCCTCATGCCCGCGGCGAACTCGCCCGGCACGAGGGGCGAAGTGCACCGGGCGGCGCGCAGAGATGTCTTCTATCCAGCCGAATCCCAACATGCAGGCGAAGGTGACCAGCAGGACGATAGGCAGGGCGGCCACTTCGCGAAGCCAGCCTGGCCTGTCGTGCACCCAGAGAAGCTGATACATCGTGAACAGCCCCGCGGCGTGCCAGAGGTAGATCGTGAAGGCGCGATCGTTGATCCATGCGATTGCGCGGCCAACCGCCCCTCTACTCGCGAACGCGGTGACGGGCCGTTCGAAGGTGGCGGCGAAGAACAGCCAGGCCAACCCGACGAACAGGTGCGACGGATAGGACGCGTTCACCACATACCCGGGCACATCCTGCGTCGTGACCCAGAAGAAGGCGCATGCCCCGAAGAACGCCGTCAAGGCCGCGCGCAGCGCCGTGCTGAACGGAGCCAGCAGCTTCGCGTTGTGACAAAAGCCGAGCAGCCAGAAGACCCCGAACAAGGCGGCATCTTCGAACTGCCAGTAAACGAAGTGGCCCGATTCGCGCCAGTATTCGAGGAACGCCAGGAGCCCGAGTGGCAGCAGCAGCACCCCCGCCGAGAGACGGTGGAACAGCCAGAGCAGGATCGGGCTGAGCAGGATCAGCCACGTCAGGCAGCGCATGTACCAGAGCACTGCCCACCACGTGACGCCCCAGACGCTTCCCTGCGGGTCCCAGATGGGAAACACCCAGAAGACGAGCCGCCGGAGATTGACCGTTTCGCCGGGATCACCCCAATAGTGCGCGTGGACGAGCATGATGCCTACGGCGACCACGCCAAATGCCCAGAGCGGGATCAACAGCCTCCGGAACCGTGAGATGAGGACCTTCCTGGCGCCGCCGCGTTCCAGGGATTGCGCCATCAACGACCCTGCGACAAAGAACATCGCCGGCATCGAGGCAACAAAGTACGAAATCCACGCGTAGCCATAGGTGTGCCACACGAGCACGCGCACGATCGCAACCGTCCGCACGAAGTCCAGAAACGCGTTATGACCCTCGGCGACGGATGCCGGGCTCGCGGGCGCGGGGGCGGGGGCTACCTGGGACGAATCGACGCTCCCGGCCAGCGATGTCATCTGCGTTCTCCCAGGGATGCCTCAGCGCTCGGACGCGGGACGACAATTGGTCCGAAAGACTCAGTCCTGTGGGACCGTCCGGCACTACCACTTCGGACTCTGCTGCCGTACGCTCCGACAGGGCATGGGCCCAAATCAATGTCATCATGCCCGTCTGGAGGAGTGAACGCGAGCACTGTGACGAAAAAGCACATCGTGTCGTCGTTACTGATCCTTTCAGTTGCGGTCGGGCTGTCGGTCGCGGTGTCCAGTTGCGGCTCGAGCCCGAGCAGCGCGTCGCTAACGCTGCTGGCGGCGCCCGGAGGCGCTGCCTGGCCGTCGCATTCGAATACGCGGGCGCTTGAATCGCTGGATGACGCGTCCCTGGCCAACGAGACGCTCCTGGCTGCGCAACCGCCGGAGAAGCGCACACCGCGCGCCAGCAAGGCTTCGGGCTGCGGCAAATCGGCCCCGGCGGGCGTCAAAGCGGGAGCTACCTCTGCGCGTTCCCTTAAATCTAACGGACTCGTCCGCGTCTACCGTGTTCACTATCCCACCAAAGCAACCATGAACACGAAGTTGCCGGTTGTCCTGAACTTCCACGGCCGCTATGGCAATGGAGCAGACCAGGAAGCCTATTCCGGGTTGGCTCCGGTCAGCGATCGTGAAACCTTCCTCCTCGTATCACCCGATGGGCTCGGCTCACCGACCGGCTGGTCGGCAGGCGCGACGGCCCCGGGCGGGGTGGACGACGTCACTTTCGTGAACGACCTGCTTGATACCCTGGAGCGCGAATTCTGCATCGACAACACGAGGGTATACGCCACCGGCTTCTCCAACGGGGCGTTTATGGCGTCCCGCTTGGCCTGTGTGATGAGCGACCGAATCGCGGCCACCGCGCCTGTAAGCGGGGTAAACCACCCAAGGATGGCGTGCGGCTCGCCTGTGCCAATGCTGGCCTTCCACGGTTCCGAAGACACAGTTGTGCCTGTCGATGGCGGTTCGATTCGTGGGTGGCACTATCCCGGCGCCTACGCGGCCATGGACTCCTGGTCAGTCCAGAACCAGTGCTCGACCGAGACAACGTCGGACGACCAGGGCAGCTACACAAAGATTGTGTACTGGGGCTGCTCCGCCGAAACGGCCATCATCCTGGCGGCGGGCGCAGGCCACACCTGGCCCGGTTCAAAGGACAACCCGGGCATGGGCCTCACCGCGAAAGACTTTTCGGGCGCGGACATGATCTGGTCGTTCTTCGCTTCGAAGTCCATCCAGTAGCCGTGGCCTACTTCAGCGGCGAAAAATCGGTCGGGCGAAGGATGCGGTTCTCGATGTGGTGGACGAGCGGACCGTCCTTCTCCGATTCGGTGACCACAGCCCTCCACTCCGGGTCGCTGGCGAAGGCGGCCCAGGCCGCGTCGCGGTGGGCCAGGTCCCGGAAGCCGAGGATGTAGACCAGCTCATCGCTCCGGCCGCCAATCATGTTCGTCCAGTATCCGACGTTCGTCATACCGTGCTTGTCGAAGAGGGTGAGCGTGTGTTCGCGAAAGCGCTTCTGAAGCGCCGCCATCTTGCCGGGGTGGGGATAGTAGCTGCGCATCTCGTAGATCATGGTGGTCTCCCACAGGTGGATGGCGCCGATTCTACGCGCCTCCCGGAGATCACATCCGATCGATCAGGTCCTCGAGCGAAGTCAGCACCGGCAGGCCCGACTCCGCCAGGCGCCAGCGCGCCTGGTGGCCGCCTTCGATGAGCACGGCATCGATCCCGAGTTCCCGCGCCACCTCCGCATCGTGGAGCGTATCCCCCACGAGGAGCACCTCTTCTCGCGGCACGTCCACGCTGGCGATCCACCGCTTTCCGAGGTCGACCTTGCTCGCGGCATGATGGTCGTCGATGCCGCGGATGTGGGTGAAGTGGCCCGCGATGCCGAAGTGCGCGGCCTGTTCATGGAGCAGGTTGTGTTCCGCCGCGGAGAGGATCGAATGCGTCATGCCCGCGAGAGAAAGGCGCTCCAACACTCCCTTCACGCCCATTCGCAAGGCCGCCTCCCGCCATCTCAGGAGGAACGCAGCCACCCACTGTTCGGCCAGTACCGCGAACGGCTCGCGTTCGAAGTCGAAGCCGAGCGTCGCATAGTAGTCGCTCACCGGGAACGTGAAGATGTCGCGATACCGCTCCGCATCGAGGCGCGCGAGTCCTCGCTGTTCCAGGAGCTGGCCCATCACCGCGACAACGACCTCGGTGTCGTCGACCAGCGTGCCGTTCCAGTCCCAGGCGATGTGCCGGTACGTCGAGAGCGGCCTCACGGGGCGGACACGACCAGCGCCGCCAGTCTCTTCGGCGCCACGAGTTGGTAGCTGTTCGCGACCAGCCATGCCACCTCGTCCCAGTCGTTCACGCCCTGATCGAGAGAAAGCCCTATCCAGCCACGATGCCCGAGATACGCGGGCATGAAGAACCGTTCCGGGTCGGATTCGATAAGCGAACTCTGGAAGCCAGGCGCGACTTTACAATTGATGGCCACGCGCCCGTCGCCGTGGTGATCGACCAGGTAGTACGTGAAAGTCCTGCCGCGCACGGAATATTGCGCGTGCTGGCCAACGTGGCTGAGCACCTCCGCTCCTGGTAACGCAAGGCAGACTTCATCGATCTTCTGGCGGATGTCTTCCAGCACCTGGGGCTCCCGGAATGGCGTTTTCGCATGATAACCCAACTCATGAACCGATTCGAAGCGCCGGTCCTGTGGCACCGCGCAGACGGATCTGCTGGCAGGTCAACGGACGGTTGGGCCGGGATTTTGGGCCGGGTGTCCATGCCCAATCGACCGGGCGGTAGATACCCTCGTAGAGCCGGGAGGTGGGGCTGAGATGCGCGGAAACCAGGTGCTTGGGGCAGGGTCAATCGCTCTCGGTTCCGGCCTCGCGGCTAATTCGATCCTGGGCCCGATGGCGGCTGAAGTCATCCGCTACCGGTTTTCCGAGGTGTTAGTCAGCCAGACGATCGGTCTGGACGCGGCGGCTCTCGCCGCAGTGGCGCCATTGGCTGTGGTTGGTGGGGTGTTGTGTTGGCGCAACCACGCGGCGGGGCCGCCGTTGGTCCTCGGTCCGGCGGCCTTCGCGCTCCACGTGGCCCTCGCAACTGTGTTCGCTTCGCTGCTCGCCTGGCTCTTCAGGCCCCTGTTTCGTCACACCCCCTCTGGTGGCAACGAACAGGCGACAGCGTTCGATAGCAGGATGGGCGCGTTCCTGCGGTAGGGGAATCGCGCCCATTCCTGCACCCATACCCCGGGCTTCGTTGACGCGCGTCCTCACTCCCAGGTGTAGTTCGCGAAGGTCCACTCGATGAGCGCGATGGTGTGTTCGGCGCGAGAGGGGGCGTTCAGCAACACGACATAGACGCAGTGCCCGTTGCGCGTGACTGAGGCGACCATCGTCTTTCCGGCCTCCTCCGTGAACCCCGTTTTCACGCCGTCAACGCCGTGCGTGTAGTTCAGGAGCGGGTGTAGCTTGTAGAGCTCGATGGAGCGGCTGCCAGTGGCGATGTGCGTTTCCGTCGCGACGATTTCGCGGAAAGTCGCGTCCTTCATCGCGTATCGAGCGAGCCGGGCCATGTCGAACGCGGAGCTGTAATGACCGGGGCCGCCCAGGCCGTGGGGGTCAGTGAAGTTTGTGTTCACCAGCCCGAGTTGCCTCGTCAACACGTTCATCCGGACGACAAACGCCTCGACGTTGCCCGCCGTGTGTTCGGCGAGCGCATCCGCCGCGTCATTGCCCGACGCCAGCAGAAGCCCGTAGAGCAGTTCGCGCACGGTGAAACGGTCGCCCGGCTCCAGGCCCATGGTCGCGCTGTCTTCCAGCCAGTAGCGGTCGAGATCGGGGTGCACCTCGATCTCTCTGTCGAGGCCGCCGGCTTCGAGCACCAGCATCGCCGTCGCGATCTTCGTGAGGCTGGCGGGCGCCAGGCGGATGTGGGGATTGAGCTCGTAGAGCAGCGCGCCCGTGGCTTCGTCCATCACGATCGCTGAGGCCGCTGCCACCTGTGGCGGCGGGAAGCCGCGGCCGGCAGGCGGTCGGGCCAGCGAGCGGATGACCACGTCTTTGAGCGTCCCCGCGAAGCCCTGCGCGCTCACGTCGCCAGGCGCAACGGTCGATGCCGACTCCGGTATACCCGACGTCCCGCTCGTCGCCGCGACCGCGGGAGGCGTCGCCCCTGCGTGCGAAGCCGGGGCGGCGAATTCCGGGCGTGCGTCCGCCACAGCGTCCAGGGCCCGGGGAGGCGGGGAATCAGCGTCGGAGCTGCAGGCCACCATCAGCCCCGCGACGACGGCCGAACTCACCCCAGCCCACCACTTCATGCGGCACTGACCATACACCAGGGCTCATCTCGAAGCGGGAAGGCCGGGTTCAGCTTGCGCCGATCCGTGCCGAGGCCGCGTCGAGAGCGGCGCGCACATCGGCGGCGAAACCCTGCTCGCGAAGCACCTTCCCCAGGCTCGAAAGGAAAAGGAAGACGTTGCCCGGCGTGGACGATTCGCCCATCAGGCCGATGCGCCACACTTTGGCGCGCAGGTCGCCCAGGCCGCCGCCGATTTCGAGGCTGTGGCGCTTCAGCAGCGCGCCACGCACCTCGGCGTCGGCCACGCCGTCCGGGATGCGGACTGTGGTCAGCACCGGGAGTCGATACCCGGCGTCCGCGTGGAGGACGAGGCCCATCGCTTCCAGGCCATCCTGCAGCGCCCGGCCGTTGCGCTCGTGGCGCGCCCAGCGGTTCTCGAGGCCCTCTTCGAGTACCAGCGCAAGCGCCTCGTGGAGCGCGTAGACCATCGAAATGGGCGCCGTGTGATGGTAACTGCGGCGGTCGTCCCAATAGGCTTCGAGCAGTCCGAGGTCCAGGTACCACGAGTTGCACGGCGTCTCGCGCGCCTTGATGGCGTCCGCCGCCCGCGCCGACATCGTCAGCGGAGCGACGCCGGGAGGGGCCGAAAGGCACTTCTGCGTGCCCGAATAGATCGCGTCCACACCCCACGCGTCGGCTTCCACCGGCACGCCGCCGAGCGATGTCACGCAGTCGGCAAGCATCAGCGCGCCGGCGTCGTGCGCGATCTTCGCCAGCGGCGCCACGGGCGTCTGGACACCGGTGGACGTTTCCGCGTGCACGACTGCCACGAGCTTCACGTTGCCCGCGGCCGCGACCGCCTGGCGCATCTGCTCCGGGTCCACGGGGGAACCCCACGGCGCCGTCACGCGCGTCACCGTGCCGCCGGCGCGCTCGGCCATCTGGCAGATGCGGTCCGCGAAATACCCTGCGACTCCGACGACGACCTTGTCGCCGGGCTCGACCAGGTTCATGACGGCGGCCTCCATGCCGGAGGTTCCGGTGCCGGGGGTCGCCAGCGTGAGGGTGTTCTCAGTTCGCAGCACCTGCCGGAGCATGTCGCGGCAGCTGTCCATGATCTTGATGAATTCAGGGTCCAGGTGGCCGAGGATCGGCGCGGCCATCGCCCGCACGACGCGGGGGTTGGCGCCGCTGGGGCCGGGGCCCATGAGGATGCGTTGAGGCGGGTTGAAAGAGGTCGAAGGCATGGCCGCTATGGTACCGGCGCGCACTGGCCGGTGGCCAGCACGCTCCCGTTCGCGAAGCGATCGCGCTAGAGTTCGCGAACTGACCACCGCTGAGGAGGACACCCATGGTCGCCACCGTCACCGGAGACATCCCCGCGAATCAGCTCGGCTTCACGCTGATGCACGAACATATCTTCAGTATGTCACCCGGACTCCTCAGCAACTGGCCGCACGTCTTCGATCGCGATGCGGAAATCGAGAACGCCATCAAGGTGCTCGATGACGCCTACGACTCCGGCGTTCGGACCGTCGTGGATCTCACGACCATCGATCTCGGCCGCGATCCCATGCTCGTGCGAGAAGTCGCCGCCCGCACAAAAGTGAAGATCGTGATGTGCACCGGCGTGCATCTCAACCCGCCGCGCTACCTCAATCGCCGCACGCCCGAACGGGTGGTCGAACTCTTCGTGCGCGACATCAGCGAAGGCATCGCGACGAGCGGGGTGAAGGCTGGCTGCATCAAGGTGGCCAGCGGCCACGTTGTCTCCGAGCAGAACATCGTCCACCTCCGGGCCGCCGCCCGCGCCCACAAAGCGACCGGCGTCCCGATCATGACCCACAGCGAAGTCGACGCCCGCACCGGCGACAACCAGGTGGCGATCTTCGAAGAGGAGGGCGTGGACTTCTCCCGCGTCGTCATCGGTCACTGTGGCGACTCTACCGACCTCGCGTATCTCCAGGGCATCATGGACCGCGGCGCAACCATCGGGATGGACCGCTTCGGTTCCGGCGCCGCCGCAACGACTCAGGAGCGGATCGAGACCATCGCCGAGCTCTGCAGGCGAGGATACGCGGACCGCATGGTCCTCTCCCACGATACCCACTGCTTTTCCGATGCCTTCCCGCGCGAGCTCCGCCGTCAGCGACTGCCCGAGTGGGAGTTCACGATGGTCTCGAACATCGTCCTGCCCGGCCTCGATGCCCTCGGCGTCGACGAGGCCGATATCACCGCCCTCACCGTGACGAACCCCGCCCGCATCTTCGGGGGCTAACGCCGGACCGAGACGTCCGCCAAACCGGACCGCATGACTGATGCCAACAAAGGACTGAGCGGTTAGTGCCGCGCTGCCCTAGGATCGCTGCCACCTTCCCTCAGGGGTGAGCGCCATGGCTGCGTTCTCATCGTTCGGCTCCATCCTCGGCTGCGGGAGCGGCGAACGCGGCGCCCCCCGCCATCACGCGCTCCCCGGCGATGGCCCCCAGTGGCCGCGAGACCGCGCGGTGGACCTCCGCCACCTCAAGCTCGAAGTGAAGCTGGACGTGCCCGGCAAGTCTGTCTCCGGCACCGCCACGCATTCGTTCGTCCCCTACACCGACGGCCTCACCGAAGTCGCCTTCGATGCCATCGACATGGAGATCAGCGCCGTCGCCGTGCAGGGCAAGGCGGTCGCCTTCGGCTACGACGGCGAACGCGTCCACATCCCGCTCGGCCCCGGGTTCAAGCGCGGCACGGAGACCAGGGCAGCCATCACGTTCCGCTCCAAACCGCGCCTGGGACTCTATTTCATCGCCCCCGACGAGGCCTACCCCGACAAGCCCACGCAGGTCTGGACGCAGGGCCAGGACGAAGACAGCAAGTACTGGTTCCCCTGCTACGACAACCCCAACGACAAGCAGACCTCCGAGATCATCGCGACCGTCCCCGGGGATTGGTTCGCCCTCTCCAACGGCCGCCTGTTGGAGGAGAAGAAGCAGCGCGACGGCACGAAGCGCTTCCACTGGTTCCAGGACCGCCCTCACGCCACCTATTTGATCACCCTCGCCGCCGGCAAGTTCGCCCGCATCGATGACACCGTGGAAGGCGGCCTCACCATCGACTATTTCGTCGAGGAGAAGGACGTCGAGGCCGGCAAGCGCTCCTTCGGCCGCACGCCGAAGATGATCGCGCTCTTCGAACGCCTCACCGGCATACCCTTCCCCTGGTCCAAGTACAGCCAGATCGTTGTGCGCGACTTCGTCTTCGGCGGCATGGAGAACACCAGCGCCACGACCATGTACGAAGACATCCTCCTGGACGCCAAAGCCGCCCGCGACTTCACCAGCGACGATCTCGTCTCGCACGAACTCGCCCACATGTGGTGGGGCGACCTGCTCACCTGTCGCGACTGGTCGCACGGCTGGCTCAACGAAAGCTTCGCCACCTACTTCGAACTCCTCTGGGACGAAGAGCATCACGGCGTCGACCACTACCGCCAGGGCGTCATCGAGAACACCGACCTCTACCTCGGTGAGCGCTACCGCCGCCCGGTCGTCTCCAACGTCTTCCACCAGCCGATCGACCTTTTCGACCGCCACCTCTACGAAAAGGGCTCCATCGTGCTCCACGTCCTGCGCGGTGTTCTCGGCGACGACGCCTTCTTCCGCAGCCTCCAGCGCTACTGCCGCGAGAACCAGGAACGCAGCGTCATCACCCAGGACCTGGTGAACGCGATCGACGCCGAAACCGGGCGCAATCTCGAATGGTTCTTCGACCAGTGGGTCTACAAGCCGGGCCACCCGAAGCTTCGCGTCTCCTGGTCGTGGGACGAAGACGCGAAGCTCGCCACCGTCAGCGTTCGCCAGACCCAGTCGAGCGACGACGGCACGGCCGAGGTCTTCCGTCTGCCCGTCACGGTCGACTTCAAGACGGGCCGCGCTCGCCCGAAGGCGTTCCGCGTCGAAGTGACCCAGCGCGAACAGAACTTCCTCTTCCCGCTCCCCGCGAAACCGGACCTCTGCCGCTTCGATCCCTACAACCAGGTCCTCAAGGAGCTCGACTTCGACAAGTCGATCGGGGAGCTTCGCCTCCAGCTGCGCGATGACGACGACATCTCGGGCCGCCAGGCAGCAGCGAAGGGCCTGGGCGTGAAGGGCGGCAGCGAAGCCGTGAAAGCACTCGCCGCCGCGGCCCGCGAAGACCGCTTCTGGAGCGTGCAGGCCGCCGCCGCAAAGGCACTCGGCGCCATCCGCACGAACGAATCGAAGGCAGCCCTTCTCGGACTTCTGGACCTGCGCAACCACAAAGCCCGCCGCGCTGTCGTTGCGGCCCTCGGCGAGTTCCGCGGCGACAACGAGGTCTTCGCCGCCCTCGTCCCCTTCGCGAATCGCGACCAATCGTGGTTCGTCGAACGCGAGGCCAACCTGAGCATCGGCAAGCTGCGGGTCGAGGGCTCCTTCGACGTGCTCTGCGCGAACATCAAGCGCCCCTCCTTCCGCAGCGTCGTCCGCGTCGGCTGCGTCGACGGTCTGGTGGAATTGCGCGACCCACGCGGCTTCGATGTCATCCTCGCGGCCGCGAAGTACGGCGAACCGGCGACAGCCCGCCGCTGGGCCGTCGCCGGGCTCGGCAAGCTCTCCGAGTTCATGGACACACCTCCTCGCGTGCTCGGCGAGAAGATCGCCGAATTCCTCCACGACCCCGACTTCCGCGTGCGCGTCGCCGCCGCGAACGCCCTCAAGGCGCTCGACGACCCCTCGTTCGCCGGTCTGCTCGACGACATGGCCCGCCGCGAACTCGACGGCCGCGCCGTCCGTGTCGCCCGCGAAAACGCTATCGCTCTCCGCGAAGGCCACGACACGTCGTCTGAGGTGGAGCACCTGCGCGAGGAGTTCGAAAAGCTCCGCGACGAAAACACCGCGCTCAAGGACCGCGTCGCCAAACTCGAAGCGACCGGGAGGTGAGTGATGAGTGCTAAGTACTAAGCTCTAAGTACTTAGTACTCACATCCGCCACATGGCCGAAGCGACCGCCATCGAGCCCGGGTCGCCGCGTTCGCCGAGGGCCGCGATGACGTTGTGGACTTCGTCCGGCCGGTTCTGGCTCAGCTTCGCCTTGCCTTCGAGCCGCTCGATGACCATCTCGAACGCGACCACGCCGCGGGCCATGCCGTCGAAATACTCTGGCGGCAACGAATCCGCGCTCCAGGGCGCCGGCTGGCCTCCTTCGTAGGTGTCGACCAGCCGCTTCAGGTGTGCGGCCACGCTCGCGGCATCCTCGATCACCCGCGGACGCCCGTAGGCGTGGACCGCGATGTAGTTCCAGGTGGGCACCGCGCGGTCCGTTTCGTACCACGAAGGCGAGATGTAGGCGTGCGGTCCGCTGAACACCACCATCGCCTCACGCGTGCCGTCGAAGGCGCGCCACTGCGGGTTTGGGCGCGCCAGGTGTCCCCGGAGTGTGCCGAATTCGCCCTCCCCATCGAGCAGGAGCGGCAGATGCGTGGCAAAAGGCGTGGAACCGTCGGCCGTCACAAGCAGCGCGAAACTGTTATCGCGCATCACCGCATGCATCGCCTCGACGCGCTCTTCTTCGAAGTGCTTCGGGATGTACATAGGGCCCCTCCTGCCGCGTAGTCCCCACAATCTTGCCGACGGCGAACCCCACCGGATAGCACCAATCGCCCGCGACGCGGGAGAACCCCCGGGTTCCCGTCCCGTCACCGCGAGTTCACGCACTTCTAACCCGATTCAAACGCCTGTCTTCCTGTTTTCTTGCGAACAGTTGCCGATAGGCGATGCTACGGTGGCTGCGTTGCCCCTGCGGCAAAGTGGAGGGCGAGTGGATGTGCCGTGACACGCATTGGCGCGGCACATCCCTTTTCAGCCCTCCGGCCACCCCAGGGCAGGGGCGGGAGAGCGTACCCATGAAACGCACCAGGCGACTCGTCCTCAGCCTCGCCGTGGTCACGGCCGGCGCCGTCTATGCGCCCGGGCTCATCGCCGCCGCACCCACGCCCGGCGAAGTCTTCAGCCACTGGCGTGACGACACCGATTCCGGCCGCGAAGCCTCAGCCTTCTGGGAATCGCTGGACGACCGCTACAGACAAGAAAATAGCCACTCCCTCAAGCGCGCGCTCGACCAGGCCCGCCGCATCTCGCCCGAAGACAAAGCCGGCGGCGGACTGAGGACATATTGAAGTCCTCATCACTCATCACTCATCACTCATCACTCATCACTCATCACTCATCACTCATC
>CAYYSD010000022.1:10040-28091 GCA_964474285.1 uncultured Anaerolineaceae bacterium | reverse complement strand
ATCGTAACCCAGCTCACGAACGAGATCGCGAGAATCGTCACCAGCAAGTAGCCGGGCAGGCCTGGTATCTGCGGGTCACCGGTGCCGATGATGGGCCAATCGCGGCCGAAAAGGACCTGGCGGAGGAGGATGATCATGAGCAGGTCTGGGAATGCGTAGGCAAGATCGGTGAGCCACATCAGCACGCTGTCGGTCCAGCGTGTGCCGAGCGCAGCGAGCAAGCCGACGGTGATTCCGAGGAACACGACGACCGCCTCGGCTCCTAGGCCAACCTTCAGGGAGAGTAGCGTCGCATCGAGCGTGCGCGCCCACATGTCCCTGCCAAGCGTGTCGGTCCCCAGCCAATATTCGCCGCTAGGTGTCCCGTTGATGTTGGTGTACTGCTGCTCCGACGGGTCGTGGCGTTGAATCGCAGGGAAGTAGGCGGCAGCCAGCGAAAGCACGACCAGGGAGAGCAGGATGAGCCCCGAAACAACCGCCAGCCGGTTTCGCACGAGCCGGGCAAATGCCTGGCTCCAGAGCCCGCGTTGCTTGGAGTGAAGCAGGTCGGAGGTGAAATCGAAGGGCTGGGCGATGGTCTGCGGATTTGAGGCCATGTGCGAACCCATCCTTAGTACCGAATCCGCGGATCGACGAAGCCGTACGCCAGATCCACTAAGAGGTTCATCAGCGCGATCACCGTCGCGTAGAACAGTGTGATACCCATAATCACGCCGTAGTCGCGGATGAGTACCGACGTCACAAAGGTGTACCCGATGCCGGGGATGGAGAACGCGCGCTCAACAATGAACGATCCAGTGATCAGGCCCGCGAAGATGGGCCCTAGGATCGTCAGGACCGGGATGAGCGCGTTCTTCAGAGCGTGTTTGACAACCACTACGAACTTGGTGACCCCTTTGGCCCGCGCAGTTCGGATGTAGTCCTGGCGCAGCACATCGAGCATTGCGGCACGGGTGATGCGCGCCACGTAGGCCGTCGGCAACGTCCCAAGCGCAATCGTCGGGAGCACCATTTTGCGAGGATTGAACAGCTCCCAGCCCAGGACATCGAACCATCCGAACTCCACGGCAAACACGATGACGATGATCGGGGCAAGGATGAAGCTTGGCAGGGCCGCTCCCACGGTGGCCACGAACACACCCACATAGTCGAGTGGCCCGTTCTGGTAGATGGCCGAAACCACTCCCAGCGAGAGCCCCATGATAAGGGCCATGGCAAACGCGGAGATGCCCAATTGAAGCGAAATTCCAAACCGCTCGCTGAGGATCTCGCGCACCGGCTTGTCGTTCGAAAACGATATGCCGAGATCGAACTTGCTGAGGTTGACGAGGTAGGTCAGGTATTGCTTCGGGAGCGGCTCATCGAGACCGTAGCGATCATTGAGGTTGGCCCTGGTCGCTTCTGAAATGGGCCGATCCTGATCGAACGGACCTCCCTGGACGCTGTGCATCAGAAAAAACGTTATGGTCGCCACTGCCACAAGCAATGGGACCATGAGGGCGAGCCTCCGGGTGGCATAACCAAGCATCTGGCTCCCTGTTCGTTTCACGCGTGGGGGGAGTCGGTCCGCCCTTTAACACGGACATGGGCCAGCCCTGCAACGGGCTGGCCCATGTCCGATCAACTACTTCTTGGTGGTCGACCAGAGCTCGACGCTCGTGTCGCCCGGGATCTGCTTGTCGTCGGGCTTCTTGTTCTCGATCATGCCCTTGATGTGCGGCTTCACAACAGCGTGGAAACCGTTCTGATACATCGGGGCCTGACCGCACACATTCTCGACAATGAGCTTCTCAACGTCCCGGTACTGCTGGAGGCGCTGTTCGTTGTTCGTGTTGTAGCGGGCCTTTTCGATGAGGTCGTCGATTTCCTTCATGCTGCAGCTATATCGGTTGATAGAGCCGTTGGTTTCATAAAGGCCGAGGATCCAGTTCTCGGGGTCCGGATAGTCTTCGCCCCAGCCACCGATCACGAGCTGAAAGTCCTTCGCCGAGTATCGCGTCGAGCGGGTGCGCGCGTCCGTGAACTCGAGTTCGATGTTGATGTTGAGGTGCTTCTTCCATTCGGCCTGGAGGAACTCAGCGATGGTGTGGTTCGCGGCAGATTCCGACATGAGGAGAACGAGCTTGGGGAACCCGGCGCCGTTGTCGTAGCCGGCCTTCTTCAGGTTGTCCTTGGCCTTGGCGACATCGAAACCAATCGCGGAATCGTACACACCCTCCTTGACGCCGGAGCGGGCGGGCGGGATCCAGTTGGTCGACGAAATGTTCGCGCCCTTGAGGATGACGTCGTTGAGAGTCTTCCTGTCGGTGGCCTGGGAGAGCGCGAGGCGCACTTCCTTCTTGGCCATGAGCGGGTCCTTCAGATTCGGCTGGAGGCCCGTCGTCCGGACCGTCGCATAGGAGACGAGTTCCTTGCTGAGCGTCGGGTCCTTCTTAATCGTGTCGAGCTGCGTCGAAGGAACGATGGTCGCATCGATTTCACCGGTCTTGTACGCGTTGAGCGCTACTGCCGGGTCTTCGATGTAGCGAAGCACGAGCTTCTCGACCTTCGCCTTTTCGGGGAGCGTGTATTCGGGATTCGGCACAAGCACCAGGCGGTCTTTGTCGACATACTCCGAAGGCTTGAACGGCCCGTTGTAGACGTTCTGCATCGGTCCCGGCCACGTGGCGTCAGGCGTCTTCACAAGGTGCTTTGGCACCGGGTAGGTCGGCCAAAGCGCGAGAATGATCGGGAAGGTAGCCTGCGGTTCACTGAGCTTGAACTCAATCGTGGTGGCATCGATCGCCTTCACGCCGATCGCCTTGAGCAGGGCGTCCTTCTTGTCCGCGGTTTCCTTGGCGGCGCCGTAGTACGCATCGCAGCCCACGACAGCCGTCAGGATGAACTGGTATGCGCCCGCGTTGTCGGGGTTGCACGTCCTCTGAATGCCCAGCACGAAGTCATTGGCATCGAGCGGTTGGCCGTCGGACCACTTGAGCCCAGGCCTGAGCTTCACGGTGACAGTCTTGCCGTCCGAAGACACGGTCGGCGCGGAGGCTGCCATCGACGGCTGCGCCTTGCTGTCCTTGTCGAGGTGGTAGAGCCCTCGCCAGACCATCATCTCCTGTTCGATGTCCTGGTTGAAGCTCGAGAAGTGCGGATCCCAGCTTGCGAAGGGGATCGTGCGAATGGTGATGGTGCCGGACGGCGCCGCAGACGACGATCCGCCGCCTGACTGCGTGGCGGTGCCGCCCCCGCCCGAGGTGCCTCCGTCGTCGTCATCGTCATCGTCACCACAGGCAACGGAGATCGTCATCATCGAGATGATGGCGACCATGGCCAGCAGCAACTTCCAGCTGGATTTGGTCATCGGTATGGGTTCCCTCCTGAATCGATTACCGGACGGTAAGTTGAGCCGCTTACGGGCCCCCTGTCAATACGGCTTTACCCGCGCTCGGTGGACGCACATCCCTGGCAGGAACATGCAACCCACTCTTCATTACATGTCGCCACTTTTCGCGGGCCGCGTAGCCCGCGTGCTCCCGGCCGGCCGGCGACATACTGACCGGTACGCACATAGTCTACGCCCTATGCGCGATTCTGGATGAGGCCGGGGAGCGCGAGAGCGCCAATTGTCGAGCGTTGGACCGCGCTCGGCTAGGCTGAAAGCGCAGCGGTTCTGCTCACTCCACACCAAAGGGCCCCCGTATGGCGCGCGTTCTCGCAATTGTCAGTGTCCTCGGCCGCGACCAGAAAGGTGTCGTCGCGCGCATCAGCACATATCTCGCCGAGCGAGAAATCAACATCGAAGACATCGAACAGCGCGTCGTGCGCGGCCAGTTCCTGATGGACATGCTGGTTGACATTACCGAGGCGTCGGTGAGCCTTGACGAGCTCATCACGGGGCTGCTCGGGATCGGCAACGACATCGGCATGGAGATCCGCGTCACCCTGCACAACCAGCGCGACCGCCGCCGCGTCGCCGTCCTCGTGAGCAAGGAACCGCACTGCCTCCAACGCTTGATCGACGACTGGCGGGCCGGTGCCCTGAACGGGGACCTCGCGGCCGTCATCGGCAACCACCCCGCCCTTCGTCCGATCGCGGAGGAAGCCGGCGTCCCATTCTCGTGGTTGCCGAGCGAGGACAAGACTGCGCACGAAACGTTTGTGCTCGAACAGCTCGCCGCTGCGAAGGCGGACGTCGTCGTGCTGGCGCGGTACATGCAGATTCTCACGCCTGCCATCGTGGACCCCTACGCCGGGCGAATCATCAACATTCACCCATCGCTTCTGCCCTACTTCCCGGGCGCGAATCCGTACCGCCGGGCCTGGGAGGACGGGGTGCGCGTCACCGGCTGCACGGCGCACTTCGTGACCGCCGAACTCGATGCGGGTCCGATCATCCTCCAGGATGTCTTCCAGATAGATGTGGGCATCGACACCGTCGACGACGTCCGCACCAAGGGCCGCGCCCTCGAAGGGCGCGTTCTTTCGAACGCGCTTCAGCTCTACCTGGACAACGAGATCGTTGTGATCAACGGCAAGGTGGTCTTCAAACCGGGGATGCGCACGCTTCTGCGCGATTCGCGGACCGCCGTGGCGGACGCCTGAAAGGGTTTATCCGCGGCACTTCTCGCACACGCCGTAGAGTTCGAGGCTGTGGCTCTGGAGGGCGAACCCGGCTGCGACTGCTTCACGCCGGATGAGCGCGTCGATCTCAGTGTTCGTGAACTCGGCGACGGTGTTGCATTCGCTGCAGACCAGGTGGTGGTGGTGTTCGCCGCGAGAACGCTGGTAGCGCACGCTGCCGTCTTCGAGCGGGACGCGACAGACCACATCCATCTCCTGGAGCAGCTTCACGGTGCGGAAGACGGTGGCGCGCCCAATGCCCGGCAGCCAATCACAGAGGTCTTCGGCCGTGAACGGAATGTCGGTCACGGCGATCCTGTCGAGGACGGCCTTCCGCGGGCCTGTCATGCGATGGCCCACCGTTTCCAGGCGAAGAGTGGCGTCGTGTGCAGAGGTCACGATTCGATCGTAGGAATCGCCCCGTGGGGGTGTCAACGGGAAGTGGGGAGCAGGGGTGCAACCGCGGCAGCGGCGAGCCTCCAGGCCATTTGCACGCCGGCGATCCGGCCCCGGTAAATGTCCACCGCGTGTTCCGGGCAGACGGGCACGACCACATGCTTTTCGGTTCCCGCCAGCGCATATTCGGCGACGGCCGCGTCGTGCAGGTCGGCCCACCCGGTTTGAACGCCAAGCACCGTCACCGTGGTTGCCGGCTTCTCTCCCATATGTCGACACACAGCGCACAGCCGCTCCAAGAGCGCCCCCTTTGGTTGGCGTTGGACAAGGTATCAGGCAGGGCGTCGATAACGATCCGGCAACTATCAAGATTGGGGACATCGCGGGATTGGTCTTGCCTGCAATCGCATTCGCACATCGCGGGGCGCCTATGAGGGAGCAGGGCCAAGCGATGAGGACGGCGACCACGAACAGATGTCCCGGAGCAGCGTCACTCCGGGCGGTATGTCGCCGTCAATCCAGCGAGACATGATCTCGGCACTCCGCCTACCCAGCTCCAGGGAGTCGACGCGTATCGAAGCGAGGCTGGCGGTTGCGTGGCCGCCGTACACCCGCGAGTCCGTGAAGCTGATGACAGAAACATCGTCGGGAATCCGCATCCCAAGAAGGGCAACAGCGTCCATGAACTCGGGAAGGTATCGGTACGGCACCACGAAGGCACGCGACGGGTTGTCTGCGTTCACCTCCTCGCGGATCACCTGCTGGATTACGGGAGCGCCGCGAACAGTCCGCCTGCGCAGCCCAACACGGGCAGCGGCGGCCGCAATATCGATCGGAGTAGCCCGGGCCGTTGGCTGGTGGGATAGGAGACCTTCGGCGATTATTGTCACCATCCGATGGCCGTGATCGGCTACCGCTTGAAACCCCTCAGTCGATGCCTCGGTCGTGTCGACGGTAACGACCGGGAGGCTGACGGCACCTGGGCCGCGGCCAATGAGTGCGAGCACAGGCACCCCGGCACGCTGGAACGGTTCGAGGGCGGCGGGAGCATCGCGCGGGAGCACCAGGATGAGCCCATCGACGCGCCGTTCGTAGAACCGGTGAATAAGCGTGTCGTACAGGAGTGGATCACGGCGGGCACTGGTCACGAAGAGCGAGTAGTCCGCTTCGTGCGCTCCTGCTCCAAGGCCTTCAATCAGGTCGAGCGCGACCGGGTTTTCGAGCTGGAAGAACAGCACCCCAAGGGACATAGTGCGGGCCATGCGGAGTCCGCGAGCGGCATGATTGGGTCGATATCCGAGCTCGTTGGCCGCCCCTTGCACCCGATCGACGAGATCATCCTGGACACGCCTGGCGCCGGTCAGCGCGCGCGAGGCCGTGCTCACCGACACGCCGGCCTTCTCAGCCACGTCGCGCAGCAGAACCACCCGAGAGCCGGAATCATTCACGCAATGACAATAGCGGAGCAGAACCGCTGGCGCACCGATCTGCCGTCAGGACGCGAAACAGTCACCCGTGACGCCGCCCGCGCGAACGAGAAGGTCCTCGAGCTCCATCTGGAACTGATTCGCGGAACGGCGCTTCTCGGGCGTATCGGCGAGTTCTTCGTACATCGCCTGGCCCCAGCGGAGGTGCTGCTCCTCCTCGAGAAGGATGTGGTTCAGGATGCGGACGGTCGGTTCATCCACGATCTGGTTGGTCTCTTCGCGGTACCAGCGGTAGTTCACGGCGAGGTGGGTCTTGAGGACGCGGTAGAGGCCAACGAGCCGCCGGAGCTCGTCACCTTCTGACTGCAGGAAGTCCACGAACTTCAGGAAGGCCTCGTTCGGCGGCTCCATGCGGTTCGACCCGCGCAGGGTAGGCGGCGCATCGAGGTCGGCGCCTTCGAGGACGCGCAAATCGGGCAGGCGCTGACCGAGCCAGAGCACGTGCCAGGAGTCGTGATAGGCGTGTTCCGCGAAGGCGAACTTGAGGTTGATCGAAGGACACGTGGCTGCCCACCCGGCTCCGCTCTTCATGCAGACGTCTTCGGCGAAGCGGTAATTCAGGAGCCGGCGCGCCGCGTCGTCCACGCTGAACCTGCCGAGGGCGAGGCTGCGCCGGTCTCGCGCATAGTTGACGCTCACTGTGCGCCTCCGGGCTGTTCGAGGTACTCGGGGTTGATGGGCGGGACTCCAGGGGAAGCGCCGACGAAGGTGGCGATGCGCTCATCGATCTGCCGGAGGTTATTCCGGTTAATCCCGGCGCGAACGCGGGCCTTTTCCTGGGCGGCGGCAAGGTCCTCGGGCGAGGGCCGAATCTCCGGTACGCTGATGATGCAATCGACCGGGCAAACCTGTGCGCAGATGCCGCAGTCAATGCAGCCGCTGTCGATGACGACGTGGGTCCGCCGCCCCGTTGCGTAGTACTTGATCGTGTCCGTCGGACAGGCCAGCCGGCACATGCCGCAGTTGATGCAGGGCTTCAGTTCGATTCGGAAGGTCACCGGCGAATCTCCGCGCAGGAGACCCGGGCAGGCCTAGTAGCCACTCGATCGCGCTTCCATGGAGAGCGGACCGGCGAGGGCCGATTCCGCCGCGTCTTGCTCTTCGACGAGGAACTCCTTGATCTCCTGGATGATTCCGGCCGTCCGCCGCTCGCTGACGCCCCGCAGCATCTCGACCTGCGCCTGCACCTTCAATGCCCGCCGCTCCTCTGCCGGGTCCTCTTCCGCCAGCTTCTTGAGGAAGTAATCGCCGATCGAGACGTGGAGTACCTCGTCTGCCCAGTTGAAGTCGTAAGCCTGCTCCATGTCCGGGTCCCCGATGCGTGTCCCCAGTTTGCTCACGCCTGAGAAGAGCTGGAGAGCGGGCCCTTCGATCCCGATGTTGATCCGGGAAAGGGTGGTCGTCGGACTCTGATCGTCCAGCGGTGCAGGAGGCGGACCGGCCGTCTGTTCCGATTGGGGTGGCGGCTCCGGCAGCGTTGGGTCCTCGGAATCGCCCTGCGCGTATTGCTGCGCGGTGGCGCGGCGATTGCCGCCCGCAAGCGAATCCGGGTATTCGCCCAGGTAGCCACCGTACTTTTCGATGAGCGCCGTCCCGAGCCATGCGTGGCGCACTTCGTCCCACGTCTGCCGGACGATGGCGTGCATGAGGTAATCGGGCAACTCGCCCTCTTCCCAGCGAGCGACTTTCGTGCCGAAGGCATCGATGGCCGCGTACTCGGCGCTGACGATGGAGGAAGCGAGCGCCTTCTTATACTCCTCATTCTTCGGGTCGGCCAGGATCATCCGCTGAAGGACGTTGGAGGCGAAGTTTTCTGGTCCGCCGATTCGCTCCCGAAGCCGCTGCGCCTCTTCGCGATCGATCGTCGCAAGGGGGCGGTAGGGAGGGTTACGAACGGTGTCGTGTGTTTCGAGATAGCGGGCAAGTGCGCCCATGGATGTACCTCCACGGTGCCGACAAACGATTTCCGGGAACGTACAGCGAATCAACGGGCGATGTCAATTTCACCTATTGATGACGCGCGTGGCTCATTCGCCCGGGTCGATCTTCCCCAGGATTGCCGAAGGGTCGTGGCGGACGCCGTCCTTGATCACCAGGGTCAACCTGCGCGTGGCGTTGATGTCGCTGAGCGGATCTCCATCGACCACCAGGATGTCGGCCAGCTTGCCTGGGGCAATCGTGCCAAGCTCGGCGTCGCGTCGAAGCGTCGTCGCCGCGACGCGGGTCGCGCCCTGGAGTACGTCTGAGTTCGAAATGCCTGAGCGCACGAGCAGTTCCAGTTCGCGGTGAAGCGCGAAGCCGGGGACTTGCATCGGGGCCGCGCCGACGTCTGTGCTGGGAACCACCGTGCCACCGGCAGCGTGGACGCGTCGCAGAAACTCCAGCTCGTTGGCCTGCGCGCGGGCACCCATGGTGTCATCTGTGGCGTTCAGGACGAGTGCGGCCTGGCCCGCGGCCTGTGCGGCCGCCCGGGCCGCGGCCTGCTGCGCCATTCGCTCCTTCATGAAGCGCGGCCGATACTTCTGGCCCGGCTCCTCCAGTGCTTCCCGCGTCGCCATGCCGCCCGTCACGAGCACCGTTGTCGGACTCAGAGCGACACCGCTCGTGGCGATCTGCTCGATGAACCTGCCCACGTAGTCCGCGTCGAGGTCTGCGCGAGACCAGCCCTCGGAAAGCCACGACCAATAGTTCGGCTTCGCGCCGTTGCCGTCTTCGCGCCCGTGCCTGTCCGCGGGGCGGACGACATCCTGGTAGCAGGTCGCGTGGACGTGTTCGAGACAGTTGATGCCCAACGCGATGGCTTCAGAGGCCCACGTCCGACCCAGGTGGCCAGTAACGGGAACACGCCCGTTCACTGCCCGCACGATGACCTCGACCATGTCCGGACGTAATCCGGCGTAACATTTCACGCCGTCCACGCCCATCTCGAGCAATCGCTCGATGTTCGCGCGCGCTTCCGCCGGAGTCGCGTTGACCCATGTGATGGGGTAGGCGCCGGGGGCGAGACTCACTCCACGGGGGAAGATGGTTGGATCGCCGTCCATCATCGGGCCATAGACGAAGAGCCGCGGGCCCTGGCGCTGACCGCTCGCCAGTTCAGCGCGCATCGGGATCGTGACCTCCGGCGCCGAACCGAGGTCGCGGACGCTGGTGATACCGGTTCCCAGGAATCCGTAGAGCGAATCATCGCCACAAAGCATGACGTGGACGTGCATATCGATGAGTCCAGGCATCACCGTCTTGCCGGCGGCATCAATGCGCTCGGCGCCCACGGGCACGGTGACACCGGCACCGGCCGCCACGATTTTGTTGCCGTCGACGACCACCGTCGCGTTGGGCACCGGTGCGGCACCCGTGCCATCCCACAGCGAACCGCCCGTGATTGCGAATACAGACATCTGGCTCCCCCTCCGAATGGGCCTGATTCTACGCGGCGGCCGGGCGCAGAGAGCAAGCTGACAAAGCCGAAGGCGAAGACCGTTCCCGCGTGACGATGAACTTCGGTATATTCGCGACACGCAGCCAGACGGCGTGTCGGAGGGACTGCGGCCATGCAGACGGTTCTCAGCCACATAGTTCAACGGAGATTCTCGCGACAGAACGAAAACATCGCGACGGATGCTTTGACCTTTATCCTTTCCAATGACTCTGGCGCAAGAGCCGCATTCAACACGTTGATACGCCAGGCAGTTCCATCAATGCCGGAGCTTCGGTTTCGAGAGCAGGTCACCGAAGCCACCAGCAGACCAGACATGTGGGGCTACGACTTGACGGACCCTCGGGTGTATATCGAGAACAAGTTCTGGGCGGGTCTCACTCCGAACCAACCGAACTCATACATTAGACAACTATCACAGCACAACCAGCCAACACTGCTTCTTTTCATTGCACCGCCCTCTCGAGAGCACGCACTGTGGCGTGAATTGCTTCGCCGCTGTCAAGAAGAGGGCGTGACTACGCGGCCGGCTGAGAGGCGAGGCGCCTTCTCCCATCTGATGGACACCGATGCCGGTCCCTTCGTCGCACTGACTTCCTGGCCGGACGTGCTGTCAGTCTTAGAAGCAGGAGCGACGGAAGAGCCAACATCTACAGACATCATCCAGCTTCGCTCGCTCTGCGACGCCGCCGACGATGACCTCATTTTGAGTACTGAGGACCTCACCAACCAGGTCACTCCGGCGCTAATCCTGCAACTTGGAAGAATCGTCGAGCGCGCCTTGGACCTCGCGGCACTTCGGAACGTGATTTCGAAGAGGGGCGTTGTGACTCAAGCCGACTACAATCGAACGGGGAGATACGTACGATGGTCCGACAGCGCGAACTCCGGGGCATGGATCGGCACACACTACCGGTATTGGAAGGACTACGGACAATCTCCGATATGGTGTGTGTTGTCGACCACTGACTTCGGCCGTTCAAGGGAGCTGCGCGCTTTTCTGGCAGACTGGGCGAACGTCGATGGCCTGCGGCTGGCGATCGAGAGCGACGACACCCTGGCCGTTCCGTTCCCGATGTTGACGGGACAGGATAACGAAGAAGTCGTCGAGGACCTGGTCCGTCGTCTCGAACAACTCGCGAACGGCATTAAGTCCACCTTGGGCATCTAACCCGAGGGGCGGGAACGGACCAGATCAGATCGACGAGTTCACCGGGAACTCGACGCCTTCGAGCTGCTGTGCGCGCCAGGCCCTGTGTTCCGTCTCGTGACGCTCCTTGAACTCGGGCAGCACATGTTTCCCAAAGAGTTCGATGGCTTCCATGATGTCCTCGTGCTTGCGGTCGCCCGATTGCGCCGTGAGCACCAGCACATCGAGGTGCTTGTCTTCGTAACGCTTGATGTTCTTCCGGATGGTGTCGGCGGTGCCGATCGCCTGCCCGCTGCGCGCTGCCCGGAAGAGCGCCCGCTGCACTTCGTCCTCCGGCTCCTTCTCCGCGATCTCCGCCTGTGTCATGAGACGCGCGCTCTGGAGCGTACGGCGGCCGTCGCGGTCCTCGATTGGCTGGTCCATGAACCGCCTGTAGATGTTCTGACGCCCCGGCTGGTGGCGCCCGCCCGTCGCCGGGTTGTAGTAGTAGCCAAGGGAATACGAGAAGAATCCGGGCCCGTTTGCGCTGCGCCGCACGGCCTCTTCGTCCGTCTTCGCGCACATGAAGGATGAGAGAACCGCCAGGCCCGGGTTAATGGCGTGCCCGATGGGCATGCACTCCTCGCGGACCAGGCGATAGTACTCTTCCGCTCGCTCGCCGAGTTCCTCCGGGGTCTCGAATCCGAAGCCGAGCGAGCCGATGCCGAGCCGAGCCGCAACCATCGTCGTCTCGCGGCGCGAGGCTGCCACCCACATCGGCGGGTGGGGCTTCTGCACGGGTTTCGGAACGACGTTGCGCTCGGGCATCGAAAAATACTCGCCCTGGAACCCGGGATATGGCGTCTGCACCATCATGTTCGCGATTTCGCGTGTCGCTTCTTCCCACATGGCCTTCTTCAGACCGCGCTGGACGTTGAAGCCGCCGAGCTCCATGTCGGACGAAGACTCGCCCGTGCCAAATTCCGCCCGTCCGGTGGACAGGATGTCGAGCGCAGCGATGCGTTCCGCGACGCGGGCCGGGGGGTTGTAGGGCGGGGGTGTGAGGACGATGCCATGCCCGAGGCGGATATTCTTCGTGCGCTGCGAAAGCGCGGCCATCATCAGTTCGGGGGCAGAGGAGTGCGAATACTCCTCCAGAAAGTGGTGTTCGACCTCGAACACGTAGTCGAAACCAAGCTTGTCGGCGAGCTCGACCTGGTCGAGCATCTCGTGGTAGATCCGTCTTTCCGCGTCCGGGTCCCACTGGTCCTGATCCAGCGGTTTCGGCAATTGCAGTTCGTAGAACAGTCCGAATTTCATCGCGCGAATCCCTTCCAAATGTGACCACGTGGCGTGGGCGCAGACGGCGCCTGGCACGTCGAGTCGCAGACAATCGATTGCCCGAAATCGGCCAGAATGCTACGTGCGCCCACAAAGCGTTGTCAACGCAAGCCGGTTATCGGCCTCGACCGCTCAAGACTGGCGGGCGCCCATGAGGCCGGCCTCGATGCCGGCGGGCGCGGTCGGGGGCCGGTCGTTGAGAATGTCCTCCATGCGGACGCGCACGCGCTCTTTTACGGCCGGGTGGGTGAGCAGGTAGAAACGGTCCTCGCGGATGCCTTCGAAAACGATGTCCCCCACGTCATCCGGTGGCATGCCGTTCTCCTGGAAGAGGGCGCTTGTCGCCTGGCGCTGCTCCAGCAGCGCCGCCTGCACGTCTCGTGGCCTCGCGGGGTTCGCCAGGTGTGATGGGCGGTTGCGTTCCGCTTCGATGATCCGGGTGGCAATCATGCCGGGGCAGAGCACTGAGACGCCGATCCTGGCATCGCGTGCCTTGAGATCGTGATACAGCCCCTCCGTGAGGCGCGTCACGCCATGCTTGGACACTCCATAGATCGAACCCGGCCCGGAGTACAGACCCAGCACCGACGACGTGTTCACAATGTGGCCCTCTTCGCCGTGCGAAAGCATCGTCGGCACGAACGCCTGGAGCCCGTGGACCACGCCCATGAGGTTGACGCCGAGCACCCACTGCCAGTCGTTCTCGGTGGTCTCCCAGATGGCGCCGCCACCTCCGCCAGAGACGCCTGCGTTGTTGCAGAGCACGTGCACTTTGCCCCAGCGGTCGAGCACGAGATCTCGCAGCGCTTCCATTGATCCCAGGCTGGAGACGTCCGTCTGCACGGCGAGGACGTCGGCGCCCAGGTTCCGGAGTTCGCTCTCCGCAATGACGAGTGCTTCTTTTTCAACGTCTGCAAGCGCAACCTTCATCCCCGCCCGGGCGAAGCGCCCCACCATGCCCCGACCGATGCCGCTCGCCGCGCCGGTGACAACGGCGACCTTTCCTTCGAAGTCTTGCATCGTCCTCTCCTCGCTCTGGCTGAGCGCGGCGGAGTCTAGCACAGGGCCAAATGGGCGGGCGAACGATTTCCCGGTTCGGAAAGGTGCCCTCGCCGCAGTTAAGAAATGTGGATGGGGCTGGGCCGGTCTGCTAGCTTTGGGCGCGCGGTGGGGACTGGTGGAGGCCCCGTGCCCGGCAGAACCAAACTCGTCGCGACAGCACTGTCCCTGCTGGCCGCATTCGTGCTCTTCTCTGACGGCCCTGTCACAGCGCATGCGCAACAGCCGTTCGGACAGGTACCAGGCTTCGACATCTCGTGGCCCCAGTGCGGCAAGGCCTACCCGCCCGGCCCCGTCGCATTCGCCATCGTGGGCATCAACGGTGGCAAGCCATTCACCGCTAACCCGTGTTTCCTCCACCAGTACCGCTGGGCACAACGTGTGGAAACTCACCCGGCGGTCTACGTGAACACAGACTTCCCGAAACCCGGCCGGATCGAGGCGCTGAACGGTCCCTACGGCACGTGCGAAGAGAGCGACGACTGGTGCCGCGCCTACAACTACGGCCATGCCAACGCCCGCGAAGTCATCGCTCGCGCGCAGTCGCTGGGCATCACACCGTCGATGTGGTGGCTCGATGTCGAAGGAGGCAACTACTGGACGAACGACCCTGTCCACAACGCCCAGGTCATCCGGGGGGTGCTCGAAGGCTTCCAGGAGCGAAGGCTGCCCGTGGGGATCTACGGCACGCCCTACCAGTGGCGCATCATTGCGGGAGGCTACGCGCCCGGTGTACCGGTCTGGACCGCGGGCGCCCAGGGCATCGAGATGGCCGCCAGGCGCTGTGCCAACCCGGCCTTTGCCTTCGCCGGTGGCGTCGTGGTCATGGTGCAGTACTACGACTACGGTTTCGACACGAACTATGCGTGCCCCGGCGGTCACCCCGAGTCGACGCTCGGCCAGCGCGATCCGCACGGCCGGCCCGGGCCCTACAGCCGGTCGACGGACCCCGCGGGCAGGACGCTGCCGCGATGGCAGGTCATCCCAATGGTGGGCAACTGAGGCAGCTCAGACGAGAGCCAGCGCATCGACGGGGGCGCCGCGCAGTGAAAATGGGCCGGCGTGCTCGATGCGGACATCCACCATGGAGCCAACGCGGGCAGGCACATCCATGTGCACAAGCTTGCCCGTGCGCGTCCGCCCGAACGGCTGATCATTGCGCACGCCTTCGATGAGTACGGTTTGCGTTGTGCCGACATACCGGGCGTTGATCTCGGCGGAGATGCGGGCCTCGATCACTTCGATACGATGAAGCCGGGCTGCTTTCACGGCCGCCGGCACGTCGTCTTCCATTTTGCGGAACGCGATCGTCCCGGGCCGGGGTGAATAAGCGGCGACGTGGACTTTGTCGAAACGCAGCGCTTCGAGCAGCTCGCACGTCTCTTCGAAATCCGCGTCCGTCTCGCCGGGGTAGCCGACGATGATGTCCGTTGTGATGCCGGCGCCTGGCATCAGGTCTCGTACTTCGGCGATCTTGGTGACATAGTCCGCTTTCGTGTAGCCGCGCCGCATCGATTCGAGCACCGCGTCGCTCCCGGCCTGGACCGGCAGAGAGAAGCACTCCATCACCTTCGGCAGCCCCGCCACAGCGTCCAGGATGCGGCGCGTCATGTCCTTCGGATAGGACGTCAGGAAGCGGATGCGCTGAAGCCTCTCGATCGCGGAGAGCTCGCGCATGAGGTCGCCAAGGTCCGGCTGGGCTTCCAGGTCGTGGCCGTAGGCCTCGACGGTTTGGCCCAGGAGTGTCACTTCGCGCACGCCGTGGACTGTGAGGTACGCGACTTCGCGCACGATCTCATCGATCGGGCGGCTGCGTTCTCGGCCGCGGCGGTAAGGAACAATGCAGTAGGTGCAGAACTTGTTACATCCATGAACGACCGGTACATAGGCCATCGGCCCTTCGGGAACGGCGTAGGTGGACGGCCAGAACTCCCCTCCAAGGTCTTCCGCCGGGGCTTCGACGAGCCGCATGATGCCATCGAATTGCTGCGGGCGGGCGAACACGTCGACCTGTGGGAAGCGCTTCTCCAACTCGTCCGTCTTGAGTCCGACCATGCAGCCCATCAAGGCGACCTTGAGGTCCGGGTTCTGCTTCTTGATGTCGCGCACGCGCCCGAGTTTGGAATACGCGCGATCCTCGGCGTGCTGGCGCACGCTGCAGGTGTTCAGGACCACGATGTCGGCGCGCTCGATGCGATCCGTCGCGCGAAGACCGATGCGGTCGAAGCCGGCAGCGAGCTTCTCCGAATCTGCCTTGTTCATCTGGCAGCCAACGGTCCAGAGGTAGTAGCGGTCAGGCATTTCGGTGGGAGTCCTCGTCACGACGGGCCTGTGTGCTGCGAACAACAGCGGGGTGGGTGCTGGCGGAGAGGGAGGGATTCGAACCCTCGACTGAGTTATACACCCAGTAAGCGCTTAGCAGGCGCCCGCACTCGGCCACTATGCGACCTCTCCGCGCAGACACTCATTGTAGGACGCGCGCATGCATGGGTCACCCGAACGCGGCCCGGAACCGGCGGCGGCGCAGCGGCTACTCGTATCGAAGCGCCTCCGCGATGGGAACGGAAGCCGCCCGTCGGCTCGGCCACCACGTCATGAGCATCGCGAAGACGAACGCGACCACCGAAAAGCCGATAATTTCCGGCCACGGAACGAAGAGCGCGAGCCCCTCCGTCCCGGTGAATTCGGGCGAAGTGACAAGATTGCGCGAGAGGATGACGGCGCCGAGAACTCCGGAGCCCACGCCCATGAGCGCGATGAATGCCGTCTCGAAGAGGAAGCTCCAGGCGACCGTCTGGCGTTCGTAGCCGATGGCGCGAAGCATGCCGATCTGCTGGCGGCGTTCCACCACGGAGCGGAGCGCCACGACGCCGACCGCGGCGATGCCCACCATCAACCCGAGGGCCATGAAGGCCTGCATCAGCCGAAGGAAACCGCGCGAGATGGCGAGGCCTTCGTCGATTTCCTCTTCGATCGAGAATGTTTCGACGCCGCGCGTCACGAGCGCTGCCTTCATATCGCGGGCGGCACGAACGCTGTCCACCCCGCTGCCGAGGCGAACGTAGTACACGTCGAACTCCGACGCGCCAAACAGGCTGGTGTTGGTCGATTCGCTGATGAGCAGGCCCGCAAACAGGCCGATAGGGATACGCTGCGACAGCGCACCGATGACCGTCACGGTCTCGATGGAGCCCGTCGCTTCGTTGCGAATCTCTATCTGGAACGGCTCGAATCGATCGTTAGACACCGCGACATCAGCCGTGAAGCTCCCATCGCTGAACGTCGACGTCGTTGCCATCGCCGTTGCGGAAATGAGTGCGAAGCCCTGGCCGGACTGCACCGTGTCGAACACGGCGCGATCTGAATCGTAGCCGGTCGCGCGGTAGTCGAGTTTCGCTTCGAGGGCTTCCCAGAATGCGTTGTCGCCCGCTCGAACGACGTATTTGGCCCAGTCATCGTCACCGGTCATGCGAATGGACTGGCGGTCGTCGTCAACCGATGTCAACGCTCCGACGGCGTCGACCTGGGCGGCATCGAAGGAGCCCTCCTCGAGCAGTGCGGCGCGTAGGTCGTCGATCGGGTTGTTCCGGTTCGTGTTGACCACGACGTCCCAACCCGCTCGGGCGTCGTCCCCCGCAAACAATTGCAGGAAGGAGGCGTTGATCACGCTCATTACCGTGATGGAAAACAGGATCAGGGAGAACATGGCAATCGTCATGCCCGTGCGGAAGCGGTTGGCGAGGGGATAGGCCACACCCATCTTGAGCGCCGGCGCAAGCCCGTTGAATCTCTGGGCAATGAGCGAAAAGATGGCTGCCACGGTGAGGATGATTGCCACCAGGTAGCCGATGTCCGCAATGCTGCCCGCACTGGTGCCGAGCGCCTTTGCGCCCACAGTGAAAGCCGCGGCGACGCCCAGGATCGCGACTCCGACCAGGTAGCCTTTCCGGCCAAGGCTGGAGCCACCGTAGATCCAGGAGATGAGCCGCGCGTTGTAGACGATGATGACCGTGAAGCTGCCCACGATCATGATGCCCGAGAGCACGAACATCTCCATGCCACCAGGGTTGTCGAACGTCCCGAACAGCTTCTCGCTCAGATCCCAGGGCATCAACCAGTACCCGGCAACGAACGCGGCGGCCAATGACCAGCTGAGGCGTCCGTTGGCTCCCTTCGCCGTTGCCACAATTGCCATCGCGATCGGAACGAGCGAGATGCCGATGGAGAACAACACGGCAGAACCGGTGGCCTTGCCCGCGGCCAGGCCGCCGATGCCTGCGATGGCCAGCACCGGCACTGCGCTCCAGATCTGGGGCAGCCCGAAGGCCTTGCGCAGCAGCCAGTAGAAACCGAGCGGCGCGACGATGGGCAACATCAGCAGGCCGATGACAAACCACTTCCAGGATCGCTTCTGCCGTTTCTCTCGCACGCCGCTGTCGCTGCGCCCCCGGATGGCCGCAACGATGTTCAGGCGGCTCACGTAGAGCGACGACATGACCACCGTGATGAAAGTCAGCACTGCCCCAAGGCAGAAGCTCACGACAAGCGAACGGGCCGTCACGTGTGACTGGATGAAGGAGAAGTCCTCACCGATG
>CAYYSD010000022.1:0-10030 GCA_964474285.1 uncultured Anaerolineaceae bacterium | reverse complement strand
CCACGACGATCACGACGGCGAAGACCACGCCAAGGACGATCCCGGCGATCCCGGCGACGAGGTCGTAGACGATGCCTTCCGCCAGGAATGCCTGCACCAGGTGCTTCTGTTCCGCGCCCACCGCCCGGATGATGCCCATCTCCTGGCGCCGCTCAGCCGCCAGCATGACGAAGATCATGAAGATGAGCAGCACGCCCGACGCGATCGAGAAAAGGCCCAGCACGAGGAAGATCGTCGTGAACAGGTTCCCGACGAGCTCGGCATCGTCGACGGCATCCTTCTTCACCTGCTCCACCTGGAAGCCGGCGCTACCAAGGCCAAGTTGTTGCTTACCGGCATCAGTCGCAATGAAAGCGGTGAGCTTCTCCGCCGCTGCTTCGCTGTGCGCGAGCCCGCCGCGCACTCCGCCCCGGAGCACAACGCTGACGGAGTTAATCTCGCCCTCGTGGCCGGTGAGACGCTGCACCGTCGAGAGCTTCGCCGCCAGGCCCGGCAAGGCCGCCCCGGGGCCGAATTCCAGGGAACCCGTGGCCCGCTCATCGCGAACAATTCCGGCGACGGTGAGCAGACGCTCTTCGCCGTTCACGTAGATGGTAATGACGTCGCCGACACGGATGTCCATCTTCTCGACGGCCGTTTCGTTCGCGTAGGCCTGGTCGTCGCCCAGGTTTGCGACGCTCGCGTCGTCGCCATTGACCAGGGTGAGCCCACCGAACGGATTGAGGTCCGCGGCGGTCGAGCCCGCGAGGATCACGGTCGCCTCCTTCAGCCTTGTGCGCGCATTGAAGGTAGGGACAGGTTCGAACAGGAACGGCACGAAGCCTTCGATGTCGGCGTCGCTTGCGAACGCGTCCTGAAGGCGATGGCCGAGGTCTTCGCGAGCATAAGGGCGGTTCCCGTCCTCGGATGCATCGGGCGACTGGAAGTGGTGGAGGCTGATGTCGGTACGCTGAAGCGTGTCGTAGGTGATGCTCGTGATGCTGTAATCGAGCGAATCGCCGGTCGTAAACGACGCGGTGATGATGATGGTGGCCAGCATGAGACCCGAGACGACGAGCGTGCTCTGCGCGCGGCGCCGTCCGATGTTGCGCACGCCCATCCGGAACATCACCCGGCCCGCGAAAAAGGTGATGATGGAAGCCACCACGCATAGCCCCAGGACCGCCAGCAGGATGAACATGATGACCGTCATCGAGAGGCCGAAGAGTTCGCTCACCGGAGGCGTTCCTCTCCGACGATGGCCCCGTCACGCATCCGGACGATCCGGTTGCAGCGGGCGCCAATGCCGTTGTCGTGGGTGACGAGCACAAATGTCTGCCGGTTCTGGCGGTTGAGTTGTTCCATCAGGCTCATCACGTCGTCTGCGGTTTGCGAATCGAGGTTCCCGGTTGGCTCATCCGCCCAGACGATGGCCGGGTCGTTCACGAGGGCACGGGCGATGGTGACGCGCTGGCGTTGACCGCCGCTCATCTGGTTGGGCCAGTGGCTGGCACGGTCCCGCAGTTGGACCCGGTCCAGGGCGGCGAGCGCTCGCTGTCTCGCCTCCTTCGCGGGCATCCCCGAGACCACCAGCGGCAGTTCCACGTTTTCGACGGCCGAAAGGACCGGGAGCAGATTGAACGTCTGAAAGACGAAACCCATGCGGCGCGCCCGGTAGCGCGATCTGTCGTGGTCAGACAGCGAATTCAGGTCTACGCCCTCAATGATGACCTGCCCGCCATCGACCGTGTCGAGCCCGCTCAGGCAGTTCAGGAGCGTGGTCTTACCGCAGCCGGAGGGACCCATGATGGCGACCATGTCGCCGCGGGGCACAGAGAAGTAGACATCGCGCAGGGCGTGCACCGCCGTCTCGCCACCGTCGTAGGTCTTGGATAAGCCTCGCGCTTCGATGATCAGGTCTGTTTGGACCGGTGCGGCCGGTGAGTCCGAGATTGCGAGCGTCATGCGTACACCTCAAGCGTGTCACGAGTGTCCATCGCGGCCGGAAACACGGCAGGGGCGGATGGACCTGATTCGTGGCCTGAGCGGCGCAGGATTGACGACGGCGGGGCAACGTTCCGTTGTTGTGAAGGGGCTACACTTGCAGACGATGGCAGCGGCAGTGGTGGTCGTCATCTTCACCGTGCAGGACGGACATCTGAGTGCGCTGCTCATCGAGCGCGCGGCAGAGCCATGCAAAGGCAAGTGGGCACTGCCCGGTGGCGTGCTCCACGAAGGCGAATCCCTCGACGGGGCCGCCAAGCGCAAGCTCGCCGACGAAACCGGGGTATTCGACGTCTTCCTGGAACAGCTCTACACCTTCGACCGGCTCGGCGAAGGGCTCGCGGACCTCGTGGTGACGTACTTCGCGCTCGTCGACCTGGAACAGACACGGCTGCGGTCGGACTCCGAGTGGCGCCCGGCCTGGCACCCCGTGCGTGATTTGCCGGGCCTGGCCTTCGAGAACGAGCGCATCGTCGCGTACGCCGAGGAGCGTCTGCGCAACAAGCTCGAGTACACGAACGTCGTGTACAGCCTTCTCCCGTCCCTTTTCACAATGACCGAGATGCAGCGCGTATACGAAGCCATCCTCGGCGAAGAGATGGACAAGAGGAACTTCCGGCGGCGAGTGGAAAGCCTCGGGATCGTACGGGAGACCGGGAAGCTCACGAAGACCGGCGCCCACCGGCCGGCCATGCTCTACGAGTTCACGAGCCGCAAGCCGATGACTCTCTGATTGCGTTCAGTCCTTACCGACCATGATCTCCGTCGCCTTGAT
Source organism: uncultured Anaerolineaceae bacterium (assembly GCA_964474285.1). Classification (GTDB taxonomy): domain Bacteria; phylum Chloroflexota; class Dehalococcoidia; order Tepidiformales; family Tepidiformaceae; genus JACRBT01. The sequence continues at coordinate 7,272 of CAYYSD010000022.1, read as the reverse complement.
GACCGCGTAGACGGGATGCCCGACCGCCAGTCCAAGCGACTCGACGCTGGAACGGGTGATGGCCGCAACGAGGGCCTGGCCCCCATCGAGTTCCATGATGACCTCGGCCATCACGTCGCCGAGGTTGATCCGGGTGACTCGTGCTCTGAGCTGGTTACGGCCCGAGATCTGCATGATTGGACTCCATTACTTTTTTGCCAAGTAGTTCTGTGATTGCTAGTGTTGCGTTCCGTGACTGAACGCGCACTCCTGCCCGGCGAATACGTCGTGCTCGCCCTCCTGGCGCTGCGGCCCATGCACGGGTATGAAATGGCCCGCTACGTTGAGTCCGTGCGTCTCAACGACGTGTGCCCGATCGAGCAGAGCCAGCTGTATACCTACATCCGCAACGTCGAGGAACGCGGGCTCGTGTCATGGACGCAGGAGCGAGTCGGGCTGCGGCCGCCACGCAAGATCTATGAGCTGAACGAGCGCGGCCGCGCGGATGTCGACGCATGGCTCCGGCAGCCGGTCCTCCGGATGCGGGAAGCGCGCCTGGACCTGCTGTTGAAGCTCTACTTCCTCCACCTCCTCGACCCCGCCGCCGAAAGGGCGCTGCTTCGCAATCAGCTCGTGGCCTGTGAGGCGTATCTCCGGGACATCCGGGAGCGTGTGGAGGGTGCGACGGGATTTGACGTGCTTGTTGCGCGTTCGAAGCTCTCCGCGGCGGAGGCTACCCTGCGCTGGCTCGGCGAGTATGCCTGGGAACTCGAACGCCAGGGCGACACGCTGCCATGATGGCGCGCCTCAGCGCAGATCGTGCCGCAGGCGTCACGGTGGCCATTCTCGTGGCGGCCTTCGCGCTTTTCTTTCTGCTTCCGCTGGCCGGGCTCCTGCAACGCGCCGTAGAAGACGGCCGTACGTGGGAACTCGCCACCTCCGCCACCGCCCGGGACGCGCTGTTGCTGTCGTTGTGGACATCGACGGTCACGGTCATTCTCGCGGTCGTCTTTGGAACGCCGCTGGCCTACGTGCTGGCGCGGGCCCGGTTCCCCGGGCGCGAACTGTGCGACGCCCTCGTGGATCTCCCCATCGTGCTGCCGCCAACCGTGGCCGGCGTTGCTCTGCTCACAGCCTTCGGACGGCGCGGCCTCATCGGTGAGCCCATCGAAGACTGGTTCGGCTTCACGTTCGGGTTCCGCACAACCGCGGTGATCATGGCGCAGACGCTGGTGGCAGCGCCGTTCTACGTGCGCGCCGCCCGGGCTGGCATCGCCGCGGTCGACCCTCAGTACGAACGCGTCGCCTACACCCTTGGCGCCTCCCGTGTGCGAACCTTCGCGACCGTGCTCGCGCCGCAGGCACGGCCTGCCATGCTTGCCGGGGTCATCCTTTGCTGGGCGCGAGCCATGGGCGAACTTGGCGCGACGCTCATCTTCGCCGGGAGCCTCCAGGGCTCAACGCAGACGATGCCGCTCGCGATCATCGCCGCGTTCGAAGGCTCGGGCGGGCTCGCCGCGGCGGTCGCCCTGTCGGTCACGCTGCTCGCGGTCGCGCTGGCGGCGCTCTGGCTCTTCCGCATCATCTCGTCCCGCGCGAGCCAGGCCCCATGACGCTCGAGTTCGATGCCGAACTGGCCCTCGGTGACTTCCGCTTCGACGCCCGGTTCGCGGCCGACCAGGAGATCGTGGTGCTCTTCGGACACTCGGGCGCCGGGAAAAGCCTTTCGCTGCAAATGATTGCCGGCCTGGTGCGGCCCGAACGTGGACGCATCACCATCGACGGCGTGACGGTGTTTGATTCGAACGCGAACACCAACCGCACGCCGCAACAACGCTCGATCGGTTATGTCGTACAGGACCTCGCTCTCTTCCCCCACATGACCGTCGGACACAACGTGCAGTTCGGCATGCGCGGGACGGCGGAAGAGCGCGAGCGCAGGGCCAGCGAGCTCTTCGAGCTCCTCAGCCTGCAAGGCTTCGAAAAACGGATGCCACGCAGCCTGAGCGGCGGCCAGCAACAGCGCGTAGCGTTGGCGCGCGCCCTCGGCCGCGGCGCTCGGCTGCTGCTCCTCGATGAACCGTTCAGCGCGCTTGATGAGTCCCTTCGCATCAGCCTTCGTAAGGAACTGCTGAGGCTTCGCGAGGAACTGGGCCTGACCATTGTGTTCGTCACGCATGACCTGCGGGAAGCACATCTTCTGGCCGACCGGCTGGCGGTGTTCGATGAGGGGCGGGTCCTCCAGTTTGCGGACCGTGAAACGGTCTTTCGCCGGCCGGCCAACCGTCGTGTCGCCGAACTCACCGGAGTCGCGAACATCTGGCCAGGCAGCGTATCGGGCGCGAACGACACGGGCGTGGTGGTCGCCGTTGACGGGCTCGCGCTCCAGTGCGAAAGCCCGCTCCCATCGCTTGCTCCGGGCACGCCAGTATACGCCCTTGTGCGGGCCGAGCGGGTCAATCTCCTCCGCGACCATTCGGCGGAACGCCCGAACACCGTGCCCGGCGTCATCCGCGAGGAGTTCGCCTACGGCAACACGCACGCGTTGCACTTCGAGACTCCATCCGGGTTGGCAGTGCAAGTGGAAATTGCGGCCCGGCCCTACGAGGTGCTGGGGGTGGCCCGCCGCAAGGACTGGATTTTGGAGATCCCGGCAGCGGACATCCACATCGTGCCGGGATAGCCCGCTTTCAGCGGCGGGCCGGCTCGCTCGCCCACGCCAGCCGCTCCTCGGCGGACCACGCCGGAGCCGAGTGCTTGCCGCCGCCGCGCGGGAACGAGCCCGCATCCCAGGCCTGGCGGGCTGGTTCTTCGAGAACATGCCCGCACGGCAGGCAGGAAACCGTATCGTGATTGCGAAGGACAGAATTCGAGCCGCAGCGGGGACAATTCACTGGCTGCGCCGCGCCGCGTTCTGAGCGTCCATCTCCTGTTCCATTCGCTCGCGCATGTTCTTCTGCTCTTCCGAAGAAACGCTGGGAGGGGTGCCCTTCGTGGATTCTTTCCCAGGGTGACTTTCGAGCCACTGTTCGTGTGTTTGTTCTCGCCCGAGAAGCTTCTTCAACCATCCCATTGGGGGTGCCAACTTTCGACAGCGCAGCTGCCCACTGATCCACCATACACCCGCTGGGAAGCGGCAGGTTCAGATTGAGCGGGCTACCACGGCGAACACCGGATCGGTGCGCCCGGGAGCCGGGCTCAGGTTGTATGCAGTCGCGTCCCCGAAACGTCGGCTCAATTGAAAGTAGGTGTGAATCAGGTTCGCGTGGTCGCGATCACCGAGGGCGCGCCAGACAGCCACCGCCTTCGTTGGGAAGCAACGGTTCGAATACGCGACGATGAACGGAGCACCGGGTTTCAACACACGGCCGACTTCCGCGAACACCTCAACCGGCCGCGTCAGGTATTGCACGGAAACGGTCGCGACCGCCGCATCGAACGCGTCGTCTTCGAATGGAAGCGCGGGCATCATGTTGAGGTCCTGGGTCAGCCAATCGCTCAGCTGCGGGTTCGCCTGCAATTCCGCGGCGTTCATCCCCAGGCCGGTCACGCTCGCGTACGCGTTGTCGCCGGGGAGGTGCGAAACCCAGCTCGACATCAGGTCGAGGATTGCCCCGTTGGGAGGGAGCGTTTCCCCGTAGAAGCGCGTGAGGGCCGCGATCGCCGCATCGTCGATATGGGTGACGAAGCGAGGGGACTGGTAAAACTCCGCGTCCGGCGCTTCATCTTCGCGGGCAAAATGCTCGGCCTCAAAGGGAGAATCGTTCGGGCCGCTCACCTGGCACAGACTCCGCGGCGCGACCTCATTAATTCAACGCAGCGATTGAGGCCTGGAGGGTTCATGGGGCCAGCTTAACCTGCCGAGAGCTCACCGCGGAGTTCAAGTACTCGACAAATCTATCACATCAGTCAATGATTTGCTAGAAATAGTCGCTATTGGTATCTTTGGGCCAACAGAGCGAGGGGTACTCCTGCTGTCCGGCTTCGTTTCCTACATCCCCATCGCCACGACCGTGCTCTCAGCCGCGTTCGCATGGGTAGTGTTTCGCCGCTACCGCGAGCGGGACCGGGCGCTGCACCTCCTCTGGTGGACTGCAGGCATCGCTCTCTTCGGCGCCGGAACTTTCACGGAGTCCTATACGACGGTGGTGGGTTGGAACGAGCACGTCTTCCGTGCGTGGTACATCACGGGCGCACTGCTTGGAGGAGCGCCCCTTGCGCAGGGTACCGTGTATCTCCTGCTCCAACGCCGCCTGGCCCACCGGATGGCGTTCGCGCTCGTCGCGTTCATCGTGGTCGCGGCGGTCTGCGTCATGCTTACACCCGTCGATGCCAGCCTCGCTGAGGATCACCGCCTCAGCGGCGACGTCATCGAGTGGACGTGGGTGCGCGCCTTCAGCCCGTTCATCAACACGTACGCCTTCATTTTCCTGGTGGGCGGCGCCATCTACTCCGCGCTGAAGTACCGGGAGGCGGGCAACTCGAACGCGCGCGCCTGGGCCAACGTCCTCATCGCAGCCGGAGCCATTCTCCCGGGAATCGGCGGCAGCTTCACACGTGCTGGCTACACGGAGGTGCTCTACGTGACGGAATTCCTGGGAATCATCGTCATCTTCGCTGGCTTCCGGCTGAGCACCCGGCGACGGCCCTCATCGCTCTTGCCGCCCGAGAGGAGTCCGCAGCGCGGACCGTCCTCCATGACTGCGCCATGACGGGCGGCGTGGCACGATGGATGCAGAATACGAACCAAGGACTTCCCCGTGGTCGAACACCCGCCTCTCCCTTCGATGCCCGGCACTCCGAAGGAGATTGAACCAGTCGAACGCGCCATGCTCGCTCTCTCCTACGGAGTCCACGTCATCGGCTCCCACTCCGCCGTCGGTGACCTCAACGCCATGCTGGCCGACTGGGTGATGCAGGTGTCGTTCAAGCCCAGGCTCCTCGCGGTTGCCATCGAAAATGACGCGCGCACGCTCCGTTTCATCCGTGAGACGAACGTGTTCAGCGTGAACCTCCTGCATGAGAAGGACGGTCTCGAGATCGCGCGCGCGGTCGTTATGCCTTCCGAATCGAAGAAGGTGCGCGGACGTACCGGCGATGCCGCGGACGCCGTCATCGACAAGCTTGCGGGCATCGACTACGGGATCCATGACAATGGCTGCCCCGTTCTCGACAAGTCGCTAGGCTGGGTCACGTGCGACGCCGAGCAGTTCGTGCCGGCCGGCGACCACACGATCGTCATCGGGCGCGTGACGGACGGCGAGGTGCTGCGCACTGGCGAGATGCTCATCGAGCGAGACCTCGGCTGGGAGTACGCCGGCTGACGCGTCACTCCGCCGTATACTTGCGCCGATGGCGCTCTACGTGGCCTACATGAAGTTCAAAGCCGGCACGAATCCGCTCCAGGGTCTGGCGGCGTTCGAACGGCGCAAGACCTTCGAGCATCCCCACCGAGCCAGCGTCGTGGGCGAATTTTGGGTGAACGCGCCCGAGAACATGCCGCAGGTTGTGCTTATCTGGGAAGCCGACGACGAGGGCCCCGGCGACTACTACGAGGCAGCGTGGGGCGACATCTTCGACATCGTGATCGCTCCAGCCACGCTTCCCGTGACAGAAGTGCCCCCGGATGTTGCCATGAATCTCAAGCTGCCGGGCACGCCTTAGCGCGCAGCGAGGTATTCGTTGAGGGCTTTGCCGCTCGACCGGTATGCCGCCGCGACATCCACGCCAAGGTAACGGAAGTGCCATGGTTCGTAGATATAGCCCGTGATGGCTTCCTTCCCCCGGGGATAGCTCAGGGCGAATCCCCACCTGTGAGCGTTCTCGGCCAGCCACTTTCCCTCAGCCGTGTCGCCGAAAGCCTCGACGAGGTCGTTGTTCACTGAGGGGGAGGTGATGTCCATGGTCGTCCCGAGCTGGTGTTCACTATGGCCGGGCCGGGCACTTTGCTTTTCTGCAACGGCAAGCCCATAGGTCGCGACCTCGTTGTTGAACACAACCGCCTGCGTGTCATAGCTGCGGTATCCGCTCAACGCGTAAATGCGGATTCCTTCCTTCTGCGCCGCTTCGAACATGGCGATAAGGGCAGCGGCGGCCGCCGAGCGCAGGTACTGCGCTCCGCCAAGGCTCCATTCCGCCGGGATCTGGCGCAGGTCTGGTGGGCCGCAATCTGAAGGCAGCGCATGCTGCTTGTCCACCGGTACCAGGATATCGCCGCACGCGACCGTTGTGATGCCGGGCCGGGCGGTCGGGGGCGCGGTCGTTGCGCCGGTGGGCCGGGTAGGACTTGCACCTGCTTGCGTCGCGGGGGCCGTGGTTGCGGACGGGGTTTCGTCGGGGCTCGCCGTCGCGGGCTGGTCTTTCCCGCCGCCACGTGTGCTCAGCACCGCCAGCACCAACATCAACAAGGCGATCGCCACTGCGAAGATCGAGATGAGGAAGAGGGCTGGAGGACGAGACGCCGGTTGCTCGGTGAGGTCCGCGGCGCGCGCGGGCTGCACGGGGGAAGAATCCATTCCCACCAGCCTACATCGACGGCCCCGTTAGGCCTATGACGAGGAGATAAGGGATAGCCCTCGATTCCGTGGCGCTGCAATCGATTGCGCCTCGAGAGATTCCGGCAGATTGCGAACTATTCGAATATGTCGAACACTTTCTACTGGCGCAATTGTTGCGAGTGATGAATCATATAGAACCCGGCCTGTATAACGAGCGTCATACCAAACCACCCGGCCGGGATCAGGGGAGCGCCTTGGTGAAGTCAGACTACTGGAATCGACACTGGAGCAGGCGGCGCATGCTGGGCGCCGCTGGTGCAGGCCTCGCGGGCACAGCTGGCCTGGCACTGGTCGGCTGCGGCGACGACGACGACGGCGGCGGTTCGTCGCTTTCGTCTCTCGCGACGCCTACCGCGGGAGCCGCAACGAGCCCAACGCCGGTCGACCCGTTTGCCGGGGCGGTCAAGGGCGGCGTCTATCGTCACGTGATCTACGGAGACCCCCCGACGATCGACCCGCATGGCAACGTTAGCTTTGCCACGAAGACCATGTCCGGGTATGTCTACAGCCGCCTCTTCAAGTACAAGACCGGCCCTGGCATTCTCCGCGCGAACGTCCGCCCCACCGGCGACGCCGCGGCCAGCGCCGAAAACACGCCGGATGGCCTCAAGTGGACCGTCAAGCTCCGCCCGAACGTGAAATTCCACAATGTCGCGCCGGTCAACGGTCGCGCCATGACGACCGACGACATCAAGTACTCGTGGGCTCGCCTGACGGCCCCTACCAACGCTGGCCG